>JBBQDQ010000004.1:0-56873 GCA_038319835.1 Thermoanaerobaculia bacterium | reverse complement strand
GATGGTCGCGGCGTCGAAGCTGCGCCGGGCGCAGGATCGCGTCCTCGCGGCGCGTCCCTACGCCACGACGCTCGAAGCGACGCTCTCCTCGGTCGCCGCGCGCGTGCCGGCCCGCGAGGACGGCGGCGCCGCGCACCCGCTCCTCGAGGGTCGCGAGGAGAAGAACGTCCTCGTCGTCGCCGTGAGCGGAGACAAGGGCCTCGCGGGCGGCTTCAACACGAACGCGAACCGCGCCGTTGGCGTGTTCCTCCGTGAGCAGCGCCAGAAAGGCGCGAACGTGCGCCTGATCGCGCTCGGCAAGAAGTCGAACGACTTCTGGAAGCGCCGCCCGGTCGAGATCCTCGACGCAAGGCCCGGACTCTTCTCGAAGCTCAACGTGGAACTCGCGCGGGAGATCGCGCGGGACCTCGGCGCGCGATTCATCGCAGGCGAGGTCGACGCTGTTTACGTCGTCTACAACGAGTTCCGGAGCGTGATCTCGCAGGTCGTCCGGACGAAGAAGCTGCTGCCGATCAGCCTCGAGGCCGGAGCGGCCGGAGCTGCCGCCCCGGGCGCGGGCGGCACGGACTACCTCTACGAGCCGGCGCCGGACGCCATCCTCGGCATGCTCGTTCCGCGCTTCCTCGAGTTCCAGACGTACCGCGTCCTTCTCGAGTCGAACGCGGCGTTCTTCGCGGCGCAGATGACCGCGATGGACAGCGCGTCCAGGAACGCAGGCGAGATCATCGACGGCCTCACCCTCACGTACAACCGCGCGCGCCAGGCGCGTATCACGAAGGAGCTCATCGAGATCGTCTCGGGAGCGGCCGCGCTCGACTAGGAGCCAGAGGTAGCCATGACATCAGAGAACACCGGCAGGGTCGTGCAGGTCATCGGACCCGTCGTGGACGTCGAGTTCCCGGCCGGGAAGCTCCCGACCATTTTCAACGCCGTCCGAATCGTCGACGATGAGAAGCTCTCCACGGTCCCGATCGACATCGTGACCGAGGTCGCGCAGCACCTCGGCGAGAACCGCGTCCGCTGCATCTCGATGAAGCCCGCCGACGGCCTCGTCCGCGGGATGAAGGCGATCGACACGGGCGCCCCGATCACGATCCCGGTCGGCCCCGAGACGCTCGGCCGCATCCTGAACGTCATCGGCGAGCCGGTCGACGAGATGGGCCCCGTCACGACGACGGAGCACTGGCCGATCCACCGCGAGCCCCCGTCCTACGAGGACCAGTCGACGTCCGTCGAGATGTTCGAGACGGGCATCAAGGTCATCGACCTCCTCGAGCCCTACACGCGCGGCGGCAAGACGGGTCTCTTCGGCGGCGCGGGCGTCGGCAAGACCGTCCTCATCATGGAGCTCATCAACAACGTCGCGAAGGCCGCCGGCGGCTACTCGGTCTTCGCCGGCGTCGGCGAGAGGACGCGCGAGGGCAACGACCTCTGGCTCGAGTTCACGGAGTCCGGGATCATCGACCCGAAGGACTGGAGAAAGTCCAAGGCCGCGCTCATCTACGGCCAGATGACGGAGCCTCCGGGCGCGCGCCTGCGCGTCGGCCTCACGGGCCTCACGGCGGCCGAGTATTTCCGCGACAAGGAGGGCAAGGACGTCCTCCTCTTCATCGACAACATCTTCCGCTTCACGCAGGCGGGCTCCGAGGTCTCCGCGCTCCTCGGGCGCATGCCCTCGGCCGTCGGCTACCAGCCGAACCTCGCGACGGAGATGGGCGAGCTGCAGGAGCGCATCACCTCCACGAAGCGCGGCTCGATCACGTCCGTCCAGGCCATCTACGTCCCCGCCGACGACCTGACGGACCCGGCGCCCGCGACGGCCTTCGCGCACCTCGACGCGACAACCGTCCTCTCGCGCCAGATCGCCGAGATCGGCATCTATCCGTCCGTCGACCCGCTCGCGTCCACGTCCAAGATCCTCTCGCCGCTCACCGTCGGCGAGGAGCACTACAAGGTCGCACGCGCCGTCCAGCAGGTCCTCCAGAAATACAAGGACCTCCAGGACATCATCGCGATCCTCGGCATCGACGAGCTCTCCGAGGACGACAAGGTCATCGTGGCCCGCGCGCGGAAGATCCAGCGCTTCCTTTCGCAGCCGTTCCACGTCGCCGAGCAGTTCACGGGCCTCCCGGGCCGGTACGTGAAGGTGGCCGACACGATCCGCTCCTTCAAGGAGATCGTCGAGGGCAAGCACGACGAGCTGCCCGAGCAGGCGTTCTTCAACGTCGGCGCGATCGAGGAAGCGCAGGAGAAGGCCGAGAAGCTCAGGGGAGCGGCCTGACGTCGTGGACGGACGCCTCACCCTGACCGTCGTGACTCCGGAGCGCGCCGTCGTGCCGGGCGTCGCCTGCGACGAGGTGACCCTTCCGGGGCTCGAGGGGGAGCTCGGGATCCTGCCCGGGCACACGCCGCTCATCGCGCTCCTCGGGATCGGCCTCGTGACGTACCGCGACGGGCCGAAGAAGACCTCCGTGGCCGTGCGCGGCGGCTTCGCCGAGATCGCGAACGACGCCGTGCGCGTCCTCGCGGACGAGGCCGTGGCGAAGGACGCGATCGACGCGGGGAAGGCCGCGCAGGAGAAAGCGGCGGCCGAGGCGCGCCGCACGGACGTGGTCGGGGACGAGCAGCTCGACGCCGCCAACGCCGACGCGCGGTTCGCCGACGCGCGGCTTACGGTCGCCGCCTCCTGACGGCGGAGCGCCCGGACCTGGAGATCCGCCTATCATCGGAGCCGGTGGCGGCGTGACCGAGGACCGCGATCCCTGGTGGGAGCACTGGTTCGGGGAGCCTTACCTCGCGCTCTATCCGGAACGCGAAGAGCGCGAAGCGCGGACGCAGGCCGTGTTCGCCCGGGAGGTCCTCGCGCCGTTCACGAAGGCCGGGCGGCTCCGGTTCCTCGACCTCGGCTGCGGCACGGGCCGAAGGACCGCGGCCCTCGAGGACGGACTGGGAGCCACCGCGGGAGTCGACGCGTCGCTGCGCCTCGTCGCGTCCGCGCGGCGTCGCGACGTGCGTTCGAGGCCCGGGGCGTTCTGTGCTCGCACCGAGCGGCTTCCGTTGGCCGCACGGAGCGTGGGAGCCGCGGTGAGCTTCTCGGGCGCGTTCGGTCGCACGAGCGATCCCGCGAACGACGCGGGGGCCGCGTGCGAGATCGCGCGCATCCTCGCGCCGGGCGGCGCGCTCCTCACCTCCGTCTTCAACGCCGAACGCGTCGTCTCGAGCCTCGCCGAGCGCGAGGAGAAGCTGATCGCGGGAACGCGCGTCGTGATCCGGCGGCGCTACGATCCCGCGCAGCGCATGCTCGAGAAGGAGATCGAGCTCGGAACCGGTGCAGAAAAACGCGTTTACGCGCAACGTGCGCGCGCGCTGACCGAGCACGAGCTGCGCGGGCGCCTCCGCGCGGCCGGCCTCACGATCCTCGGCGCGTGGGGTGATTTCGACGGCTCGGCGTTCGACGGCCGCCGCTCGCCGCGGCTCGTCCTTCTCGCCTCGAAGCCGTCGACGAAGGCCTTCGGAGCGGCGGGGCGATGACGATCCCGCTCGAGCGCGTTCCGGGGATCGCGGCTCTCGCGCGCGGCCTCGCCACGGGCACGCCCGACGTCACGGAATTCCTGCCTCGCGTCGGGTCGCTTGCCGACGTCGCCGCGCAGGCGGACGCCGCGCGGCGCGCGTTCCGCCCGCGAACGGTTCCGGTGGACAGCGACGCCCGCCTCGCCGTTCTCGCGCGCGGAGAGCACGCCGCCGTCCTCACGGGTCAGCAGGTGGGACTCTTCGGCGGGCCGCATCTCACGCTCGTGAAAGCCGTCGCCGCCGGGAAGATCGCTGCGGACCTTACGGCCGCGGGCGTGCCGGCCGCGGCCGCCTTCTGGTGCGCCTCGGAGGACCACGACCTCGTGGAGGTCACGCGCGTCGTCCTCCCGACGCCCGAAGGGCCGCGCGACTTCGGCCCGAACCCCGAAGCTCTCGCCGCGAACCGCAGGCCCGTCGGAGACCTGCCGGTCGCGGTGGAAACGGGCGCGATCCTTGCCGCGGCCGCCGCGAGCCTTGGCGGCCCGCCGGACGAGGAGGCGCTCGCGACGCTCCGCGAGGCGTACACGGGCGCGACGTACCGCGGCGCGTTCGCGAAGACGCTCGACTGGCTCCTCGGCGGGGAGATGCCTCTCGTGGACGCGGCGGCCGCCGCCGACAAACCGGCGCTCGTTCCGCTCGCCGTGCGCCTCGTGAAGGAGCGGCGCGACGTGCACGAGCTCCTCGAGACGCGGAACGCCGCGCTCGCGAAGGCCGGGCACCCGCTCCAGGTGAAGACGGACGCCGCCGCCCTGCCGCTCTTCGTCCGGAGCGGCGGCGAGCGGCTTCTCGTCGTGGAAGAGGGCGGACGTCTCGCGCTCAAGGGGCGCGAGGGGAGCTTCGCCCCGGAGGACGTCGTCGCGCGGCTGGAGTCCGGCGAATGGCTGCCGTCGTTCTCCGCGCTCACGCGCCCGCTTGCGGCCTCGGTCCTCTACCCGGTGGGTGCCACGGTGCTCGGCCCCGCGGAGGTCGCCTACTGGGCGCAGGCGTGGCCGCTGTTCGCATGGGCCGGGATCGTCCCGCCCGCCGTACTCCTGCGACCGTTCGTCGCGCTCGAGACGACGGCCGCGCGACGCCTCCTCGCGAAGCTCGACGTCACGCTTCTCGACGTCCTCGAGGGCGAGGAGGCGATCCTCCGGAAGAAGGGAGCGGGCTCGGCGCACGCGCTCCTCGCGCGCGTCGCGTCCATCCCGGAACGTGCGCTCGCGGAGCTCGACGCGGCGCGGCCCGACCTCGTCGCGGTGGACGCCTCGCTCGACCGTGCCGTCGCGGCCACCCGGGAGAAGCTCGCGTTCTCGTTCGAAAAGCTCGTCGAGAAGACCCAGGGCGCCGCCGGCCGGGCCGACGCGCTCGTCACGCAGCAGGTCCGGCGGCTCACGGCGGAGCTCCTGCCGGACGGCCAGCTCGCCGAGCGGCTGTACCCGGTCCTGCCGTACGTGCTGAAGCTGGGGAGAGACGTCGTCGTCGGCGCGCTCCGCCGAGACCTCAGGTGGGACGAGCCTGGCCTCCAGGAGATCCCGCTGTGAGCGTTTCCCACGCCGTTCCCGTGGACGTCCTCGCCTTCGGTCCCCATCCGGACGACGTCGAGCTCGGCTGCGGCGGGACGCTCGCGTCCCTCGCGGGCCGCGGACGCGGAGTCGGAATCGTCGACCTCACGCGCGGGGAGATGGCCACGCGCGGGACACCGGAAAAGCGCGCGTCCGAAGCGGCGGAAGCCGGGCGGCTTCTCGGCGCGCGCTTCAGGGCGAACCTCGACCTCGGCGACGGGGACCTTCGGACGGACCGGGCCGCGCAGCTTCTCGTGGTCGAAGCCGTCCGCCGCGCGCGGCCCCGGATCGTCCTCGCGCCGTGGACGGAGGACCGCCACCCGGACCACGAGCGCGGAGGCCGCCTCGTCGCCGAGGCTGCGTGGTACGCGGGGCTCGCGAAGCTCGAGACGGGCATGCCGCCGCACCGGCCCGACCAGGTCGTGTTCTACGCGGCGTACGCGCTCCTCCAGCCGACGTTTCTCGTGGACTGCTCGGCGACCTTCGAGACGAAACGCTCCGCGCTGGAGGCCTACCGGAGCCAGTTCCACGCTCCCGATTCCGCCGAACCGGAGACGTACGTCTCGTCGAAGTCGTTCTGGGACGGCGTGGAGGCGCGCGCACGCGCCTACGGGCGGATCGCGAACGTCGCCTTCGCGGAGGGCTTCGTCTCCAAGGCGCCGCCGACGCTCGCGGATCCCGCGGCCGCGTTCCTCGGGTACGAGGGGGGAAAACCGTGAAGATCGGGATCACCTGCTATCCGACGTTCGGCGGCTCGGGCGTCGTCGCGACGGAGCTCGGCCACGAGCTCGCGCGCCGCGGCCACGACGTCCACTTCATCACGTACGCGATGCCCTCCCGGCTGAACGTCTTCGCGGACCGGGTGACGTACCACGAGGTCACGGTCCCGTCGTATCCCCTCTTCCAGTACGCGCCCTACGATCTCGCGCTCGCGACGCGAATGGGCGACGTCGCGACGCACGAGAAGCTCGACCTCATCCACGTCCACTACGCGCTCCCGCACGCGATCTCGGCGCACCTCGCGCGCGAGATGCTCGCGCCGATCCGTCTCGGCCTCGTCACGACGCTCCACGGGACGGACGTCACGATCGTCGGTCAGGACCGGTCGTACCTTCCGATCACGCGCTTCGGGATCGAGAAGTCCGACGCGGTCACGGCGGTGTCCGAACATCTCCGGCAGGTCACGATCGACGTCTTTCAGCCGAAGAAGGACATCGTCGTCATCCCGAACTTCATCGATCCGGCGCGGTTCTCGCCGGAGTCACCGCAGCTCTCCTGCCGGTTCGTCCCGGCGGGGCGCCGCGTCCTCATGCACGTCTCGAACTTCCGGCCGGTCAAGCGCGTGCGGGACGTCGTCGAGATCTTCGACCGCGTCCAGAAGCGTGTCCCGGCGACGCTCGTGATGGTCGGCGACGGCCCCGACCGGCCGGCGGCCGAAGCGCTTTGCCGCGAGAAGGGGCTCCAGGGCCAGGTGTCGTTCCTCGGGAACATGCCGGCCGTCGAGGCCCTCATGCCGTCGGCGGACCTCTACCTCCTCCCGACGGATTCCGAGTCGTTCGGCCTGTCCGCCCTCGAAGCGCAGGCGTGCGGCGTGCCCGTGCTCGGCTACGCGGTCGGCGGGCTCCCCGAAGTCGTCGCGGACGGCGAGACCGGATTCCTGCGCGCGGTCGGCGACGTCGACGGCCTCGCCGCGGACGGGGTTTCGCTCCTCCTCGACGACGCGCGCTACCGGGCGATGGCGAAAGCCGCCCGGGCCCGCGCCGTCGATCGCTTCAACGCCGACGCGATCGTCTCGCGTTACCTTGCGCTGTACGAGAGAGTCCTGGCGGCCGCCTGACGGGCCGTCCGCGCGCACGCGAGGAGCTCAACGCCCGTTGCGCCCCACCCCGCGACGCGGCGGAACTCCTTCCACAGCGTCGTCCCGAAGAGCCCGGGGTCGTCCGTCGACAGCGTGACGGGCACGCCCGCCGCGAGGAGCGCGCGCACGGGATGCGCGGCGCCGGCGGCGACGGCGCCCGTCGCGAGGTTCGACGTCGGGCAGACGTCGCAAACGATGCCGCGCCGCGCGAGGAGGCGGAGCAGCGCCGGATCTTCCGCCGCGCGGATCCCGTGGGCGAGGCGCACGGGCCGAAGGGCCTCCAGCGTCTCGGCGACGGAGTCCGGACCCGCCCACTCGCCCGCGTGGGCGACGGGCATCAGCCCGAGGCGGCGGGCGCGGCGGAAAGCCTCCGTGAAGTCGCGGGCCGGGAAGGCCGCCTCCTCTCCTCCGAGGCCGAATCCCGCGGCGCGCCGCCACGGGCTCTTCGCGTGGAGGTCGAGCACGCGCCGGGCGGAGGCGGGGCCCCAGTGCCGCACGACGTCGAGAAGGACGACGATGCGCCCGCGCCCCGCGGCCTCGTGAGCCGCAAAGACGTTTTCGAGCACCTCGCGCACGTCGTACCAGTCGAGTCCGAGCCTTTCGGCGACGGCCGGCGACACGTAGACCTCGGCGTGCCGGATCCGCTCTTTCGCGAGGCGTGCGGTGAGGGAGCGCGCGACGAGCGCGTAGTCGGCGGCCGAGCTGATCTGCCGGCAGACGTCGCGGTAGAACCCGAGGAACGCCTCCGGGGAGCCGAGGCGGAGCCGGCGCGCGCGCACGGAGGCGACATCCGGGAAAATGGGCTCGGGCGTCCGGGACGACAGGCGCACGAGCGCCGGCGGCGAGACCGCGCCCTCGAGGTGCAGGTGGAGCTCGACAGCGGGCGCGGTGGCGAAACGGCGGAGAAAACGGGCAGCGGACGGAGCGACCCTCACGCGGACGCATCCTACGGCGTCTTCGAGACGGGCCCCGTACCGCTCGGCGCTCCGCCGCGCGGACGCCTCTGGATGCGCGCGGCCGCCTTCGGCGTCGACCTGCTCCTCGTCGCGGGGGGGCCGCTCCTCGTCGCGTCCGCGATCGTCTTCGGCATCGCGGCCGTCTCCGAGCAGGCGCCGGTGGGCCTCGACGAGGGGTTCCGGGCAGCGCAGGTCCTCGCGGGCCTCCTGTTTCTGTTCCGGGACGGGGCCGGCGGGAGCCCGGGCAAGAAGCTCTTCGGCCTGCGCCTCGTTCGGCCGGGCGGATCGCCCTCGGGGGCGGTGGCGTCCCTCGTCCGCAACCTGACGCTCCTCGTCCCGGGCTGGAATCTCGTTGAAATTGCGTCGGTTATTCGTCGCCGGGACGGCCGCAGGCCGGGCGACAAACTGGCCGGGACGACGCTCGTCGAGGCGTGACGGCCAAAGCCGAAACCTTTCCAGCCGATCGCTCGTTCTCTTTGAGGGAGCCGCCATGAACGCCACGACCAGAACCCGACCCGTCCGCCTCGCCCGCTTGGGGGGCGCCCTCGCGGTCGCTCTCGTCACGGCTGCCGCCACCGGAGTGCGCGCCGAAGATGCGAAGGAAGAGCGTTTCGAGAAGACGTACGAGCTGACGGGCGTCCGGAAGGTGCGCCTTCAGAACGTGAACGGTCCCGTGTCCATCGAGAGCGGCGGCGAGCATCTGAAGGTCCTGGCCGTCAAGACGGTCCGGCGCGCCTCCGACGCCGACCTTCTCAAGGAGACCGAAATCCGTGTCACGAAGACGGGCTCGTCGATCGAGATCGAGACGATCCTTCCGAAGCACGGGCGGTTCTTCCAGTGGTCGTTCTTCGGGCGGGCGGGCGCGGCCGAGGTCTCCTACCAGGTCACGCTGCCGGCCGCCGTCGCCGTCGAGGCCGAGACCGTGAACGGGAAGATCGGCGCGTCGAAACGCACCGGCGATCTCGTCCTTTCGACGGTGAATGGCACGGTCAAGGTCGAGGGGCAAGACGGCCCGCTCAAGGTGAACACGGTGAACGGGTCCGTGGAGGTCTCGTTCGCGAGCGCGATGCGGCAGGCTAGCCTCGAGACCGTCAACGGCTCCGTGACCGTCACGTGCGCGAAGGACTCCTCCATCCGCTGCGCGCTCCAGACGACGAACGGGCGGATCCAGTCCGAGTTTCCCGTCACGATCGAGGGCAAGTGGGGCCCGAAGGAGGCCCACGGCTCGATCAATGGGGGCAAGGAGAGCCTCGCGGTCGAGACCGTGAACGGCGACGTCCGCCTCTTCGTGGCTGATTCCACGGCCGTCCGCAAGTAGTCCGCCCGAGACCTGACCCCCGCCGGCGCGCGGCTGCGCGTTCTCCCCTGAAGGAGAACCCCATGACGCGACTCTGCCGCCTCACACTCGCCGCCGCGGCTCTCGTGGCGCTGCCCGCCCCGGGCCAGACCCACTTCAAGACGCCGGTTCCGATCGTCTCGCCGACGCCGGGCTTCCAACCCAAGGAGTTCCCGAATCACGGCCCGAAGGAACTGCCGCCGACGCGCACACCCGTGCCGACGCGTACCCCGACCCCGACGCCGGTCCCGCAGGACGTGCGACACCTCGACGTCAAAACCGGGGAGCTCGTGACCAGGAAGCAATCCGCTCCCTCCGCGTGCGAGACCAAGATCGACTCGTCTGACCAGGGGCGCCAGACGTTCGTCCAGATTCACTGCCCGCTGGTGCCGCCCACCGGGCTCAAGGCCGACTTCGAGTTCTGGAAGGGCCTGCGGCTCAAGAATGGCTGGAAGGTGGCCTCCTTGAAGGCTGACTGGTCCGGCTCCTCCAACCCGCAGCCGCCGGACAACAACCACACGGGGTTCCGGGTCACGACGTCCCCGGTCGTCGACTCGGACAATCCGGAGACGACGCTTCACCTCTTCGCGACGCCGAGCCTGACGATCGACGTCGAGGTCGTCCTTACCGTGAAGGGGCCGGCCGGGACGTCGCCGCGCTAAGGGAAGGAGGGAAGGAATGGTGCCCTGGGCCAGACTCGAACTGGCACGGATTGCTCCACACGCCCCTCAAACGTGCGCGTCTACCAATTCCGCCACCAGGGCACCCTCGCGAGGGAGGGGGATCTTAACCGATCTCTACTTCGTTGCAGGGGCCGCGGGGGCCTGGGAAACCGGAGCCGACGGCAGCGCGGTCACGGGCGCCGGGGAGGCGGGGACGGAGGCCTTCGCGGGCGCCGTCTTCGCCGTCCGGGCGAGCACGGAGCCGGGGCGCCGCGCCTGGATCAGGGAGATCGTGACCGCGAGGACCGAAAACGCCACGAAAGACCAGGTCGTGATCTTCTCGAGGAGCGTCGTCGCGCCGCGGGCGCCGAAGGTCGTCTGCGAGGACGAGGCCCCGAAGGCCGCAGACACGTCCGCACCCTTTCCCTGCTGGAGCAGGACGACGAGGATCAGGAACACGCAGACGATCACGTAGATCGGGACGAGAACGTACAGCCACATGCGGTGAACTCCGGACCCGCCACTCAACTCGCGGACGAGATTGGCGGGCCGCAGATGATAGCGGAAACGCTGGCCGGACGCGACCTTTGGTGTTTTCGGGGCGCCTCGCGGGCCCCGGTGCCTCAGCCGGCGGCTTCGAGGATCGCCCCGAACCCGGCCGCCTCCAGCGAGGCTCCGCCCACGAGGCCCCCGTCCACGCCGGGCTGGGCAAATAGAGCGGCCGCGTTGGCCGGCGTGACGGACCCGCCGTAGAGGATCCGGATCGAGGCGGCGGCCCCCGAACCCCAGCGGCCGGCGAGGGCCTTCCGGAGGGCTGCGTGGGTCTCGGCGGCCATCTCGGGCGTCGCCGCAAGGCCCGTCCCGATCGCCCAGACCGGCTCGTAGGCGAGGGCGAAGCCTGGCGGCGGCGTCCGGAAGACGGCAAGCGCGTCGAGCTGCGCGGTCAGGACCGCGGCCGTCCGGCCTGCGTCGCGCTCGGCGCGCGTCTCCCCGACGCAGTAGAGCGGCGTGATCCCGTTCTCGACGAGCCTCTCGAGCTTGCGTGAGAGGAGGGCGCCTGCCTCGCCGTGGCGCTGCCGCCGCTCACTGTGGCCGACGATGCCCAGCGCAACGCCGAGCTCGGCGAGGCTCGCCGCCGAGACCTCGCCCGTGAACGCGCCCTGCGTTTCGGGCGAGACGTCCTGGGCCGCGAGCCGGAGGGCGCCGCCCGAAAGACTCCGGCCCACGCCTTCGAGCGCTCCGAAGGACGGGGCAAGCGCGGCGTCGACACCCGCGGGGACGCCCGCCTCCGCGATCCGGCCCGCGAGCGCGACGGACGCCGACGGGGTGAGGGACATCTTCCAGTTCGCGACGACGAGCCGGCGGAGGCCCATGGGCGTCAGCGAAGGGCCTCGACGCCGGGGAGGGTCTCGCCCGCCACGAGGTCGAGCGACGCGCCGCCCCCGGTGGACACATGGGAGATCGAGCCGACGAGGCCGGCCTCGACGACCGCCTCCACGCTTTCGCCGCCGCCCACGACCGTGAAGCCCGGGGAGGCGGCGAGGATCTTCGCGACACCGAGCGTTCCGGCGTCGAAGGGCTTCGTCTCGAAGACGCCCATCGGGCCGTTCCAGAAGATCGCCCTGGCGTCCTTCGTCATCCGCGCGAACATCTCGAGCGTCTTCGGGCCGACGTCGAAGGCGGCCCAGTCCGCGGGAATGGCGTTCATCGCGACCGCTTTCGCGAGGGATGCCTTTTCGAGCGACGGCGCGACCATGAAGTCCGAGGGGAGGACGAGCGACACGCCCCGCTCCTTGCAGCGGTCGAGGATCGCGCGCGCGATCGGGACGCCCTCGGGCTCGAGGAGGGACTTTCCAACCGGCAGGCCGAGCGCGACGACGAAGTGGTTCGCCATGCCGCCGCCGACGAGGACGACGTCCGCCTTCTCGACGAGCGCCTTCAGCGCCTTGATCTTGCCCATGATCTTCGCGCCGCCGAGGATCGCGGCGAACGGGTGGTCGATGTCCGTCACGACCTTCGCGAGGGCAGTGAGCTCCTTTTCCATGAGGAGGCCGATCCCGCGGCGGTCCCGGGCGAAGAACGCGGCCATCCCGGCGGTCGAGGCGTGCGCACGGTGGGCCGTCCCGAACGCGTCGTTCACGTAGACGTCCGCGAGCGCCGCGAGCTGTTTCGCGAACGCCGGATCGTTCTTCTCCTCGCCCGCGTGGAAACGGAGATTTTCGAGGAGGAGGACGCCTCCCGGAGGGAGGGCCCCTTCGGCCATCTCCGCCTCCGGTCCGACGCAGTCGGGCGCGAAGGCGACGGGGGAGCCGAGCCGGTGCTCGAGCGTCTTCGCGACGGGTGCGAGCGAGTACTTCGGGTCGGGGGCGCCCTTGGCCTTGCCGAGGTGCGAGGCGAGGACGATGCGGCGCGCGCCGCGCTCCTTCGCGAGGAGGATGGTCGGCAGCGCCTCCACGACGCGCGTGTCGTCGCGCACGACGCCGTTCTCGAGCGGGACGTTGAAGTCCACGCGGATGAAGACGCGCTTGCCGGAGAGATCGAGTCCCGTGATCGAGGGGGGAAGGTCGGACATGCGTCCTCCTGCGGCCGAAAGCGCTCCGATCCTAACCGACCGGGCGCTTATAGTCGGGCCGTGGAGATCCCGTCTCGTCCCACAACGTCGGTCGTGCCGTACGCCTATCGCGCGGGCGTCCTGACGCTCCTCGACCAGCGCCGTCTCCCGCACGAGGAGGTGGTCCTCGAGTGCGCGAGCGCGCTCGAGACGGCCGAGGCGATCCGGAGCCTCGCGGTCCGGGGCGCGCCGCTCATCGGCGTCGCGGCCGCGTACGGGATGTGCGCGGAGGCGCGGCGTGTCCTGCCGCGTGTCCCGGCCGACCTGGACGCGGCGCTCGTCGCGGCCGCCGATCGCCTCGCCTCCGCCCGTCCGACCGCAGTGAACCTCGCGTGGGCCGTCGACCGGATGCGCGGCGTCGCGCTCGCGACGGCGGGCCGCGACGCCACGGAACGCGTGCTCCTCCTCGAGGCCGAGGCGGACCGGATCGCGGCGGAGGACCGTGCGGCCTGTTCCGAGATCGGACGCCTCGGGGCCGCGTGGCTGCGCGCACGCTTCATGGTCCCGGTCCCGACGGTCCTGACGCATTGCAATGCGGGAGCGCTCGCGACGGCGGGGATCGGAACGGCCCTCGGCGTCGTGCGTGCGCTCGCGGCCGAGGGACCGCTCGCGATCCTCGCGGACGAGACCCGCCCGTTCCTCCAGGGCGCGCGCCTCACGGCGTGGGAGCTCGTGAAGGACGGCCTCTCCGTCACCCTCCTCCCGGACGTCGCGGCCGCGTCGCTCATCGCGCGCGGCCGCGTTCACGCTGTGGTCGTCGGCGCGGACCGCATCGCGGCGAACGGCGACGTCGCGAACAAGGTCGGGACGTATGGGCTTGCGCTCGCGGCGCACGCCCACGGCGTCCCGTTCGTCGTCGCCGCACCGACGACGACGCTCGACCCCGCGACGCCGGACGGTGCCGCGATCCCGATCGAGGAGCGCGACGGCGCCGAGGTCGTCGACCTTGCCGTGCCGGGCGGCGGACGGATTTCGATTGCCCCGGCGGGCGTCTCCGCCCTTTACCCGGCGTTCGACGTGACGCCCGCCGCCCTCGTCGACGCGATCGTGACGGAGCGCGGGATCTCCGAGCGCCCGCACGCGGCCGGAATCGCCCGCCTCCTCGGCCGATGAAAGGCGCGGGCGCGCTCGTTCTCGCCTTCGAGACGTCGTGCGACGAGACGGCCGTGGCGCTCCTCGACCGGGACGGACGTGCGTGTGGCTCGCGGGTCGCCTCGCAGGAGGACGCGCACCGCGCCTTCGGCGGCGTCGTGCCCGAGATCGCGGCCCGCGCGCACCTGCGAAACCTCCCGCCGCTCCTCGACGCGACGCTCGCCGACGCCGGCGCGACGCTCGCGGACGTTTCGGCGGTCGCGGCGACGGCGGGGCCCGGCCTCGTCGGCGCGCTCCTCGTCGGGCTGTCGGAAGGCAAGGGGCTCGCGCTCGGCCTCGGAGTGCCGTTCGTTCCTGTCCACCACATCGAGGCGCACGCGCTGTCCCCGTTCGCCGATCCTTCGGGCGCGGCGGCGGCGCCCGTCCCGGAGCGGTTCGGCGCCCTCGTCGTCTCCGGCGGGCACACGCACCTCTACCGCTTCGCCGGACCGCGGATCGACCGCCTCGCGCGGACGCGCGACGACGCCGCCGGCGAAGCCTTCGACAAGGTCGCGAAGATGGCCGGGCTCGGCTATCCGGGCGGCCCGGCGGTGGACCGGCTCGCGCGCCGGGGCAACGCCAAACGCCCGTTCGCCGTGCCGCAATTCAAGGACCGGTCTGCCGACTTCAGCTTCTCGGGGTTGAAAACGTCCGTCCGCGAGCGCCTCTTCGAGATCGGGCGCGCGCCGGTCTCCGGCCTGCCTGCCGGGCCGGCGCTCGCGGACGCCGACGCGCCGCAGGCGCTGTGCGACCTGATGGCCGACGTGGAAGCCGCGATCGTCGCCCAGCTCGTGGACCGCGTGGAACGGATCGTCCGCGGCGAGCGGTTCGACGTCCTGACCGTCTCGGGCGGCGTCGCGGCGAACACGCTCGTGAGGGAGCGGCTGGCGGCGTGGGGACGCTCGCGCGGCGTCGACGTGCGCGTCGCCCCGAAGGCCCTCACGGGAGACAATGCCATCATGGTCGGATTCGCGGGGCTCCGGCGCCTGCGGGAGGGCCGCCTCGGGGAGGGCCTGGCCGCCGTCGCGCGCTCGCGCTGGCCGCTCGAGACGCTCGCCTGACGCCGGAGGCGCCGGACGGGTCCGCACGCTAGAATCCGCCCTCCGCCGCGCCTTTCGCGCCGCGCCCCCCTCATGACCGACCCCTCGCGCATCCGCAACTTCTCGATCGTGGCCCACATCGACCACGGAAAGACGACGCTGTCCGACCGGATCCTCGAGATCACGGGCGCGCTGACGGCGCGCGAGATGACCGAGCAGGTCCTCGACGACAACCCGATCGAGAAAGAGCGGGGGATCACGATCAAGGCGCGCTCGGTCACCCTCAAGTACCGGGCCGAGGACGGGCTCGACTACGTTCTGAACCTCATCGACACGCCTGGGCATGTCGACTTCACGTACGAGGTCTCGCGCTCCCTCGCGGCCTGCGAGGGTGCCGTCCTCGTCGTGGACGCGACGCAGGGCGTCGAGGCGCAGACGCTCGCGAACGCGTACCTCGCGATCCACAACGACCTCACGATCGTGCCGTGCATCAACAAGGTCGACCTGCCCTCCGCCGTGCCCGAGATGGCGCGCGAGCAGATCGAGGAGGTCATCGGGATTCCGGCGCGCCACGCGGTCCTCACGTCCGGCAAGGTCGGGACGGGCGTCCGCGACCTGCTCGAGCAGATCGTCCACGACATCCCCGCGCCGAAGGGCGATCCCGCCGCGCCGCTCAAGGCGCTCCTTTTCGACTCGTGGTTCGACGTCTACCGCGGCGTCACGTGCCTCGTGCGCGTGCACGAGGGGACGATCAGGCCCGGGATGAAGATCCGCATGATGGGAACCGGCCTCGGCGGCGAGGTCCAGGAAGTCGGCATCTTCAACCCGAAGCAGCAGGTCGTGTCCGAGCTCTCCGTCGGCGAAGTCGGCTACGTCATCGCGGGCATCAAGGACCTCCACGCCGCGAAGATCGGCGACACGGTCACCGAGAACGAGCGCCCGACGACCGAGGCGCTGCCGGGCTTCCAGGACGTCAAGCCGATGGTCTTCGCCTCGATCTTCCCGACGGAGACCGAGGCGTACGAGGACCTGCGCGACGCGATGGAGAAGCTCCGGCTCAACGACGCCTCCTTCACGTTCGAGCCCGAGTCCTCGACGGCGCTCGGCTTCGGCTTCCGCTGCGGGTACCTCGGGCTCCTCCATATGGAGATCATCCAGGAGCGCCTCGAGCGCGAGTTCAATCTCTCGCTCATCACGACGGCCCCGTCCGTCCCGTACCAGATCACGACGACGCGCGGCGAGAAGCTCGAGATCTCGAACCCCGTGAAGCTCCCCGACGTCCAGCTCATCGAGGAGATGCGCGAGCCCTACATCATCGCGACGATCATCACGAAGGACGAGTTCCTCGGCGGGATCCTCGCGCTCGCCCAGGAGCGGCGCGGGACGCAGGTCTCGCTCGAGTACGCGGGCACGCAACGCGCGGTTCTGAAGTACGAGCTGCCGCTCAACGAGGTCATCCTCGACTTCTACGACAAGCTCAAGTCGCTCTCGCGCGGCTACGCGTCGTTCGACTACCAGCTCATCGACTACCGGCCCGGCGACCTCGTGAAGCTCGACATTCTGATCAACGGCGAGCCGATCGACGCCCTCGCCTTCATCGTCCACCGGGACAAGGCCCAGACGAAGGGCCGCTCCCTCGTCGAGAAGATGAAAGAGATGATCCCGCAGCAGATGTTCGAGGTTGTGATCCAGGCCGCGATCGGATCGAAGATTCTCGCGCGCTCGACGGTCAAGGCGATGCGCAAGAACGTCCTCGCGAAGTGCTACGGCGGCGACATCACGCGCAAGAAGAAGCTCCTCGAGAAGCAGAAGGAAGGCAAGCGGCGCATGAAGAAGGTCGGCCGCGTCGAACTCCCGCAGGAGGCCTTCCTCGCCGTCCTCAAGGTGGACTGATGGGCCGCCCGGAGCGCTTCGCGGAGACCGCGGAGGCCGTTCTCGTCGCCGCGGCGCTCGCGCTCTTCGTCAAGGCCTTCGTCTTCCAGATCTTCCACGTCCCGACCTCTTCCATGGAGGACACGGTCCTGACGGGCGACCGCATCGTCGTCGACAAGTTCGCCTACGCGCCGCACAGAGGGCCTTGGGCGCGCCTCCTCCCCTACCGGACGCCGGCGCCGGGAGACGTCGTCGTGTTCCGCGACCCGCGCGACGCTTCCCGCGACCTCCTCAAACGCGCCGTGGCGACGGGCGGTGACGTCGTCGAGCAGCGGGCGAAGGAGCTGCGCGTGAACGGCGTCCCGCGCGTGGAGTCCTTCGTCGTCCACCGCGACTCCACGACCTACGGCGCCGAGGCGCCCCCGGCGCTCGCGCGGCGGGACTCCTTTGGGCCGCTCGCGGTGCCGGAAGGCCGGTTTTTCGCGATGGGCGACAACCGGGACGACTCGCAGGACTCGCGGTACTGGGGCTCGGCGCCCGCCGCGAACCTCGAGGGCCGTGCCGTCTGCGTCCTGTGGTCCTGGGCGCCGGCGGACCGGACGTTTTCGGGCCGGGGCGCGGCATTCCGCCGGACACTCGACACGGGGTTACACTTTTTGAGCAGGACCCGGTGGAGCCGGACGTTCCGGGTCGTCCGTTGAAGGCGGGACGTCCGGGCGCCCGCGCCGGGGAGAGGAGCATGCACATGCGTCGCAGGGGGAATCGGGGGGAAGGCGCTTTCGGCCTCGTCGTCGGGCTCGCGGTGTTGTTCGTCGTGGCAGTGGCGCTCGTGCGGATCGTCCCGCTGCACATCCACGGCAACGAGGTCCTCGACGCGATGAACGAGGCGGCGAACTTCGGCGGGCTGAAGCCGCTCGGGAAGCTCCAGATGGACGTCTACATCAAGGCGCAGGAGTCGAAGGTCCCGCTCCAGATGCAGGACATCCGCGTCGAAAAGAACGGTCAGTACATCGTGATCGCGGCGCGGTACCAGCAGACCGCCGACATCTTCGGCTACAAGTACGTCTACACGTTCGACAAGAAAGTGGAAAAGCCCGTTTTCTAGCCGCGTGATGGGACGCCTGCGCGAGGATGAGAACGCTCCGCTCGCCGAGGTCCGGCTGGACGTCTGGCTGGACGTCGCGTGTCTCTTCCCGACGCGCTCACAGGCGTCGGCGGCCTGCGCCGGCGGCAAGGTGGACCTGAACGGCCACTCGACCGCCGCGCACAAGCTCGTGCGCGCCGGGGACCGGCTTTCGATCACGTTCACGCACGGCAAGCGCACCTTCGTCGTGAAGGGGCTGGCCGACCGGCACGTGAAGAAGGCCGCCGCGCGCGCTCTCTTCGAGGAGACGACTCCGCCGCCGACCCCCGAGGTCCTCGAGGCGCGGCGGCTCGAGCGCCTGTTCGCGCCGAAGGACGCAGGCGGCGCGCGTCCCACGAAGAAGGAGAGGCGCCAGCGCGAGAGGACGCGCGGCTGGTGAGGCGCGCGGGGAGCCTGGTTCGGCCGAGACCCTACGAGGTCCTCCTTCTCGCGGACGTGGCGGTCGTCGCCTTCCTCCTGAGGGCGCGCGCGGGAATGAACGTCGACGTCGTCCGGACGCTCCTCGGCATGCGCGAATTCGTCGCCCTCGTCGGGCCCATCCTCCTCGGCGGCGTCCTTCTTCGCGCCCTGCTCGCCGCCCGCCGGGGCCGAAAGCGCGGGATTGCGCGGCTCCGCGCGCTCCTCAAGCCGCGGTCCTTCGCCGACCTCGCGCGCTTCCTTGTGGTGTTTTCGCTCACGTCCTGGGCCTACAGCTGGCTCAAGGTCGCGCTCCCGCTGCTCAGGCCCGACGTCCTCTACGATCCCGGTCTCTTCCGCATCGAGACCGCGCTCCACCTCGGCGTCAACCCGGGGCGGTTCCTGCAGAACCTGTTCCCGTACCCGGCCCTCTGGGGCGTCCTCGATCACTATTACGGGTCCTTCCTCGTGACCGTGATGGTGGCCGTGGGCTGGTTCGCGGCGACGCTCTCGATCCGCGACCGTGCGCGGCTCGCGGCCGGCTTCACGTTCCTGTGGATCTTCGGGTCGTGGTTCTACCTCGCCGTTCCTTCCCTCGGGCCGTGCTTCGTCCTCAAGGACGACTACACGGAGGTCCGGGTCGCGATGCCGCTGCAGTCCGCGACGATGAACCTCCTCTTCGCGCACTACGGACGCGTCCGGTCGCTCCACCGCCACCCGGAAGGCGCGGAGATCTCTCCGTACCTCGGCGCGGCCGCCATGCCTTCGCTGCACGTCGCGGCACAGGCGTTCTTCATGTTCTTCGCGCGCCGCCGCTCGCGGGCATTCTTCGTCCTGTTTGCCGCGCTGACGGCCGTCACGCTCTTCACGTCCGTGGTCAGCGGCTGGCATTACGCGATCGACGGTTACGCGGGGCTCCTCCTCGCGTGGCTCTGCGAGGCGGCCGGGAGGCGCAGCGTCTCCTCCGCGTAACATCCCCTCGATGCGGATCATCCTGTTCACGGGCAAGGGCGGCGTCGGGAAGACGACGGTCGCCGCGGCGACGGGCCTGACGCTCGCCGCGCGCGGGCTGAAGACCCTCGTGATGTCTGTCGACGCCGCGCACTCGCTCGCGGATGCGTTCGACCTGCCGGGCGCGCTCACTGACAAGCACCGGGGCGAGCCCGTGCCCGTCGCGGAGAACCTCTGGATCCAGGAAGTGGACGTCACCGAGGAGATCGGGCGTCACTGGAAGGACATCTCCGGTTACATCACGGCGCTCCTCGCGGTGACGGGCGTGGAGGAGGTCCTCGCCGAGGAGCTCGCGATCTTCCCGGGGATGGAAGAAGTTTCCGCCCTCCTTTACGTGAATCGCTACGCGAAAGAGAGCGCGTTCGACGTCCTCATCCTCGACTGCGCGCCGACGGGAGAGTCCCTGCGCTTCGTCTCGCTCCCGCCCACGCTCGACTGGTACATGACGAAGCTGTTCCGGATCCAACGCAACATCCTGAAGGTCGCACGGCCCGTCGCGAAGAAGGTCGCGGACATCCCGCTCCCACCGGAGAGGTATTTCGACAACGTCCAGTCTCTCGCGGCCAAGCTCGATGGCGTGGACGCGCTCCTCAAGGACCCGAAGACGACGACCGTCCGGCTCGTCACGAACGCCGAGAAGATCGTGATCAAGGAGACGCAGCGCGCATTCATGTACTTCGGCCTCTACGGGTTCACCGTGGACGCCGTCATCGTGAATCGCCTCCTCCCCCTCGCCATGCACGACCCGTTCTTCGACAAGTGGCGGAAGACCCAGGCGCAGTTCCTCGAGGAGGCCCACCGCTATTTCGACCCCGTCCCCCTCTTCACGCTTCCGCTCCGCGACGACCAGGTCCTCGGCGCCGAGGCGCTCACGGCGCTCGGGGCCGAGCTCTGGACCGGCCGCGACGCGGCCGCGTCGTTCCGCTCGGACGCGCCCTACCGGTACGCGAAGCAGAACGGGCGCTACGTCCTCACGCTGGACCTTCCGTTCGTCGCGAAAGAGGACGTCGACCTCGCGGTCGCGTCCGGCGACCTCATCGTCCGTATCGGCAACGTCCGGCACCACGTCCCGATTCCACGCACGCTCGCGGGCTTCACGCCCTCCGGCGCGAAGGTCGAGGACGGCAAGCTCACCGTGCGCTTCGCGCGCGCGACGGAGGCGCCCTGATGGCACGCAAGAAGAAGCCCGCCGATCCTCTCGAAGCCGATTTCGGGCCGGGAGTCTCCGCCGGGGTCGAGCCGGAGCCCGCGGCCGCGCCGCGTGCCGGCGGTCCGATCCCGGGCCTCGCCTGCGGCGGGGAAGGCTGCCTGCTGCGCCCGGCGGCGGGACTCTTCGGGCGGTTCTCGATGTCCCTCGCGGGCCGCGCGGCGCTTGGCCGCGCCGCGTTCTCGGGCATCGAGCTCCTGAAGGCGCTGCGCGACTTCCTCGACGAGGAGATCTCGCTCGCCGAGCGCGCCGCCAGGCCCGACGGCGCTCCGCGCTACGAGAAGATCAAGGTCGAGTAGCGACGGGTCAGAGCGCGGCCGCGATCTCGGCGGCGACTGCGCGCGCGGCGGCGGCAGGGTCGGGCGCGCCCGTGATCGGGCGGCCGACGACGAGAAGGTCGGCGCCCGCGCGGATCGCGTCGGCCGGCGTCGCGACGCGCCGCTGGTCCCCGAGGGCCGCGCCCGCGGGCCGGACTCCCGGGACGACGAGGAGGAAGTCCCTCCCGCAGGCGGCACGGATTGCGGCGATCTCCTCGGGCGAGCAGACGACGCCGTCGAGGCCGGATTCCTGCGCGAGCGCGGCGAGGCGCACGGCCGCCTCGCGGGGAGATCCCGCGAGTCCGATCGCGGCGAGCCCGGCCGCATCCAGGGATGTCAGGATCGTGACGGCGATGAGCTTCGGGGCGGGGCGAGCGGCCTTTGCGGCGGCCGCGCGGCCCTCGTCCCCGAACGCCCGCATCATGTCGCGTCCGCCGGAGGCGTGGCAGTTCACGAGCGCCGCTCCCGTCGCGACGGCTGCGGCGGCGGCGCGGCCGACGGTGTTCGGAATGTCGTGGAGCTTCAGGTCGAGGAAGACCTCTGCGCCGGCCGCGACGACCTCGCGCACGAGGGCGGGACCCTCCGCGACGAACGCCTCGAGGCCGAGCTTGAGGACCCCCGCCTCCGGTGCGACGCGGCGGGCCATCGCGAGGAGCGCGGAGCGATCGGGCAGGTCGAGGGCGATGGCCAGCCGGGCGCGCGCGTCAGGCAAACCGGTGGTCCTCGCGGGGCCGCGTCTTCAGGGTGCCGACGAGGTCCGAGACGCGGGCGATCTTCCGCTCGTCGCACCAGGCCGCGAGCTCGCCGACGAGGCGGCCCGCGAGGGACGGGTCCCGAAAGTTCGCGGTGCCGATCTGGACGGCGTTCGCCCCCGCGATGAGGAACTCGACGACGTTCTCCACGGTCTCGATCCCGCCCATCCCGAAGATCGGGATCTTCGGGAGCGCCTTGCGGACCTCCCACACCATCCGGAGCGCGACCGGGCGGATCGCCGGGCCCGACAGGCCGCCCGTCGTGAAGCCGATCTTCGGCGTCCGCGTCTCGAGGTCGATCGCGAGGCCGACGAGCGTGTTGATGAGCGAGAGCGCGTCCGCGCCGGCGTCCACAGCGGCCTCGGCGACCGAGACGATGTCCGTCACGTTCGGCGAGAGCTTCACGACGAGGACGTGCGGCGTGGCGGCCCGGACCTTCCTGACGAGGGCGGCGAGCGCCTGGGGGTTGTTCCCGAAGATCATCCCGCCCTTCACGACGTTCGGGCAGGAGACGTTGAGCTCGATCGCGGCGACGCGGCGGTCCGCGCCGATGCGTTCGACGACGGCGACGTAGTCCTCCTCGGCGTCCCCCCAGACGTTCGCGATCACGGTCGCGCCCCTTTTGTGGAGCTCGGGGAGCTTCTCGGTGAGGAAGGCGTCGACGCCGACGTTCTGGAGGCCGATCGCGTTCAGCATCCCGGCGTCCGTCTCGCAGATGCGCGGGGGCGGGTTGCCGTGGCAGGGGCGGCGCGACAGGCCCTTGATCGAGATCGCACCGAGCGCCGAGAGGTCGAGGTAGTCCGCGAACTCGAGGCCGTAGCCGAAAGTGCCCGAGGCCGTTCCGATGGGGTTCTTCAGGCGCAAGCGGCCCATCTGGACGGCGAGGTCGACGGCCATCAGACCTTCTTCCAGTCGATGAAGGACGGGGGCACGCAGGGCCCCTCCCTGCAGATCGTGGCGAAGCGGCCGTCCGCCGTCGGCGCGACGCAGCCGAGGCAGACGCCGAAGCCGCAGGCCATCTCCGACTCCATCGCGAAGGAGGCGTCGAGGCCCGCCTTCTCGACGAGCGCCGCGAGCGTCCGGAACATCGGGAGCGGGCCGCACGCGAAAACGCGCCGGTAGGACGTCCCGCCCTCGAGGGCGTGCGCCAGGACGTCGGTGACGCGCCCGCGCCGGCCGAGGGAGCCGTCGTCCGTCGCGTACCGGCAGCGGTGCGAGCCGAGGAAGCGCTCGAAGTCCGTGCGCTTCAGGACGTCGTTCTCGTTGCGCCCGCCGTAGTAGAGGTCGGCGGCGAGGCCGCGCGCGGCGAGGGTGCGCGCGAGCAGGACGAGCGGCGCGAGGCCGATGCCGCCCGCGACGAGGGCGACGCGGTCGCCGGCCTTGAGGTCGTCCACGGGGAAGGGGACCCCGAGCGGACCGAGCACGGGCACGGGCGTTCCCTCCGGGAGCCGGCCCAGCGCACCGGTGCCGACGCCCACGGCCTTCACGACGAACTCGAGCGCGGGCACGCCCGCGACGGTCGTGACGTCCGCGATCGAGAACGCGCGCCGGAGGTACGGGCGGAGCCCGTCCCCGGCCTGCAGCATCGCGAACTGTCCCGCCTTCGCGGCCGCGCCGATCGTGCCGGCCTGCAGGTAAAGCGAATAGTGCGCCGCGTCGTAATGCAGCGTCCGGAGGACACGGAGCGTTTCGTTGACGGCCATCGGGAAGGAGGCGAGACTCGCCGGGCGCGGATTATATGGACGAGCGACGTCGGGCGTTACCGTTCGTGCTGGCGGGGGCGCTGGCCGGCGCCCTCGCGGCCGACGTCCTGATCGGACTGAATCCGGATCTGCTCGCGCCGGCGCAGTCTCTGCGTACCCTCGCGGTGCTCGGTGCGCTCGGCGCCGCGCTCCTGTCGCCGCTCGCGTGGCTGAGGAAGCGGCCCGCGACGCGCGCCGCGACGCTCCTCCTCGCGCTCCTGCTCGGCCTCGGGGCCGCGGGGGTCGAGATGCAGAGGCGGGCGACGCTCGATTACGTCCCGGCGGGCGGGCGGCACGTTCTCGTCGCAGCGGCGCTGGCGCTCGCCGGAGGAGCGCTCCTCCTCGTCTTCACCGCGTGGCGGAGCGCGCCGGCGGGCCCCGTCGCGGCCGTCCTCGTCGGTCTCCTCCTCGCGCCGCTCGCGGGCCGGCGCACTCCCGAGCGCACCGCGCTTGCGAGGCCCGAGACGCTGCCGCGGGCCGTGCACCGAAGCCTCCTCGTGATCGGGATCGAGGGGGTGTCGTGGGACCTTCTGACGGCCTTCGCGTCGGAGGGCTCGTTGCCGACGTTCGCGCGCCTTCTCTCCGAGGGCGCCGCAGGGCCGCTCGTGTCGCTCGCTCCGTACGACCGCGCCGCCCTCTGGACGTCCGCCGCGACCGGAAAGAAGCCGGCCAAGCACGGCGTCGTCGCGGAATTCCGCCGGGACGCGCTCTCGGGAACGTACCGCGTCCTGCCGGTCGTGCCCGGGCTCGGCCGACTCGTGCCGCCGCTCGGAATATGGGTGCGCGAGGACGGCGCGCGGCGCCGGAGCCTGACGTTCTGGGAGATCCTCGTCGCGCGCGGCCACGAGACGGCCGTCCTGAACTGGCCGTGCTCGGCCCCGGCGCGCGACGGGCCGGTCCTCTGGGCGACGGACCGCTTCTTTGCGGGCGAGACGGGCGACGACGCGGCACGGCCGGCCGAGGCCGCGCGCCGCGCACGCCTCTTCCGCGTCTCGCCGGACGACCTCGACCGCCCGTTGGCGCGCGCGCTCGCGCCGGACGGCCTGCCGGATGGCCCGGAGCGCCGGGAGCCGCCCGCCGGGGCCGCGCGCGACCTGAGCGTCGTCGGAGCCGCGCTCGGCGCCCTTCCCGCGGGCCCGAACAACGTCGCGGCGCTCGTCCTGTCCGGCCTCTCGACGGCCGCGCGGCACTTCGGCGGCGCCGGAGACGCGCGGTACTGGGGGCTGACCGCGCCCGAAGGCGCCGAGGCGCGGGCCCGGGCGCTCAAGGCGTACTACCGGTTCCTCGACGACACGCTCGCGGACATCCTCGAGCGCGAGGGCCGGGAGCGGACGATCTGCCTCTTTGCGCCGGTCGGGTGGGGCCCGCCCTCGTCCGCCGAAGCGGTCGTGAGCTTCTTCCGCGGGCGCGCGCCCGCGTCGGGCCCGGACGCCGCGCGCGACGGGTTCGTCCTCCTCGCGGGCGCGGGAGTGCGGTCCGGCGTCCGCCTCACGTCTGCCGGCGTTCTCGATCTTGCACCCACGCTCCTCGTCCTCGCGGGCGAACCGCTCGCGCGCGACATGGACGGGCGGGTCCTCGCGGAGGCCTTCGACGAGCGGTTCGCGGAGTCCGCGAGCGTACCGGTCGTCACGACGTTCGAGCCCGGGGGTCCGCAGTGACGCGCGCGCGCGTCGCCCTGGTCGTGACGCTCGCAGCGCTGTGCGGCGCCGGCCTGCGCCTCGTGAACCTCGCGGCGTGGCCACCCGGGCCGTGGATCGACGAGGCCTACGCGCTCCGCGCGTCGCGCCTGCTCCCTCAGGGCGCGCCCCTCTTCGGGACGACGGCCTTGACGCCGGAGGGCGAAGGCTTTGTGAACGCCTGGACGCCGAATCCCACCCTGCGTGCGGTCCGGGCGCTGGACGTCGCCGCGGGCGGAGGGCTCGCGTCCTTCCGCGCGCTCTCGGTCCTCCCGGCGCTCGCGCTGCTCGCCGCGCTGCTCCTTCTCGCCGCCGAAGCGGGCCGCGGGCGGCCCTTCGCGTTCGGCGCCGCGGCCGCGCTGGGCGCCTCGTCGATGTGGCTCCTCACGACGGGGCGGTGGGGCTGGGATGCCGTCGCCACCTCGGCGCTCGCTGCGTTCGCGACGTGGGCGGGCCTGCGCGCGGGGCGGACGGGCTCGGCAGCGCTCGCAATCCTCGCGGGCGCTTGCGCGGGGCTCGGCGCCTACGGCTACGCCGCGGGCCGTCTCTTTCTCGCGGCGCCCGCGGTGGTCCTCGCCTTCGCCCTCGTGCGCCGCAGCCGCAGTCCCGGGCGCCCGCTCGCGCGCCTCGCGGCGCTCGCGCTCGCCGCGGAGGCCGTCGTCTTCGCGCCCCTCGCCGCGCACTACGTCCGCCAGCCGGAGCGTCTCTTCGCGCGCGAACGGGAGCTCTCCCTGCTTCGGCACGGCGGAGCCGACGCCGGCCTCCTCCTCGCGCGGAACGTCGCGGACTACGCGGCGATCTTCTTCTGGCGCGGCGACGTCAACGAGCGCCACGGCGACCCGGCGCGGCCCGTCGTCCCGGCAGCCGTCGCGGGCCTCGCCCTCGCCGGGGCGGCGTGGGGCGCCGCGCGCCGCGGACCGGCCCGCGCGCTGCTCCTCCCGGCGGGGCTCTTCCTCGCGGGGGGCCTCCTCGCGTCGGAGGAGGCGGGCGCGAACGCCTACCGTATCTCTCCGATGGCGCCGTACGTCCTCGTTCTCGCGGGACTCGGGGCGGCGCGGCTCACCGAGGCGCTCGGACCGGAGCGCCGCCGCCCCGCGGCGATTGCGCTTGCGGTGGTGGTCGCCGCCGCGGTCGCGGCGGACGTCGCCGGTTTCGCGCGGTGGGGCGCCTCTGCGCGGACGTGGGGCGCGTTCGGGGGCCCCGAGCGCGAGCTCGCGGATGCGCTGCGGGCGGCCTCGCGCGGCGGCCCGCCCGCCCGCGTGGTCCTCGACGCGCACAGCGCCGCGCGGAACCCCTACGTCGTCGAGGAGCTCCTCGCGCCGCCGGGCGCGCGGCGCGGGCCCGTCGTCGCGTTCCGGGACCTCGCCGGGGCGCGCGTGACGCTCGGCGAGAACGTCCTCTACGCGGACGGCGGTGCGCTCGAGGCGGCGGGCCTCGCGGGGCATCGCGGCACCGTCGTCGCGCATGGCTTCGACCCGTGGGGGAAGCCCACGTTCACGGTCTACCGGCTTTCGCCCGACTGAGGCGCGGGAGCAGACGTGAGCGCCTGTGCGAGCGCCGCGTGGAAGGCGTGCGGCGTCTCGAGCGGGCCGTCGTGCCCGGCGCCCGGCAGGACGAAGAGGCGGCCGCCCGGGATCGCGGCGGCGAGCTCGCGGCCGATCGGGAGCGGAAAAAGCGTTTCCTCGGCTCCCCAGATCACGGCGGTCCCGAAAGGCAGGTCCTTCCCGCGCCCCACGAGGCCGTCCGCGAGGTCGAGGGCGGCCACGGTCGCGGCCGCGGGGTCGCCTCCGTAGTTGCGGCCGAACGCGTTCACGACGAAGCCCGCGGCGGGAAACGGCCTCCTGTGGAACAGGAGGTCGAGAACGCGCCGGGCGCCGGGGCGGTCCGCCGGGAGGACGCGGCGGCGCGCCGCGGCCACGTCGGCCGGGACGTCGAATCCGCCCGCGTCCACGAGGACGAGGCGGCCGGTCTTCTCCGGATGCCGGAGCGCGAACGCCGCGGCTGTCCAGCCGCCGAGCGAGTGGCCGACGAGATCCGCCTTGTCGAGCGCGAGAGCGCGGAAGAGCGCGTCGAGAGCCGCGATGCGGCCCGGAACGCGATAGCCGGCGACGGAACGCGGCGGCTCGCTGCGGCCGGAGCCCGGGCCGTCTGGCAGGAGCACGGTCCGGCCGGCGCGGACGAGGACGCGCGCGGTGCCGGCCCAGTACGAGGCGTCCGCGCCCAGGCCGTGCAGGAGGATCACGGGACGCTCGGCCGAGAGCGGGCCGAGCACCCAGACCGACAGCCGGCTCCCGTCGTCGCTGGCAAACACCTCGCGGTGGCCGCCCGAGATCGCGAGCCACTCTTCCATCGCGGCGCGGTACGCGGGGAAAGGATCGACCGCGATCGCTCCGAAAAGGAAGAAGAGGGAGAACGCGAGCGCTCCCAGGACCCAGGGCCGGAGTGCGCGCATCGCCTTCTCTCTCTTCAGTACGCGGCGAGCTCGCGGAGCGCGTTGAGAATGTCGTCGCTCTGGGGGAGCGTCGCGTCCTCGAGCTGCGGCGCGTAGCCGCAGAAGACGTCCTCAGCCGCGACGCGCCGGACCGGCGCGTCCAGCCACTCGAAGAGCTCGTCGGCTGCGCGCGCCGCGATCTCGGCGCCGAAGCCGTGGGTCTTCCAGTCCTCGTGGACGACGAGGAGCCGGTTCGTCTTCTTCACGCTCGCGGCGATCGCCTCCCAGTCGTACGGGGCGAGCGTGCGCAGGTCGATCACCTCGGCGTGCTTGCCCGCCTCCTCGGCGAGCGACGCCGCCGCGACCGCGCTCCGGTAGACCGTCGCGCCGTACGTCACGACCGTGACGTCCTCGCCGGGGCGCACGACGCGGGCCTTCCCGAACGGGATCATGAAGTCGCGGCCCGGATAGCGGCCCTTGTTGTGCGTCTGGCGGTAGAGGTGCTTGTGCTCGAGGAAGAGGACCGGGTCGTCGCAGCGGATCGCCGTGCGCAGGAGCCCGTTCGCGTCGAGCGCGTTCGACGGCATCACGACCCTCAGGCCCGGGATGTGGGTGAAGGTGACCTCGCCGGACTGCGAGTGGTACGGCCCGCCGCCGGTCAGGTAGCCGCCGATCGCCACGCGGACGACGACGGGGGCCTTCCAGACCCCGCCGGAGCGCCAACGCACGGTCGCGAGCTCGTCGCGCAGCTGCTGCATCGCCGGCCAGATGTAGTCGAAGAACTGGATCTCGACGACCGGCTTGAGGCCGCGGGCGGCCCAGCCGATCGCGCGGCCCACGATGCCGGCCTCGGCCAGCGGCGAGTTGAAGACGCGCGCGCCGCCGTAGGCCTTCTGGAGACCCGCGGTGACCTTGAAGACGCCGCCCTTGCCCTTGCACTCCCCGAGGACGTCCGCGTGGCTCGCGTCGGCGACGTCCTCCCCCCACACGGCGATCCGGGTGTCGCGCGCCATCTCGTCCCGCAGGGCCGCATTCACGAGGTCGACCATCGTCGTGGGATCGCCGGAGAACGCCGGGGAGTCTTCCGTGTCGAAGGCGTCGGACGTCGGGTCGGCGTCGGGGGAATACACGTTCTCGAGAACGGAGGCCGCGCCCGGCTGCGGGCTCGTGAGCGCCTCGTCGGCGGCCCGGCTCACCTCGGCGTCGATCTCGTCCCGGAGCGCCCGGACCTCGTCCGCGGTGGCGAGGGCCTCGTCGATCAGGAACTTCTCGAAGAGCACGATCGGGTCGCGCTCGGCGTCCTTCTTCCGTTCATTCTCGGAGCGGTAGAGCTTCTCGTCGTCGGAAAGGGAGTGCGAGTACGGCCGGACGACGTGCCCGTGGACGAGCGCGGGACCCTTGCGTTCGCGCGCGTACGCGAAGGCGTAGCGGAACGCGTCGTAGGCGGCGAGGTAGTCGCAGCCGTCCACCTCGACGACGAACAGGCCGGGCCAGGAGCGCACGAGGCTCGAAATCGACCCGCCCGGGGTGTTGACCTCGACGGGAACGGAGATCGCGTAGCCGTTGTCCTCTACGACGAAGACGACCGGGAGCTTGAGCGTGGCGGCGGAGTTCAGCGCCTCCCAGAATTCGCCTTCGGACGTCGCGCCTTCGCCGATCGTGACGACGACGACCTCGTCGGAGAAGGCCGCCTTCGCCCCCGCCGCCTGGTCGCGGATCGCCGCGGCGTCGGGGCGGAGGAGGAATCGGCCCGCCTCGGCGGCGCCGACGCCGGGGAGGCACTCGGAGCCGGTCGGGGACGAGGTCGTGAAGACGTTCAGGCGCGACGAGCCCCAGTGCGAGGGCATCTGCCGGCCGGCGGACGCCGGGTCCGCCGCGGCGCCGACGGCCTCTAGGAACATCTCGTGCGGTGTGACGCCGAGGCCGAGACAGAGGGCGCGGTCGCGGTAGTAGGGGAAGAGCCAGTCCACGCCCTTCTTCATGTGGGCGGCGACGGCCGTCTGGAGCGCCTCGTGGCCGGCGCCCGAGATCTGAAAGAAGATGCGGCCCTGCCGCTTGAGCTGGATCTCCTTGTCGTCGATCCGCCGGGACGTGACCATGTTGCGAAACGCGTGGAGCAGGTCTTCCCGCGTCAGCCCCTCGTACTTGTCCACCCGGGGCGCGGCGGCTTCGTCAGCCATCTGCGCCGGACTTTACCCTACGCCGCCGGACCGGACCGGACAGCCCGTGCGCCGCTCGCGCTGTCCGGCGCGGGGACGCTCCAGTCGGAGTGTGGGGCGCGGTTCTCCACGATCCAGCCCCGAAGGAGGTCGCGGTACCGGCGCGCCGGGATCTTCTCGGCCGTGAAGAACGGGACGAGCGCGGTGTTGAGAGCGGGCAGCCGGTAGAAGGGAACGGCGGGGTAGTAATGGTGCTCGAGGTGGAGGTTCGACCAGAGGTAGACGAGCTCCCAGAGGGGCGCGCGCGCCATGCGCGTGCCCCACTTCGCCGGCTCCCCGGGAACGATGTCGTAGTGCTGGCCGAGGCGGTTCAGCGCGAACGCGGGCGGGAAGACGAGGAAGACCGGGACGAGGTAGAGCCACACGAGGCGCGCGGCACCCCCGAAGCGCGCGATCGCGGCGGCCGTGAGGAGGTGGAGGCCGATCGCGGCGAGACGCTCCGCCTGGATGCGGCGCCGGAGCGTTTCCGGGTACGTCGCAGTCTCCTTGCGCGCGGCGCGGAAATAGATCGGGAAGAGCGCGGGTGTCGCGTAGAGAATCTTGAGCCACCGCGCGTTCTTCTTCGGTGAGAGGTGGGCGCGCTTGGGGTCGTCCGTCGGGGAGCCGAGCTCGGCGTGGTGGTCGAGGTGCCAGCGCGTGAACTGCGTCGGCGAGATCCCGGACGGCAGCGCGTAGAGGAGGCCGAGCGCGCGGTAGCCCGAGGGCCGGTCGCCGTCGAAGACCGACTTGTGGACGACCTCGTGCAAGAGGACCGTCCCGTCGAAGACGACGAAGCCGAGGACGAGAGCGCACGGGACGCGGACCCAGAGGCTCTCGAACTGCCAGCCGAGCGCGAAGGCCCCCGCGAAGAGGACCGCCTGACGCACGGCGACCGCGAAGTGCCGCACGGGGCTCTTGCGGTGGAGCGCCTTCAGGGACTCGTTCGGCACGGCGGCGTTGAGCCGCTGGCGGAGATCCCCGATCGCATGGTGGTAATAGCCCGACTTCATCCCCGCTCAGGGTAGAACAAATCTCAACGTCGGGAGATTCCGCCTCAGGGCTCTTCCCCGCCAACCTCTTCGGCGATCAGGTACAAGGGCCGCCCCTTGACCTCGTCGTAGACGCGGCCGAGGTACTCGCCGAGGACGCCGATCACCATGAGCTGGACGCCTCCGAGGAGGAGGACGAACACCATGAGCGTCGTCCAGCCGGGGACGTTGATCCGGAGGATCCAGAGCCCGAGGACGACGAGGATGTAGAGGAAGGCGAAAGCCGACACGAGGAAGCCGAGCCACGTCGCAAGCTGGAGCGGGACGTGGCTGAACGACGTGAGGCCGTCCAGCGCAAAGCGGAGCATCTTGCGGAGCGGGAATTTCGTCTCGCCGCGCGTCCGGGGCGGGCGGACGTAGGGGACGCCGACCTGCCGGAAGCCGACCCACGCGGTCATCCCGCGGATGAAACGGTGCCGCTCGCGCAGCCGCCGGAACGCGGCCACGGCCTTCGGGCCCATGAGCCGGAAGTCGCCGACGTCCACGGGGATGTCGACGTTCGTCCACCGCTCGAGGAGCCGGTAGAAGACGTGCGCGGTCCAGAGCTTGAAGGCGCTCTCGCCCTCGCGCTTCGTCCGCTGCGCGTAGACGACCTCGTAGCCCTCATCGACCTTCTTCAGCATCTCGCCGAGGAGCTCGGGCGGGTCCTGCAGGTCGGCGTCCATGACGGCGACGATCCGTCCCCGCGCCGCGTCGACGCCCGCCGTGAGCGCCATCTGGTGGCCGAAGTTCCGCGAGAAGCGGATGGCGCGGATGCGCCGGTCCGCGCGCGCGAACGCGGCCATCTTCTCGAACGATCCGTCCCGGCTGCCGTCGTCGACGAAGACGATCTCCCAGGCGCGGCCCGCGGCGTCGAGCGCCTTCACGAGACGCTCCTTCAGCTCGTCGAGGTTGTCGGCCTCGTTGAAGACCGGAAGGGCCACGGAGATCTCGGGGAAGCCCGCGGAGGCGGTCATGACGCGGTCTTCGGCTCCGCGGGCGCGGGCGCCTGCGGCGGCGGGGCCGGCGCGGGCGGCGGGGACCCCGCGGGATACTGCCGGCGGAAGACGGTCACGTACACGGCGCCGATCGGGTTGTTGCCGTCCTCGCGGTCCCACGCGTCGCGCGTGAAGAGGTAGCGGAGGAGCTGGCCCGGGCTCGGGCGCAGCGGGGACAGCGCCGTGTCGGGAATCCACCACGCCCGGAACGGAACGTGGTCCCGCGCGTACCCGGGCCCGAGGACCTGCGCCTGCTTGTCGGCGTCGGCGTCGTCGCAGACGACGATGGGCGGGTGGAGCTCGCCGGTCGGGGCCTGCCAGTTCACGGGTGCAATGCGCACGTACCAGCTCAGGGGCCAGCCGGCCTCACCCGACACGATCGCCGCGGGCACCTCGCCGGCGCGGCCGGACCGGAGGATCTCGTCGACGATGCCGAGCACCTCGGGACACGTCTGGACCTGGATCGTGGACTCGGCCTTGCGGGAGTTCGGCGTCAGGACCGGATAGACGAACGAGAGCGTCAGCGCCGTGACGACGGAGGCGAACGCCACCAGAGCGCCCGCGACGCGCCACGCGGCGCCCTTCTCCGCGAGGAGCGCCCACGCGGCGCCCGCGAGCGGGAGGAACGGGAGGACCTGGTGGACGAGGAGCCACCCGGCCTTCTCTCCGAGGTACGCGTACATCGCGATCGAGGAGAGGGCCCAGCCGGCGACGAACCGCTCGGCGAACGAGAGTCGCCGCCACCGCGCGACGATGTAGGCGAGCGCCGGAAGCAGGATCGCGAACTCGTACTGGAGGAGCCGCGGCAGGTAGAACGTCTTCGGCCCGCCGACGCGCTCCATCTTGTGCTGTCCCCACCAGTAGGAGATCGCGTCGAATGCGGGATTGCCCGACTCCGGGTGGACGAGGAAGACCGTGTAGAGGAGTTCGGACGTCACGAAGAAGAGGAGGAGCGCGCCGACGACGGCGGTCGCGTTCTCCTCGAGCCAGTCGATGAGCTTGCGGAGCCGGTTCCAGACGTCGAGCCCGCGCCCCGGCTCCATCCACGCGGCCGCGACGGACGGGACCATGAGGGCGAGGAGGACGTAGAAGTTCTCCTTCGACGCGAAGGCGACGGCCGCCGAGAGCGCCGCCCAGCACAGATCGCGGAGCCGACGCGTCGCGAGGTACTCGTCCAGCCACAGGAAGAGACCCGCGGTCCCGATGAGGCTCCAGGCGTCGTCGCGGCAGAAGCGCGTGTAGTAGAGGAGATTCGGCGAGAGGGCGCAGAGCGCGCCGGCCGCGAAGGCCGCGCGTGAACCGAATCGCCGGCGCAGAAGGATCGCCATGGCGGTGAGGGCGACGCCGGCGAGCGCGGGAGCGAGGCGGGCCGTGAAGTCGGACGTCCCGTCCCACGTCTTGGCGGCGGCGAATCCCGTCAGGAAACCGACGGCCTTGCCGACGACGGACGAGACGGCGAATACGGCCGTGACCGCGAAGTACTGCACGGGCCCGTGGTAGATGGGATCGTATTTGTAGGCGCCTTCCTTGAGGAGCCGGACGGACGCGTACGCGTGGATCGATTCGTCGTGGTGGAACGCGTGCGTCCCGAGCTGGGCGAGGTGCAGGAGAAGGGAGAGGGCGATCAGGCCGAGCCAGGCCCTCTTCTCGAAAGCGGACATCGCCGGCGCCGGGGCGGTCGCAGCCGTCACTTGAGGATCTCGTACACGGCGGCGTCCTTCGTCTCGAAGGCGCGCCGGAAGTTCGCGCGCAGGGGGAAGGCGTTCACGCCGAAGTCGCGGCGCTCGAAGGACCCGACGAATACGTAGCGGACGTTGTAGCGATGGAGCGTCGCGAAGACGGGCTCGGAATCCTCGGAGGTATAGAGAAGGCGGAGGTCGCGCTTGCGGCCCTCGAGCTCCGGGCCCGCGCCGCCGCCCCGCCAGAGGCCCTCGTGGTTGTCCCAGCCGAGGACGATCGGGAGGCCCGTCGCGCCGCCGATGCGGCTGTAGTCCGTGTAGGCGTTCCCCGTCGCCTCTGCGAGCACGGCGCCGTCGACGGCGTGCGCGCGCAACCACTCGACGGCCGCCCGGTCGCCGGGAGCCTCGCGCGCCATCCAGGCGAGGCCGTTCAGGCCGTCCACCGGCCCGGTCCACCTCCACCGCAGGACGACCGCCGCGAGCGGATGCGCGAGGAGGCCCGCGCCCGCGACGAAGACTGCGGTCCGGACGAACGCGCGGGCGCGCCGCGTCGAGAGGGCGAGCGGCAGGAGGAGTGCACCCCCGATCACGAGGAGCGGCCATGCGCCCATGAACGTCTTGAACACGGTGTTCATCCGGCGCATCTGGTCGCCGTACGAGTCCGACACGAGGACGACGTCGGGAACCGAGGCGAGAACCGCGCCGGCGGCCGCGTAGAGGAGCCCCGCCCGGAGGGCGCCCGTCGGCGCGGGCGCCTCGTCCCCGTGCGGCTCGCGGAAAAGCAGCCACAGGACCCCCGCGGCGAGACCCGCCGCGAGGCCGAACACGGGCCGCTTCGTGAGGACGGCGAGGGCGATGCCGAGGGCCGGGAACGCCGTGGCGGCGACGAGCGCACGGTCCTCGCGGGACTGCGATCGCACGAGCGCGACGCCGAACGCGAGCGCCGGCACGATGGCGAGAACGCCGAAGTGGAGGAACGCCTCGCCCGCCGTCGTCGCTTCCTTCCAGAAGGTCAGGCCGTGCAGCGCGGGCCGCGGCGAGCGCAGGAAGGGGAGGAGGAACGGGACCGAGAGGAGGACGGAGAAGACGCTGCGGACGACGGCCGGCCGGAAGGGGCGCTCCATGAGGTTCCCGGCGGCGAGCACGAGGAGGCACGCGGGAAGGTCCCAGGGGTTTGCGGAGAGGACCGCCGCGAGGAGGATGCCGTCGAAGAGCGTACCGGAAACCGTCCCGACGCGGCCCGCGAGGCCGGCGAACGCGACGAGGAACGGGAACGTCACGGCGTGCGGATGGAGGTCCCCGAGGCGGAACGTGAAGAGCGGCCACTCCGTGATCGCGTTCTCGACACGCCGCGAGGACACCCACCAGTCGAGGTCCGCGAGGGGCTTCTCGCCGAGAGCCTGCCGCGCTCCGTCGAACGTCCCGCCGAGGACGAGGACGGACCCGGCGAGGAGCGCAAGGCTCCGCCCGCCCCGGCGGGCCCGAACCGCGCCGTAGGCCGCGAGGGCGGCGAGAGCGGGGAGGAGCGCGGCGATCAGGTTGTACGCGTACTCGGACGGCACGCCGGCCGCACGCGCCGGGAGCGCGAAGAGGTACGTCCCGAAGTGGTAGTAGGGGAAGCGCGCGCCGGCGAGCCACGGATCCATGAACGGAAGCTGGCGAGCGGTCATCAGGCCCGAGAGGACGGCGAAGTCCATCGGCTTCTCGGTCTGGCGGATCTCGCCGAACGTCGCCCGGATCCACAGGAAGAAGCCGAAGACGGCGAGGAAGAGGACGAACGGAAGGACGAGCGCCCGCCCGCGCGCGAGGACGGCGAGAAGGTCCCGCCCGCCCCAGAGGAGCAGCGCGGCGAGCGTCAGCCCCGCGAGCGGCAGGGCGAGGGACCGGATCGAGGTCGCGAGGAAGCCCGAGACGAGCCACCCGGGCAGCGCCGCGGCCGCGAGGCCGACCGGGAGCGAAAAGGCGAAGGCAGTCTCGGCGCGGGCGTCGTCCGCCCCGTCGCCGCGGAACAGGCGGGCGAGCAGGGCCATTCCCGACGCGCTCGCCAGGAGAAGGACCGAGGCGAAGAGAAACGCGGACAGGGCCGTCACGGGACGAGTCAAGGTAACACAAAGGCGCCTCCCGACCGGGCTAGACTCGGCCCGTGAACGCCGCCTCCCCGCGCATCGCCGTGATCGGCGGCGGCCTCGCCGGCCTCGTCGCGGCGGACCGACTTCTCGGAGCGGGGCTCCCCGTGACGGTCTTCGAGAAATTCCCCGAGGCCGGGGGCCTCGTCGGCGTCGTGGACGTGGCCGGGACGCCCCTCGAGCGGTACTACCACCACCTCTTCACGAGCGACGTCGACTACGTGTCCTTCGCCGAGGAGTTCGGCCTCGGCGGGGACCTCCTCTGGCTAAAGTCGCGGATGGGGTTCTTCTCCGGCGGGAGGCTCTGGGACTTCGGCACGCCCGCTTCCCTCCTCTCCTTTTCGCCGCTCGGGATCCTCGGGCGCATTCAGTTCGTCCTCTCGACCCTGAAGCTCCGGCAGAACCCGCGCTGGCAGCCCCTCGAAGAGGAGACCGCGATGGGCTGGATGCGGCGGAACGGCTTCGGGCGCGCCCTCGACGCGGTCTGGGGGCCGCTCCTCGTCCAGAAGTACGGGCGGCGCGCCGAGGACGTCGGCCTCGTCTGGCTCTGGGGAAAGATCGCGCTGCGCACACGCTCGCGTGACAAGACGGGTCTCGGCGAGCGCCTCGGCTACCTCAAGGGCTCGTTTGGCCGCGGGGTCGAGGCGGTGCTCGCCCGCGTCAAGGCGCGCGGCGGGGACGTCCGCACGTCGCGGCCCGTGAGGATCGTGAAGAGGGCCGGGGGCGGGTTCGACGTGGAGTTCGCGGGCGGCACGGAGACCTTCGACCTCGTCCTCTCGACGGTCGCGATCCCGGAGCTCCTGAGGCTCGCACCGGACCTTCCGGAGGACGTCCGGAAGACGTGGGGCGCGATCTCGTACTGCCACGCGCTCTGCCCGATTCTCGAGCTCGACCGCTCGCTCTCGCCGTACTACTGGCTGAACGTCGGGGACGCCTCGATGCCGTTCGGCGGCGTCATCGAGCACACGAACTTCATCCCGAAAGAGGAGTACGGCGGTCGCCACGTCGTCTACGTCTCGAACTACGTCCTCCCCGACGATCCGAAGTGGAAGAAGCCTGACGCGGAGCTCTGGGCCGAGTACCTGCCCGCGCTCAAGCGGATCAACCCGGCCTTCGACGAAAGCTGGATCCTGAAAAAACAGATCGGGCGCGCCGAGTACGCCCAGCCGATCGTCGTTCCGGGCTACTCGAAGCTCCTCCCGCCGCTCGAGACGCCGGTCCCGGGGCTTTGGTCCGCGTGCATGGCGCAGATCTACCCCGAGGACCGTGGCCAGAACTACGCGGTCCGCATCGGGCGGGACGCGGCCGACGCGATCCTGAAGAAGCTCCGCGGCTAGTCCGTCCAGAGCGGCATCTGGCCGCCCGGGCCGGGAGCGCCCGGAGACGCGAGCCCGTGCACGCCGACGCCGAGGAGCCGCACGGGCCGCACTCCCGCCTCGGTCCGAAGGAGGAGCGCCGCGGCGCGGGCTGCGAGCTCGTCGGCATCGCGTGTCGGCCGGGCGCTGTCGCTGCGCGTCACGGTCGTGAAGTCTGCGTAGCGCACCTTGAGGGTCACCGTGCGCGCGACGAGGCGCTTCTCGGCGAGAAATGACGCGTCGTGCCGGGCCATGGACTCCACGATCGTCCGCATCTCGCGGACGTCCACGAGGTCCTCACGGAACGTGTCCTCCGTGCTCACGGACTTCCGGGGGCGGTCGGGCACGACGGGGCGGGCGTCGTCGCCGTGCGCGAGCCGCACGAGCGACTCCGCCCAGCTCCCGGCGACGCGCCGGAGCGCCGAGGCGTCGGCCGCGCGCACGTCCACGAGCTTCGCGCAGCCGATCGCGCGCAGGCGTTCGGCCGTCTTGGGCCCGACGCCCCAGAGAGCGTCGACCGGCAGCTTTGCGAGGAACGATTCCATCCTTTCGGGCGCGATGACCGTGAGGCCGTCGGGCTTCTTCCAGGCCGAGGCGATCTTCGCGAGGAACTTGTTCGGAGCGACGCCCGCGGAAACCGTGAGGCGCGTCGCCTCGAGGACCTGGGCCTTGAGGCGCTTCGCGACCTGCATGCCGAGCGGCTCGTTCCACACGTTCTCGGTCACGTCGAGGTAGGCCTCGTCGAGGGAGAGCGGCTCGACGAGCGGCGTGACGGCGCGGTAGAGGGCGAAGATCTCCTTCGAGACCGAGGCGTACTTCCGGAAGTCGGGCCTCACGATCACGAGGGCCGGGCACAGGCGGACGGCGCGCGCCATCGGGATCGCCGAGCGGACGCCGAACTTCCGCGCCTCGTAGCTCGCGGCCGCCACGACTCCGCGCCCTTTCGGGTCTCCGCCGACGGCGACGGGTTTTCCGCGCAACGCGGGATCGTCCCGCTGCTCGACGGACGTGTAGAAGGCGTCCATGTCGAGGTGGAGGATGCGGCGGACGGCGGGGGCCACGGGCCGGATTCTGCCCCGCTCAGGCGGTGCCGAGCGCGAGGGCCGTGGCCTGCGTGGCCCGTCGCCGCACCGCCGCCCCAAGGTCCACGCGGGCCTCCGGTCCGAACGCGGCCAGATTCAGCAGAATCATGATCCCCGCGAAGAGCCACATGCCGAGGAAGGCGCCGATGAACAGGTGCATCCCGACCGTCGCCGCGAGCCAGAGCGGCCTGGTTTTGCGGCTCCAGAGCGCGAAACCGTAGCCGATCTCCGTCGCGAGGACGAGCCAGCCCGCGGCGGTCGCGAGCCCGGGCGCCCAGGCGAGAACCGACGGATCGACCTGGCGGAAGACGGGGAGCATGAGCGCCCGCCAGATCGCGTCGCCGTTCCACCACTGGACGCCGGACGCCTTCTCGAGACCCGAGGACACGTAGACAATCGCGAGCTGGATCTGGAGCATCCGGCGCGTCGCGCCGGCCGCGACTCCCGGCACCGGCGAACGGCGGCCCGCGCGCGCGTCGAGGGAGAGCGCGTCCCCGCAGGGCATCAGGAGCGCGTAGAAGAGACCGATGTGCGTGAACACGTCCATGCCGTAGACGAGCCCGCCTCCCGCATGGAGGAGGAGCACGTCGAGGCCCCACGCCGTGGCCGCCATGGCGCGCGTGTGCCAGCCCAGGAGAAGCCCGACGAGGGCGGCGACCTCCAGCCCGACGACACACCACACGGTCGCCTCCGCCCCGACGCCGAGAGGCGCGAGGAGAGCCGCGACGTCCCCGAGATGGGGAACGCGTGCGGGCAGGCCCGCGCGGGTGATCGCCCACTGGACGAAGCCGTAGGGACCCCAGATCGCGAGAACTGAATTCCGGAGCGGCACCATCCGGACGAGGCCGAAGGCGGCGAGCGCGATCCGGAAGGCGCCGAGCGGGACCGGGGAAGCGGGCGCCGTGAACCATGCGGCGAAGAGGCGGAATGCGCGGCGGATGCGGGCCATCGACGTCAGCGCCGCTCGAAGCTCGTTGCGTAGAAGGGACGTTCCTCGATGCGCCGCCCCCTCCGGTATTCCGCCATCGTCGGGATCTCGTGCTGGGTCACGTCGATCTCGACGCGCGTCGCGTCGGGGTTCTCGTTCAGGGCGCGCACGGCCCAGGACCGTGCGAAGAGGTCCATCGTGTCCCCTTCCTGCGCGAAGTGACCCGTCATCGAATAGAAGCGAATCTGCAATTCGCGGTTCGAGGCCGGGAACGACCACGGCCGGCGCCGTCCCGTCCCGTCGACGAGAACGCACCTCACGACGAGGTCACCGCCGACGTCCGGGGCGAAGAAGCCGAAATTCCGGTTTGCGAGCGTGAGGGTCGCATAGAGGTCGCTCGCCGCCGCGAGCGGCGCAAACGCTCTCCGGCCCGCCATGGCCGCCCGCGCGTGGGTGACCACCGCGAGAATGAGGAGGAAGTGGAGCGCCGCCACGCCCCCCAGGACCCGCCGCGTCACGGCCGCCTCCTCAGCGCGCGTAACCCTTGAGCAGGGTGTTCAGCTCGTGCACGCGGGAGTCGACCCAGGGGTCCTTGATGATGACGGCTTCCGCCTTGAACCCGTTCACGGTCTGGCTCGCGCCCAGGCCCGAGTGGACGATGATCACGTCGCCCGCGCTCGCCTGCGTCCGGCCCTTCGTGGTCGGGCCCTGCCGCACGCTTCCGAGGCCGACCGCCTGGCCGTAGCGCGCCTTCTGGACCTTTCCCTTCGCGTCGAAGTACTCGATCCGGATGTCGTACGTCGCCGGGTCGAAGTTGCGCAGAAGAGCCTCGAGCCTCACTTTGTCGGCCGCGGAGAGCGGGCGGAGGTCCGCGGCGGCGAGCGGCCCGGCCGACGCAGCCAAAAGGAAGAGGGCGGGGAGCAGGAGCCGGAGACCTTTCATGGGACCTCCCTGGTCCCACAAGAGACGCCGGAACCCGGCCGGCGGCATAGAGCCGGAAACTAAGCCTGAGCGGCGGCCGGCGGCAGCAACCGGGAGAGCCCCCACGTGACGGCGAGGGCCGTGGCGAGCGCGGGCAGCGTCCCGCCCGTCGATCCCGCGAGGAAATACGCGCCCGCGCCCGCGGCCCACCCGCACATCCCGGGGATCGCGAAGCCGCCATGGCGGCTCGCGGGTCCGGCCTTGGCATAGAGGGCCGGGACGTCGACGGGTCGCCGGACGAGGAAGAAGTGCGCGAGGAGGACCCCGCCGACGGGCACGAGGAGGCCGCCGAGGAGAAGCATGAAGTCCGCGTAGCGCTCGATCCATCCGGAGAAGAGCGACAGCACGGCACCCACGATCCCGATCGTCCAGACGGAGGCGCGGTCCCGCGCGGCGGGAACGAGGCTCTTCCAGGCGAGCGCGGACATGTAGATGTTCACGAAGTTCGTCGTGAGCGTCGCGAGGGCGAGGAGGACGGCGCCGAGGCCGCCGATGCCCACGGCCGCGAGCATCGCGCCGGGATTCGTCGACCCCGCCGCGCGCGCTGTGAGGAACCCGAGAGGGAGGAACCAGAGGCTCGTCAGCGCGAGGCCGAGGAAGACCGCCGCCGTGGCCTTCCCGGCCGAACGCGTGTAGCGCGGGTAGTCGCCGAAGACGAGGAGCCAGGACACCTGGTAGCCGATCACGACGTCGAGGCCGCGCACGGCGGACATCCCGCCGTGACCCGGAGCGGCTGCTACGGCAGGTGGGAGACGCAGGCAGGCGAACGTCAGGACGCCGCCGATCACGAGGAGCAGCGGGACCGCGACGCGATCCGCGTGGCCGACGGCCCGCGGCCCTCCGGCGACGACGGCCGTGGCGAGGAGACCGAGGCCGAGCGCCCACCAGCGCGCGCTGCCGGGCCCGCCGAAGAGGCGCGCGCACGCGGAGGCCGCGATGACGTTGTTGAGGGCGATCCACGCGAAGTTCGTCACGTAGAGAATGAGCGAGACGAGAGCGCCCCCGCGCAGGCCGAGGGCCGCGCGGCACGCGACGACGGACGGGACGCCGAGGCGCGGGCCGAGGGGCGTGAGCGCGGCGACGAGAGCGGTCCCGAGGATCACGCCCGCGCCGACGAGGACCGCCGCCTGGCGGAGGCCGAAGGCGGGCGCGAGACTCGCGCCCGTCTGGAGTGTCGTCGCGACGAGGTTTGCGCCCGCGATGATCAGGAAGAGGTCGACCGGGGACTGGGTCTGGTCGGATTCGGCAACGGGCCCGAGGTCGGCGGCCTGCATCATTTCGCCGGGGCGGTCGTCTGCGCGTTCGTGGAGCTCACGTGGCGGAGATCGTAGCGCGCGAGGAATGCGACGGCCTGCTCCTCGCCCCAGGAGACCGGCGAAAGACCTCGCGCCGCGATCCAGCCGGCGTGCCCGCCGCGCTCTGTGACGAGAAAGCTCACGGACGAGGAGGCCGCCGCACGCGCGGCTTCGACGGACGCGGGCGGCACGAACGGATCGTCGAGCGCGGAGAGGCAGAGCGTCGGAACGGCGATGGCGCCGAGGACGCGCAGCGAGCTCGAACGCGCGTAGTAGTCGGCGGCGCCCGCAAACCCGTGGAGAGGAGCGGTCGCGGCGTCGTCGAACTCGCGGAACGTCCAGGCGCGCGCCGCGCGGGGGAGGTCGAGGCGCGCCGCCGCCTCCGGGAACCGCCGCGCGAGGGACTCGCCTTTCGGGACGAGCGTCTTCACGAACGCACGCACGTAGAGAGCGGAGGGGAAGGACGACATGTGCCGGTCCCCGGCCGCGAGGTCGTACGGGACTGAGAGCGTCGCGGCGGCCGCGACGAGCCGCTCGCCGGGATGCTCCCCGAGCCATTTCAGGAGCACGTTTCCGCCGAGCGAGACGCCCGCCGCAAGGACCGGTCCGCCGTGCCGCGCGGCCAGCGTCCGGAGGACGAAGTCGAAGTCCGTCGTCTCGCCCGAGTGATAGAGCCGCGGGCGTTCATTCGGGAGGATGCGCGAGAGGTCCGTGAGATCGCGCGCGCAGAAACGGAAGTTCAGGACGGAAGGCTTCATCCCTGCGGCGAGGCCGAGCGCGAGGAGGCCCTGCGCGTAGACGGAGTGCGAGCTTCCCTCGAGCCCGTGGAGGATCAGGAGCGGCGGCGCGCCCTCGGCGGCGGGCGCGTCGGCGTGATCGAGGAAGAGCGTGTCGCCGTCGGGCGCCGTGAGGGCCTCGCGACGGAGCGGCACGAGCCGGCGGGAGCGCGCGAGGCGGCCCCAGACCGTCTGCCGGTGCGCGCCGCGCAACCACCACGCGGGCGCGAAGTCCGCGCCGCTCCCGCCGTCCATCGTGTCGTCCCTTTCGTCCCCCGGCGCGGCAGGCTCGTCCCGCGCGACTCCGCCCGCGGAACGGAGATTCTATTGTTTGGGGCATGTCCGACTTCGACCTCGACGGTCGCCGCTTCCGGACCGTGAGCAACTCTGGCGCAGGCGAGTCCGGCTCCGAGACCATTTTTCACTACCGCCAGAAGGGCGCCGTCGTCTGGGCGACGTATCACGGCGGCGACGTCTCGTTCGGAACTCTCCTCGCGCGGGCCGGGTCGGGTGGGCGCCTCGACATGGTCTACCAGCACCTGAACAAGAACGGCGACTTCCGGGCGGGCCGGTGCCGGGCGCGGACGGTGGTTCTCCCGGACGGCCGGTACCGCCTGCACGAGCGCTGGACGTGGACGGCGGGAGCGGAGGGCTCGGGCCGCTCCGTGACCGAAGAGGTCCTGCGGCGCCGGCGCCGCGCGGCGGCTTCGGGCTGACACTCCGGAATCCCGGACGACGCCGCCCGACGGGCGTCCCGTCCCGGAGAGCCGGCCGTCCGCCCCCGCGCGGGGTCGCCCGTCCCAGAACCGTTTCGAAATCGCGCGGGCGGCCCCAACTTGCCGGTTCGAGGCACGCGTCCCGCCGTCGCGGGGCTGCGCGTCGCCCAGGAGGAAGGCATGCGCCAAACCGTAATCCGCGTCTTCATCGTTCTCGGGCTCCTCGTCACGGCCTCGGCGGCGTTCGCCCAGAGCGTGACGACCGCCACGCTTCGCGGCCGCGTCACGAACGAAGGGCAGGGGCTGCCCGGCGTCCTCGTCACACTCAAGTCGAACGCCCTGCAGGGCGCGCGGTCGACGCCGACCTCCGCGAACGGCGACTACGTTTTCCCAGGCCTCCCGCCCGGCTCCTACACCGTGACGTTCGCCCTGCAGGGGTTCAAGACGGAGACCCGCACGCAGCCCGTCACGGTCGGGCAGGAGGCGCGGCTCGACACCGTCCTCGGGCTCTCGGGCGTCGAAACGACCGCGACCGTCGTCGGGAAGTCCGAGACGATCGCGACGACGACGCCGCAGGCGGCCCAGACGTTCACGAAGGAGCTCACGGACAATCTGCCCCTGACGCGCACGCTCCTCTCCTCCGTCTCGCTTGCGGCGGGCGTCAACACGAACGGCCCGGGCTCGAGCGACCGCATCGGGAACGGCGTCGCGCCCGTCGTCACGATCTCGGGCGGGCAGTCCTTCGACAACCTCTTCACGGTGGACGGCGCCGTCGTCACGGACAACGTCCGCGGGACGCCGAACAACCTCTTCATCGAGGACGCGATCGCCGAGACGACGACGTCCACGTCCTCCGTGTCCGCCGAGTTTGGCCGCTTCACGGGCGGCGTCGTGAACACGATCACGAAATCGGGCGGCAACACGTTCAGCGGCTCGTTCCGGTCCACGCTCACGAACGCGGCGTGGTCGGCGACGACGCCCAAGAACGAGGTCACGCCGCAGAACGTGAACCCGCAGTACGAAGCGACGATCGGCGGTCCGATCTGGAAGGACCACGTGTGGTTCTTCGGCTCCGGCCGCTACTTCGACCAGACGACCTCCGGCCAGACGACGTTCACGAACCTCTCCTACCCGGTCGGGGACACGGAGAAGCGCTACCAGGGCAAGCTCACGCTGACTCCCGAGAACAACCACACGCTGACCGGCAACTTCCTCCACGTCGACGAGGAGCAGACGAACTCGGCCTTCTGCCCGACGGGCTGCCTGGACCTCGCGAGCCTCGTGCCCGCGCGCCAGCTCCCGCAGGACATCCTGACGGTCAACTACAACGGCGTCCTCTCGAACTCGTTCTTCGTCGAGGGCCTCTATTCGCGGCGCAAGTTCTCGTTCGAGAACTCGGGCTCGCCCTACAAGGACCTCATCAACGGGACGATCATCCGCGACAAGTCGCGGAGCAACGCGCGGTACAACTCCCCGACGTTCTGCGGCGTCTGCGACCCAGAGTCGCGGGACAACCAGGACTACCTCCTCAAGGGGACTTGGTTCCTCTCCACGGGCGCCCTCGGCTCGCACAACATCGTGGCGGGTTACGATAACTTCTCCGGACAGCGCAAGGCGAACAACTACCAGTCCGGCAGCAACTACCGCATCTTCGCGACGAACACGATCATCACGAACACGGACCTCTATCCCGTCATCGACAACCTGTCCTACGTCTACTACACGCCGATCGCGAACCTGAGCAAGGGGACGGACGCCCTCACGCACTCCGTCTTCGTGAACGACTCGTGGCGGATGAACGACCGCCTCTCGTTCAACCTCGGCGTCCGGTGGGACAAGAACCACGCCGAGGACAGCAACGGCGTCGTCCGCGCGGACGACAGCACCTTCAGCCCCCGCGTCGCGGCGGCGTTCGACGTGACCGGGAAGGGGACGTTCCGGGTCGGCGCGAGCTACGCGAAATACGTCGGCGCGATCCAGGACAGCCTCGTGGATTCCTCGTCCGACGGCGGCTCGCCGGCACTCTTCATCTGGTACTACGAAGGCGCTCCGATCAACGTGAACCCGGCCCCGGGCACGCCGCTCGTGACGCGCGCCCAGGCGCTTCAGCAGGTCTTCAACTGGTTCTTCGCGCAGGGCTGCCCGGACCTCGCGACGTGCCGGCTCCCGCTCGCCTACGCGAACGTCCCCGGGCTCACGACGAAGATCAACGGCTCGCTCGACTCGCCCTCCACGATCGAGTACGCGGCCACGTTCGCCGGCAACGTCGGCTCGTCCTTTGCCTACCGCGTGGACCTCGTGAGGCGCGAGGGCCGCGACTTCTACAACAACGTGATCAACGGCGCGACGGGGAGCGGGGCCGACGAGTTCGGGAACCGCTACGACATCGGCTTCATCAACAACTCGAACAGCGTCGAGCGGAACTACACGGGCCTCCACACGAGCCTCTCCTACCGGAACGGCGGCTTCAACGGCGGCATCAACTGGACGTGGTCGCACACGCTCGGAAACCTGAACGGCGAGACGACCGCCTCGGGGCCCGTCCCGAACGCGAGCGAGACGTACCCGGAGTACAAGGACCCGGCCTGGAACAACCCGTACGGGTCGCTCGGGACCGACGAGCGCCACAGGGTGAAGCTCTTCGCGTCGTACAACCTCCCGTTCATCCCGGCGAAACTGGGCTCTCTCAACATCGCCGCCGTCCAGTCCATCGACACGGGCGTCCCGTACGGGGCGGTCGGGCTCGTGAACTCAGGCGCCTACGTGACGAGCGCGCCGAACTACGCGACGCCGCCGTCCTCCGTGAACTACTACTTCACGGCGCGCGACGCGTTCCGCACGGACACGATCCTCAGGACGGACCTCTCCCTGAACTTCACGGCGCACATCGCCGGGACGTTCGAGATCTTCGTCCAGCCGCAGGTCCTGAACGTGCTGAACCGGCGGGGTCTCGTCGGCCTCTCGACCTCCGTAAGGACGGCGGTAAACTCCGCCGCCTACACGGGGTTCAACCCCTTCACGACGGCACCGGTTCGCGGCACGAACTGGGACTACGCCCCGTCGTTCGGCACGGCCCGCAACAACCTCGACTACCAGCTCCCGCGCACTTTCACGCTCGCGGCGGGCGTTCGGTTCTAGACCTCGGAGAACGGATTCCGACGCACCGGCCGGCAACCCCGGCCCCGGCCGGTGCGTATCCGTCCCCATGACCGTCGCTCCCGGGAGAAGACCCGCCGTCATCTTCGGCGTCTGGACGGCGGCCGGCGTCTTCTTCGCAAGCCAGCTCTACTTCCTCTACCCGATCACCTCCGGGGGGCGGGAGATCTCCTTCGGACGGGCGCTCCTGATCAACCTGCCGTTCTACTGGCTCTGGGCCCTCCTGACTCCCGCGATCCTCGGCCTCGCCCGCCGGTTTCCCCTCGACCGGGCCCGCTGGAAGAGGAGCCTCGCCGTCCACGCCGGAGCGAGCGTCGTCCTTTCTGCCGTCCAGCTCCTCGTCGCGGGGGCGCTCCTCTACGCCGTCGTCCAGTCGGGCGGAACGAGCTCGCTCGCATGGGCGCTCGGCAGCTTCTTCCGCCTGAATTTCCACGCGAACATCCTCACGTACGCGGCTCTCGTCGCTCTCGCGTGGGCCGCGGACACCTACGCGAAGTTCCGCGACCGCGAGCTCGCCGCGTCGCGGCTCCAGACCCAGCTCGTGAAGGCGGAGCTCGGCGCGCTCAAGATGCAGCTCCAGCCGCACTTCCTCTTCAACACGCTCAACGCGATCGCGGCGCTCCTCAAGCCCAAGCCCGACGCGGCCGAGAGCATGGTCCTTCAGCTCGCGGAGTTCCTCCGCCTGACCCTCCGCAACACGGGGCGGGCGGAGGTCACGCTGCGCGAGGAGCTGGACTTCCTCGAGCGCTACCTCGCGATCGAGAAGACGCGCTTCGGCGACCGCCTCTCGACGCGCTTCCGGATCCGGTCCGAGGTGCTCGACGCGCGCGTCCCGAACCTCCTCCTGCAGCCGCTCGTCGAGAACGCGATCCGCCACGGCATCGCAAGGGACTCGGAGGCGGGCCGCCTGGAGGTGAGCGCGACGCACGAGGGCGGCCGCCTCCTCCTGCGCGTGGCCGACGACGGCCCGGGACTCGGGCCGGGGCCCGTGCGCGAAGGAATCGGCCTCACGAACACGCGCGAACGCCTGCGCCACCTATTCGGAGACGACTTCACGCTCTCTTACGCGAACGCGCCCGGCGGGGGCTTCGCGATCGCGCTCGCGTTTCCGCTCGTCGTCGAGCCGACGGCGGCCGACGGCGGCACGCTCGAGCCGCCCGCCGTGTACGGCTTCTAGCAGCGAGTTGCTCCCGCGCACGCGCGCCGCCGTCCCGGCGCGCGGCGGCGCCGTCCCGGCGGGCGCGACGGGACCGCTCCCGAGACCGAGATTCAGGAGCGATGACGCGCTCCCGCACCGCACCGCGACTCGCCGCCGCCGCGCTCGCCGGCTGGAGCGCGCTCTCGGCGGCCGCCCCGGGCGTCGCGGGCTCCACCGGCATCGGCTCCGCCGAGCCGGCCCGCGGCCGGCTCTCGGTCGCCGAGCGCGCCCTCGAGGCAGACATGCAGGAGAACGCGTACCGGCTGTTCGCCGCGAGCGGGTTCGGCTCCGACCGCTCGGAACGCGCGGCGTGGGTCGTGCGGAGCGCCGCCAGCCTCGCGTGGCACCCGTGGCCGTGGGACCGGAGATACCTGCAGTCCCGCTGGGAGGGGCCGCCGGTTCCGGGTGCGTTCGCGATCGTCCACACCCATCCGGCCGTCGTCGATCCCCGGCCGTCGGAGAACGATCGCGCCACCGCGGCACGCCTCGGAATTGCGGTCTATACGGTTTCGCGGAGAGGAATCTGGAAGGCCGAGCCGGACGGAGCGGTCACGCGTGTCGGGGACGAAAGATGGTGGGCGGGGTGCGAGAGGGGCGGCGCCTGCCGCGAAAGCGCCGCGGACGCGATCTCGGTCGCATCGGCCGGCCGCCGCATGGAGGGGACGGAAACCCCGGCGCGCTCGTTGCGTATCACGGAGTGATGCGCCCGAACGTCCGCACTCTCATCGTCGATGACGAACCCCTCGCGCGCGAGCGGCTCCGGACGCTCCTGTCCGAGGAGCCGGGAGTCGAGGTCGTCGGGGAGTGCGGCGACGGATGCCAGGCGGTCGTCGCGATCGAGGAGCTCAAGCCGGACCTCGTGTTTCTCGACGTCCAGGTCCCGAATCTCGACGGCTTCCGGATCCTGGAGAGCATCGGGGCGGAACGCATTCCCGCGATCGTATTCGTGACGGCATACGACCAGTACGCGCTCCGGGCCTTCGACGTGCGCGCGGTCGACTACATCCTCAAGCCCTTCGGACGCGAGCGCCTGCAGAAGGCCCTCGAGCACGCGCGGGCGCAGATCACGCGCGGAAAGTCGACGGACATCTCGGGGCAGCTCGTCGCGCTTCTCGAGGAGATGCGGCCGCAGAAGTCCTACCTGAAGCGGATCATGATCAAGTCGGGCGGGCGCCTGTACTTCCTCCGGACGGCGGACGTCGACTGGGTGGAGGCGGCGGGCAACTACGTGCGACTCCATGTCGGCGCCGAGTCCCATCTGCTGCGCGAGACGATGAACGGGCTCGAGACGAAGCTCGACCCGGACCGCTTCATCCGGATCCATCGGTCCACGATGGTCAACATCGAGCGGATCAAGGAGCTCCAGCCTTGGTTCCACGGCGACTACGTCGTGATCCTTCGGGACGACCGCCAGCTCACGATGAGCGCGACGTACCGGGAAAAGCTCGACGAGCTTCGGGGCCGCACGCTGTCGGCCTGAAGCGCGGTCCGCACCAAAGTCTTGAATGACCGGGGCGCCGGCCCCGCGCTCCCGATACCTCGTCCCGGCGCCGCGACGCCCCGTCCCAAACCCGATGTGAAGCGGCGGTCGCGGACCCACTCTCGTCCGCAGGATTCGGCCCTTTGCCGATCCACGGGAGGAGTTCATGCGCCATCGATGTCGCGTCGTGTTGATCCTTTTCCTTGCGGCGTTCGCTGCTGGCTCCGCGTTTGCGCAGACGACGGGCGACCTGGACGGGACCGTCGCAGACCAGAACGGGGGCCCGCTGCCTGGTGCCAGCGTCGAGCTGAGATCGCCGAGCCTTCAGGGCGCACGAACGGCCGTGACGGACGCGGCGGGGCGGTACCGCTTCCCGGCGCTCGCCCCGGGAGTTTACGCGGTCACGGCGAAGCTCGGGGGCTTCGCGTCGGCGGAGCGCACGGGCCAGAAGGTGTCCCTCGGCGCGACGACGACGGTGAGCCTCCAGCTCGCGGTGTCCGTCAAGGAAGACCTCGTCGTCACGGCCGAGGCGCCTTCGATCGACACGACGCGCACGACGATCGGCGCGACCGCCACGCTCGAGACGATGCAGCGCCTCCCGATCGGCCGGAACTTCGTCTCGATCGCGAACACGGTCGCGGGCACCGGTACGGACGTCACGGGCAACATCACGATCTATGGCGCGACGGGCCTCGAGAACGCCTACATCATCGACGGCGTCAACACGACCGGCGTCAAGACGGGCACGCAGGCCAAGTCGCTGAACAACGAGTTCGTCCAGGAGGTCGAGGTCAAGACGGGCGGCTACGAGGCCGAGTACGGCCGCGTCCTCGGCGGGACGATCAACGTCGTCACCAAGTCCGGAGGCAACGAGTTCCATGGCGACGCCTTCGGGTACTACGACTCGTCGTCTCTCGCGTCGAGCGACGAGCGCGCGGGCGACCGGTCCGCCGTGAACCAGGGCCAGTTCTACAGCCCGAAGCGCGTGGACTTCGGCGCCGACCTCGGCGGGTACTTCGTGAAAGACCGGGTCTGGTTCTTCGGCGCGTACGACCGCGTGAACCAGGATCAGGACTACACGCGGACGCTTTCCCAGCTGCGCGACGGGTCAGGCCGGACGACGCAGACGGGCGACACGGATACGTACCGAAACAACCTGTTCTCGGGAAAGCTCACGTTCCGGCTCGGAGAGTCGAACACCTTGACGGCGTCCGCGTTCGGAGACCCAGGCACGTTCCACGGCCGGTACGATCTCACGCAGATCTCCACGATGGTCGGAGACAGCGGCGCCTTCATCGTCGACCGCAAGGTCGGAGGCACCGACGGATCCCTCAAGTACGACGGGATCTTCGGGACCAGCTTCCTTCTGCAGGGGCAGGTCGGTTATCACACCGACCGGCGCGACGACACGAGCCCGCTCGCGGGGAACCCTTACCGCGAGGTCCAGCAGGCCGGCTTCACGACAGAAGCGCTGCCGGGCACCGGCCCGGTCATCCTCGTTGACGAGACGTACCAGCGATATGTCTACAAGCTGGCGGGCTCGATCTTCACCGGGAGCCACGAGATCAAGGCGGGAATCGACTGGGAGCATTTGAACTCCGACTTCACGGAATCCTACGGCGGGACGGACCGTATCCGGACGCGCCTCGCGGCCGACGGGACGCTGCGCAATTACCAGCACCGCTATTTCGCGCAGACGCCGCTCAGCGGCGCGAACTGCACGGGGAAGATCGACCCGACCGGGCCGGCCGCGTTCCCGAACTGCACCGGGTACGCGATCGCGTCGACGGTCGACAACAACCCGATCACCGACAACGCCGCGGTGTTCCTCCAGGACTCGTTCAAGCCCCTCAAGAACGTCACGATCAACGCCGGCATCCGGTACGAGCAGCAGTCGCTCCAGGACTACACGGGCGCGACGATCGTGAAGGTCACGAACGAGTGGTCCCCGCGCCTCGGCGTCGTGTGGGACTTCATGAACAACGGCAGATCGAAGGTCTACGGGAACGTCGGCCGCTTCTATATGACGATCCCGCAGGACATCCAGACGCGTGCGCTGGGCAACGAGTACACCATCATCACGCGCAACTCGAGCTCGACACCGGACCCGGTCGACCTCTTTTTCGGCGCACCCGTCGTCCAGGGCGGGGAGCTGACCCAGAGCGGGCTCAAGGGGATGTACCAGGACGAGGCGATCCTCGGGTTCGAGTTCGAGATCGCGAAGAACTGGGCGATCGGGGTGAAGGGCATCTACCGCTCTCTCGGGCGGGCGGTCGAGGACCGTTGCGACCTCGCGATCAACCCGGACCTCGCTCCCTACTTCAACCCGTCGAGCCCCGCGACGTGCGCCCTCATCAATCCCGGGCAGGGCGATTCGCTCGGCAACATCAAGGATCCCGCGGACCCGACCTGCTATCCGAACGGCGATGCGGACGCGAACGGCAACCTCGTCCCGAGCTCGCCCTGCGACTCCACGCAGCCGCGCCGGTACTTCCGCGGCCTCGAGGTCACGGCCTCGCACCGCTTCTCGGACAGCTTCTACGTGCTCGCGAGCTACCTCTATTCGAAGCTCGAAGGCAACTACTCCGGCAACCTCTCGCAGACGCGCGAGGGCGGCCAGGCCGACCCGAACATCAACGCGGACTTCGATTACCCCGGCCTCGTGACGAACGCGTTCGGCCGGCTCCGCAACGACCGGACGCACCAGGTCAAGGTGTCGGGCTACTACGCCTTCCCGTTCGGCCTCACCGTGGGTGCGAACGCGAACTTCGCAACGGGCCGGCCCTACTCGATCCGCGGCTGCGCACAGGACGCGATCGCGTGCGGCGCGGGCTATTCGCAGGAGGGCTATCTCGTCCCGCGCGGCTCGGCGGGCGACCTTCCCTCCACGTTCGAGGCTGATCTCCACCTCGAATACGGATTCCGGTTCGGCGCCGTCTCGATCACGCCGATCCTCGACGTCTTCAACCTGATCAACCGGCAGGGCGTCACGAGCCGCGAGGAGCTCTTCAACAACACGAGCGGTCTCGCGGGGAACGATCCGCGCAGCGGCATCGGCCAGCCGGGCTGCACGGCGCAGAACGCGAGCCTTTCGAACGCGGCCTGCGCCTCGAACCCGACGTACGGAAAGGACATCAACTGGCAGGCTCCGCGAGTCGTGCGCGTGGGCGCGCGCGTCTCGTTCTGACCTCGCACCCGCCCACGACCTCCTGAACCACGGGGCCGGCCGGGGGCCGGCCCCGCTTTTTCACTTCGGGAGGCTGATCACGACGACGCGCCCCTCGAGATCCGCGACCGCGAGACGGCCGCCCGGGAGGAGCGCGATGCCGGAGGGGTGCTCGAAGCGCTGGCCCTCGAGCTGGTCCTTCCCGCGCGCCGTCGCGAGGAGCTTCCCGGAGGGCGCGTACCCGCGCACCTCGCCCTCGAGCGGCACGGACGCCCAGACCGTGCCGGCGGCGTCCACCGCAACGTAGGGCTCGCCCATCACCTCGCGCTTCCAGCCGGACACGCCGAACGCGCTTACGAACGCGCCGTCCTTCGTGAACACCGCCACCCGTGCGTTGCCGTTGTCCGCGACGTAGAGGAGGCCGTCCTTGCCGAGCGCGAGGCCCTGTGGCTCGGCGAGCTTCCCGGCGCCCGGCTCGCGCCCCCACGCCGCTTCCTTCAGTCCGTCCGGGCTGAACCGCACGACGCGGCTGTTGCCCGTGTCGGCCACGAAGACCGTGCCCTTCGCGTCGACCACGATCCCGCGGGGCCCGAAGAAGTCCGACGCGAACTCGCGCTGGTAGGCGCCCTTCGGGTCGAACACCTGGATGCGGCCGTTCCACGTGTCCGCGACGTAGATCTGGCCCTTGCCGTCCACGGCGACTCCGCACGGGTCGCGGAACTGGCCGGGACCGGAGCCGAGGGAGCCGATTGAGAACAGGGGAGAGAGGTCCGGCTTGAGAACCTGCACGCGGACGTTGCCGAAGTCGGCGACGTAGACGTTCCCCTTCGCGTCCGACGCGAGGCCGCGCGGCTGGCGCACCTGCCCGGCGGGCTGCTGCGGGGCCTGCGAGGCCGGAGCTGCGGTGCGGGGAGCCGGCAGCTCCTCGACCCGGAGGGGCGGCGTCGCGGCGCCGGGCGCGAAAGCGCCGTTCACGGCGAACAGCGTCACCTCGGGGTTCCGGTAGACGGGCGTCAGGAGATCCGTCCACGCTCCGAAGCGCTCCAGGAGGCCGCTGCCATAAGTCTTCCGTTCCAGCGGCCCGACGGCGACGAGCGCGACGTGGTAGCGCCGCAGGACGGCCGCGACGTCGTCCCGCTCGTGGGCCGTGTACGCCGCCTTCACGTCGGCCTTCCGCCGGTCGATCTCCGGCTGGCTGTGGCCGCGCTGGAACGTGTGGTACTCCCAGCCGAGCACGGTCGGGAGCCCCGTCATCATCGTGTAGCGCGAGAACTCCTGGTACGCGTCGCCCTGCGCTTCGAGGATCACGGGGACGCCACGGACGTTCGTGTTGATCCACTCGTACGCCCCGCGGTCGCCGGGCGCCTGGGTCTCGAGGTAGGCGGTCCCGTCGAGCGTCCCCTTCGGCCAGTCCTCGTGGCCGGGGTTGCGCAGGTAACCCGGCGCCGCCGTGAGGACCGTAAAGAGGCACGCGGCGAACGCGATCGCGGCGGCGCCCTTCCAGAGCAGCCCGCCGGAGGAACGGAGGAGCCGCCACGCGGATGCGCCGGCGACGGCGAAGAAGAACCACACCTCGAGGTGGAATTTGAAGATCGTGTTCATCCGATCCCACACGTAGACGACCTCGCATCCTGTGAGGACGGCGAACCCGAAGGCCGCAATCGCCGCGGCCAGACGGAATTCGCGGCTCGCGCCCCGCCGGAGCACCGCCCAGGCCGCTACGACGCACGCGATGGCCGTGAACGCGCGGATCGACTCGGCCTGGTCGAGATGCCACGGCCGGAATCCGATCGAGAGGAGCGAGAGCGGGAGGGCGAGCGCGAACGCCGCGCGGAGGGCGCGCGCCACGCGGCCGGGAGGCGGGTCGCCCTGGCGGAGGACCGTGAAGACGAACGGCACGAGGAGAGCGAGGAAGAACGCCCACACGTTGAAGAAGTCCCACGGCGAGGCGAACGGCCCGACCTCGCGCCCCCAGTTGCGGGGCGGCGGCGTGAAGTGCGCCCAGAACGGGCGGGTGAGAAGGACGGCCACGACAATGGTGCCGGCGACGGGCCACACGACCGCGCGGAAGAAACCCGCGAGGGATGCCGCGGTGCCGCCGGGTCGGGCCACGACGTACCCGGCGAGCGGGACGAAAACGAGAACGCAGGCGTAGGTCGGGATCGCCCATCCGTTCGTGATCTGGATCGCCGCCAGGAGGAGGCCGAGGAGGCCGATCGTGGCGGCCTCCTCGCGCGGGGTCGGCGCGATGTCGCGCGTGGCCGCGACGAGGAGGAGCGCGAGGAACGCCGTCGTGTACGGCATCGCCAGGGCGTGTGCGTGGAGGTCGGCGAAGAGGAACGTCCAGAGCGGGTACTCGCTGATCCCGTTCGGGGCGATCACGCGCGACGTCGCCCAGAAGTAGTGCCAGTCGAGCGGCTGGCCGGCCTTCCAGCGGAGGACGGCTTCGCGCACTCCCGACGGCGGCGCCGTGAACATGGCGAGGAGCGCGGCCACGGCGCCGGCGCGCAGCCGCCCGCCGAGCGCCGCGCCGGCGGCGAGGACCCCGCACGCCGTGAGGCTCGCCGTACCCGCGATCCCGAGGTTGAAGAGGAGCCCGGGATGGATTCCGAGCAGCTTGCCGGCGGCGGCGAGCGCGTAGTGCCCGAAGTAGGTGTACGAGAGCGTGGAGCCCGCGAGCCAGGGCTCGGGCGGGGGAAGGACCGTGGACCTGAGGAGCGCGTTGAGGAACGCGAAGTCCATCGGCTTCTCGCCGAAGAAGATCTCCGGGCTCGCGGCGCGGAAGGCGAGGAAAAAGAGGAACGTCCCCCACGCCACGAGCTCCGTCTTCCAGATCTCCGCCCACGGCGCGGCGAAGGGCCGGCGGCGCGCGAGCGTCCACGCGCCGGCGGCGAGCGCCGCCGCCCACGCGAGGAGGAGCGGCCGCCCGAACGCCGCCCAGCGCCACGACACGAGGAGCCACGAGCCGAACGCGAAGAAAAGGACGCCGCAGGTCTTTCCGAGCGCGTAGAGACCGGGGCGTTCGGGCAGCGCAGCGGCGAGGATCGCGTAACCGGCGAGGCCGAGGATCTCGAGGAAGCCCGCGAAGAGCAGGAGGGCGGTCGGCCCGAAGCGCAGCGTGGGCAGCCCCGGCCCCCCGCCGGCGCCGTCGGCGTCGGAGGCGGAACGCGCGGAGGCCGCGGGCTCGGCGAGGAGCAGGTCGTTCCGCGACAGAACGCGGGACGGGACGCGGGTGAGAAGCCGGGCCTCGATCTCGGCAGCCGGGAGCTTCTCGCGGTTCTCGAAGATCAGGATCTTCGGATGGTCGTAGACGCTGAGCGACTCATCGGCGAGCTCGTCGGGCAGGTCGAGGCCGAAGAGCGACGGTCGGGACGCGACCGACTTCGTGAGCGTGAAGCCGAGGTCGCCCGCGAAGAGCAGGCGGAACGCGCGGTTCGTGAACGGGAACTTGTCCGGGGCTCGCGTCACCGCGCCGTAGAGCCTCTTCGTCTGGAGGACGACGCGGTCCGCCACGGCGAGCTCCCTGGCGAGCTTCGCCATCTTCGCCGGCGAGTCCTCCTCGTAGAACCCGAACATCACGGTCGGGTAGCGCTCCGCCGGCTGGCCGGGGAACGAGAACGGGAAGCCCTCGTCCCAGTCCTGCTCGAGAACGCGGGTCCCGTCGGGGACGTTCTCGTGGAACCAGCGCGAGGCCGTGACCGCGCTGTGCGGGCGAGCGTAGATTGCGAGGAACGCGAGGGTCCAGACCGCCGCCCCCGCCACGACCGCGGCCCTGAGGACGCGTCCGGCCCGGCCCGCTTCGGCCCGCCGCGTCAGCCACGCCGCGGTCCAGAGCGCGAGGATCGGGTAGACGGGCAGGAGATAGCGCGGGAACTTCACCTCGAACGTGCAGGTGATGAGGACGTACGGCACGAAGAACGACGCGAGGATCCACTCGCCGGGCCGGAAGCGGCGGAATGACGTGAGGGTCGCGGCCGCCGCCCACAGCGCCGCGAGGCCCAGAAGCGGGCCGAGCGTCCAGAGGACGATCTCCTTGCCCTCGTAGAGGAAATGGGGAACACCGATGTACTGGTTCGTATACGGCAGGAGGCCCGCGTGCCGGACCATCGCGCCTTGCTCGGAGACCGAGCGCCAGAACTCCCGGAAGTCCAGGAAGGCATAGGGCTCGCCGAGCGCGAAGCCCGAGAGGGCCGCCATGCTCGCGAGCGTCGCGAGACCCAGGGCGTGCCCCCATTTCCGCGAGGCGCGTACGGAGAGGAACGCCGCGAGCGCGAGAGGCAGGGCGAGCGGCGCGGCGCTCGCCTTCGTCGCGAGCGCGAGACCCGTCGCCAGGCCGGCGAGAAGGGCGTCGCGGACGCGGCCGCGGTTCGCGAACCGCGCGTTGCAGACGAGCGCGAGGAGGACCATGAGGGTGAGGGCGACGTCCGTCGCCGCGTAGTGGGAGGTCTGGACGTGCAGGACGGAGCACGCGAGGAGGCCGCCCGCGAGGAGCCCCGTGGCCTCGCCGTACCAGCGCCGTCCGAGGAGGGCGAGCAGAACGCACGTGAGCGCGCCCCAGAGCGCGGACAGGAACCGCCCGAGGTGGATCGCGCCGTCGTAGGACGCGAACCACGGGCGCTGCGTCACGGCGGCGAGCGCGGACGCGACGGCCCGCGTCACGTAGAACGGCAACGACCCGTACGCGAAGAAATGGGGGTTGAGCTGCAGCGGCCGGAACGAGAGGTGCGTGATCGCCTCTCCGATCGCGCGTTCGTCCGGGTGGAAGAAGTGGTTCTGGTCGAAGTCCAGACCCACGATCCGCACGGCGGCGGCGAGGAGGAAGACGAGGGCGAGCCCGCGTCGGAAAGTCAGGGCGGGTCCTCGTGTCGGCATGGAGAGTCCGGGCGATTATCGGCGAGGCGAGGCGCGGGCGAAAGCCTGTGCTACCTTGATTCCCCGTGATCCGACCGGCTGCGGCGCTGCACTCCCGGCCGCGCCTCGCGTGCGCCGCGGCCCTCGGGCTCGCGGCCGCGGGCGAGGCGGTGGTCCGGGCGGACCACGCCTGGTACGCGGGCGCGGCGCTCACGCTGCTCGGCGCCCTCGTGCTCGCGCCGGGCGCCTGGCCGGCCGCGGAGGCCTCCGGCGTGCCGGGCGCGCCCGCCCGCCGCGGGTCCCTCCTCGCGGCCGGATCGGCGGCCACGGCGGCGTGCGCGGCGGCGTCGGGGATCCTCCACTGGCGCGAGGCCGAGGGGCCGGCGGTCGCGTTCTGGCTGCTCTCGCTCGCCGCGCTCCTCGCCACGGCGGTCGCGGTCGGGCGCGGACTGGACGTGCCGGAGCGATGGGGCGCGGCGCGGCTCCCGGCGGGCCGGACACCGCGCGTCGCGCTCGCCGCCTTCGGCGCCGCGCTTTTCGCAGGCGCCGCGTGGGTGCGCTTCTGGAACCTCGCGCGCATCCCGTTCGGCGCCAACCCGGACGA
>JBBQDQ010000003.1:0-71491 GCA_038319835.1 Thermoanaerobaculia bacterium | reverse complement strand
GGAAGGAAGCAGCACTCAGGAGTAAGGCCCGGGCGCCGCGGATCGCCCGGACTCATCGGGGGGCTCGGGGGTCTTTTTTTCGAGTACAGTCACTCCCCGTGAGCGACGCGAACTGGGTCCCCCTCGCACGCAAGTGGCGCCCGCGCACGTTCGCGGACGTCGTCGGCCAGGAGGAGATCGTCCGGGCCCTGACGAACGCCGTGACGGCCGACCGGCTGGCGCACGCCTACCTCTTCTCGGGCCCGCGCGGCGTCGGCAAGACGACCACGGCTCGCCTCCTCGCGGCGGCGATCAACTGCAACAACTCCGACCGGCCCACGGCGACGCCCTGCGGGACCTGCGCCTCGTGCACGGAGGTCCTCGAGGGGCGCTCGATCGACGCGCTCGAGATCGACGGCGCCACGCACGGCAAGGTCGACCAGGCGCGCGATCTCATCGAGGTCGTCTCGTACGCGCCCTCCCGGGACCGCCGCAAGGTCTTCATCATCGACGAGGTCCACGCGATCTCGTCGGCCGCGTTCCAGGCCCTCCTCAAGACGCTCGAGGAGCCGCCCGCGCACGCCGTCTTCATCCTCGCGACGACGGAGCGCCACAAGATTCCGGCGACGATCCTCTCGCGCTGCCAGCGCTTCGACTTCCGCCGGCTGACGGACGACGAGGTTGCCGACCGGCTCGCGGACGTCGCGGGACGCGAGAGCTTCGCGGTCGTCGACTCCGCGGCCTCCGCAAAAAAGGGCGCGCCCTTCGTCGAGCGTGCCGCGCTCGGCGCGCTCGCCGCGGCCGCGACGGGCAGCCTCCGCGACGGGCTTTCGCTCTTCGACCAGGCGGCCGCCCGCTCGGGCGGCAGCGTGACCGCGGCCGACGTCGCGGCGCTCCTCGGCGCGCCCGACCGAACGGCGCTCGTCGCGCTCCACCCGTCCGGCCTCTCGGGCGACCGCGGCGGCGGCCTCAAGGGCTGCGCCGGGCTCGACGCCGCCGGAGCCGACCCGCGCTCCACGCTCCACGACTTCACGGCCCTCGTCCGGGGCGCCGTGCGACTGGCGGCCGACCCGAACGCGCTGCCGCCTCCCGGCCTCTCCGAGGACGGCGCCGCGCGCCTCGCGGGCTTCGCGAACGCCACGCCCTACCAGACCCTCCTGCGCCTCCTCACGCTCCTCTCCGAGTCCGACGGCACGCTTCGCCGCTCCGACGTCCCCGCACTCGCGTTCGAAGTGCTGCTCCTCCGACTCGCGGAGCTGCCGAGGCTGGTCGGAATAGAAGAGTTTCTTTCTGGCCGGACGGGGGGAGAGAGATTTTCTTCGAATGTGAATGGGGCTCAGGAGCGCGGCGGGCCGCCGGCCCGCGCGAACGAAGCCGCGCCGCGCGCGGAAGCCCCCTCGCGCGCGATCACTCCGCCTCACCCCGAAGCGCTCGGCCGCAACCCCTCGCATTCCGAAGCAGAAGACTCTTCCGGCGAGGCCCCGCGCTTCGTCGGCCTTACCCCGCTCGAGATCATCCCCGAGCCGCTCGCGACGCCCGACCCTGCCGGCGCATTCCGCACGGCCGTCGAGAAGAAGCACGCGCAGCTCGGCGCGGTCCTCGAAGACACGTCCATCACGCTCGAAGGGAAGGTCGTCCGGATCCTCCTCGACCCGCCGAGCAAGGTCGTCGAAAGGCGGCTCGCCGAGCCGGCGGTCCTCAAGGTCCTCGAGGACGCCGCCCTCAAGGTCGTGGGCCGCGGCGCGCGGGTCGTCGTCGAGAACGCCTCCCCTCCCGGCGGCGACCTCACGGCGGCGGCGGCCGCCGCCGACCCGGCCGCGCTGGAGAAAGAGCACCTCCGGGGCAAGGTCGCCTCCGACGAGCGCGTGAAGAAGATGATGGATCTCTTCGGCGGCGAGATCTCGGACGTGAAGCGCGACGACGGCTCCGGCCGGCCCAAAGGCCGCTGAGTGGCGTCCCTCCCGGCCCTCGACCGCCTCGTGGCGGCCCTCGAGAAGCTGCCCGGAATCGGCCCGAAGAGCGCCCGGCGCATCGCGCACTGGCTCCTCTCGGCGCCGGAGTTCGACGCGGCGGCGCTCACGGCGGCCGTGACCGAGGCGCGGGCGCGGACGCGGACATGCACGCTCTGCCACGCCCTGACCGAGCAGGAAGAGTGCGCGCTCTGCACGGACCCCGTCCGGGACGCCTGCGTCCTTGCGGTCGTCGAGGAAGCTTTCGACGTGGACGTTCTCGAGCGCACGCACGAGTTCCGGGGCCGCTACCACGTCCTCGGCGGCGCCCTCGCGCCCCTGCGGGGCATCGGCCCCGACGACCTGAACGTGGCGGACCTCGTCGAAAGGGTCGAAAAGGCGCCGCCTGGAGCGCGGATCGAGGAGGTCCTGATCGCCACGAACCCGAACGTCGAGGGGGAGGCCACGGCGCTCTATCTGGCCCGCCGCCTCAAGCCGCTGGGGGTCCGGGTGACCCGGCTGGCCCTCGGTCTGCCCGTGGGCGCCGCCCTCGAATTCGCCGACGACGTGACGCTCTCGAGGTCCCTCGCGGGCCGCCGGGAGATGTGATCGGGTAAACTGCCCGAAACCAGATGTCCGATTTCGTTCTATTCGACGAGGAGTTCCATCAGATCAAGGACGTCATCGGGCGCCTGAAGGTGGACGCCCAGGCAAAGGTCGTCTTCATCGTCGACAAGAACGGGCAGCAGATCGCGGCCATGGGCGACATGGAGTCGCTCGACACGACGTCGCTCGCCTCGCTCACGGCCGGCAACGTTGCCGCGACGGACGGCCTCGCGCGCCTCATCGGCGAGAAGGAGTTTCCGGTCCTCTTCCACGAGGGCGAGCGCGACAACGTCTACATCTCGATCGTCGGCCAGCGCGTCATCCTCGTCGTCATCTTCGACGAACGTTCCTCGCTCGGGCTCGTGAGGCTGCGGGTCCGCAAGGCGAACAGTGAGCTCGAGCGCATCTTCGAGACCATCCAGCGAAAGGTGGAGTCCGAGAAGACGCGTCGCCAGGAGGGCTACGACTCGCCCTTCGCCGAGATCACCGACGAAGACATCGACAGCCTCTTCCGGGAGTAGCGCAACCCGATGACGTTCATCAACTACGCGGCCCGCGAGATCAACTGCAAGATCGTCTTCTACGGCCCGGGACTCTGCGGCAAGACGACGAACCTCCAGTACATCTACGACCGGACGAACCCCGCCGCGAAGGGCAAGCTCATCTCGCTCGCGACCGAGACGGACCGCACGCTGTTCTTCGACTTCCTCCCGCTCGACCTCGGGACGGTGCGCGGCTTCAAGACGCGCTTTCACCTCTACACGGTCCCCGGGCAGGTCTTCTACGACGCGAGCCGCAAGCTCATCCTCAAAGGCGTCGACGGCGTCGTCTTCGTGGCCGACTCGCAGGAAGCGCGGATGGACGCGAACGTCGAGTCGCTCCAGAACCTCGACAAGAACCTCACGGAGCACGGGTTCGACCTGCAGGTCATCCCGTACGTTCTGCAGCTCAACAAGCGCGACCTCCCGACGGCGATGCCCGCCGACGAGCTTTATCGCCAGCTGAACTTCAAGGGCGAGCCCACGTTCGAGGCCACCGCTCCGTCGGGCCTGGGCGTCTTCGACACGCTCAAGGCCGTGGCGAAGCAGGTCCTCATGGAGCTCCGGAAGAAGTAGCCCCGTGGACACGTTCGCGCTGAGGCAGGCGCAGGAGCGCCTCCAGGCGTTCCTCTCGGCCGAGGGCGGCGGCGACCGCTCCGAGGCCTTCGTCCGGCTCATCCGGATCGCGCGTTCGACTCCGGCCGCGAGCCCCGAGGCGGTGCCGCTCCTTTCCGTCGTCCGGGCGTCGCCGGACCTCGCGCCCCGCTTTCAGGCGGCGCTCGCGACGCTCCTCGGGGAGACGGACGCGGCGACGCTCTTCGGCGAGACGGGGATTCCCGCCGAGCGCGGCTTCTTCGCCGAGCTCGGCGACCGCATCGCCCAGCGCCTCGTGCCCGAGCCGCGCAACGACCGCGACCTCTCGCACATTCTCAGGCGGCTCTACCGCACCCCGGGAGACGTCGAAACCCTCCGCGAGCTCGATCCGCGCGTCGTCCACGGCGTCGTGGACCTTTTCGCGGGCGCGGGCCCGGAGGCCTGGGCGCCTGTCCGGATGGCGTTCGCGGACGGATTCCGCCTCCTCGCCTCGCGCGTCGCGGCCCACGGCCTCGCGCGCGAGCTGCGCGCCCGCTCGACCCCTCTCCGCGTCGCCGAGTCGCCGTTCTACCGGCTCGCCCGTGCCGCCGACGCGCTCATCGAGGCGTGGGAGGCGGGAGCTCCGGTCGCGCCCGCCGCCGCGGCGTTCCGGAAGGAGTCGGGCGAGTGCCGGAAGGAGGCGCGGGCCGTCCAGCGCCACCTCGAGAGCGCGGGCGTCAGCGTCCGGATCGTCTTCGACCTCGAGGTCATCGAGCGCTGCCTCACGCGCATGGCTCTCATGGCGGACGTCCTCGAGGCCGCCCCGGGCGTCGAGACGTCGCGCGCGGCCCACCGGCTCCTCGTGCGCCTCGCGACGCTCGCCCAGCAGGAGCGCTCGATCCGGCACCTCGTCAAGTGGAACCTCCACCTCCTCGACCGCAAGATCGTCGAACGCTCCGGCGAGGCGGGCGAGCACTACGTCGCGACGGACCGGAAGGACTACCGGCACATCTGGGCCGCGGCGGCGGGCGGCGGGGCGCTCACGGTCGTAACGGCCGCGATCAAGATGGCCGTCCACGCCCTCGGCCTCGCGCCCTTTCCCGAGAGCTTCCTCTACGGCCTGAACTACGCTGTGAGCTTTCTTCTCCTGCAGGCTTTCGGCCTCATCCTCGCGACGAAGCAGCCCGCGATGACGGCCGCGGCGCTCGCGAAGATCATCTCGACGCACGAGGGAGAAGACCGCCTCGAGAGAGTCGCGACGTTCTTCGGGTGCCTCACGAGCTCGCAGCTCGCAGCGGCCGTCGCGAACGTCGTCGTCGTCGGGGCGGGCGCGGTGCTCTTCGACTGGCTCTGGCGGCTCGGGGCCGGCCACCCCTTCCTGGACGCCGAGGACGCGACGCACACGTTCGAGACGCTCAGCCCGCTCGACAGTGGGACGGTTTTCTTCGCGGCGCTCACGGGCGTTCTCCTCTGGATGGGCAGCGTCGCGGGCGGTTGGTTCGAGAACTGGGTCACCCTGCACCGCCTGCCCGGGGCGATTGCTGCGCGGCGCCCGGGGCCGATCCTGACGGCGGAGCGGCGCGCGCGCCTCGCCGCCGCCCTCGAACGCAACGCGTCCGGCTGGGGAACGAACGTCGCGCTCGGTTTCCTCCTCGGGTTCGCGCCCGCCATCGGACGCTTCTTCGGGATCCCGTTCGACGTCCGCCACGTCACGCTTTCGACGGGTACGCTCGCGCTGGCGGCCGCGGGCCTCGGGGAGCACTGGTTCTTCGGCGGATGGTTCCTCCTCGGCGCGGGCGGCATCGCCGTCATGTTCGTCCTGAACCTGACCGTCTCCTTCACGCTCTCCCTCTTCAACGCCGCGCGCGCGTACGAGATGACGAATGCCGAGCTCTGGGGCGTCCTCCGGCACGTGTTCCGCCACTTCCTCAGGGACCCCCTGTCGTTCGTCCTGCCGCCGAAGGCCGCGCCTGCGTTGACCGAAGAGCCGTGACAGGTCAGAACGACCCGAGAGGTCATATGAGCGCCAAGCCTGTCGGCCCTGTGTCCCTCGTCGAGGCCAAGGCCCGGTTCTCGGAGGTCGTCCGGGAGGCGGAGGCGGGCGCCATCGTGATGATCCGGCGTCACGGGCGGGACGTGGCGGCCGTCGTGCCCGCCAAGGACGCGGAGCGCGTGAGGCGGCTCCGGGCGGCCGGGCCGGAGAAGGGGCTCGCGGCCGTCGCCGGCGGCTGGGCGGGCTCGGAGGATCTCGTGGAGCACATGAACGCGATCCGAAGAACGCCTCCGCGCCGGCGGCCTCGCCTCGGGCGCTGAGTGGCCTTCCTCTTCGACACGGACGCCGTCTCCGAGGTTCTCCGGAGGCGGCCCGCTCCCGCCTACCTCCGATGGCTTCGTTCCGTTCCGCGGGAAGACCAGTTCACGAGCGCGGTGGTCGCGGGGGAACTCTTCAAGGGTGCGTTCCGGTCGGAAAAAGCGTCATTTCATCTCGAGAACATCGAAACGCGCGTGCTGCCGAGCCTCACGATTTTCCCGTTCGACGTGGCCGTTGCCCGCATCTACGGCGAAATCGAAGCCGGCCTGAGAAGGGGCGGGCGCCCCCTTGCGGACGCTGACCTGCAGATTGCCGCGACCGCGGTCCACCACGGGCTCGAGCTCGTGACGGGCAACGTCCGGCGCTTCGAGAGGGTGCCAGGGCTGGCGATCTGCCGGGTGCTCGCCCAGGCCCGCCTGGCGTCGGCGCCGGGGGCGTCCGGGGGGATGTCCGCGAGCGAGGCGCTTCGCCGGCAGCGCGAGAAAGATTGAGAGGCTTGCGCGCGATCCCGCTCGCGTTGCCTCCGCGATCTCCGGTGTCCTCCTCGACGGCGCACTCTGCCTCGACGGGCGGAACGTTTGGTTCCTCGTCGTCGACGGTCGTCAGCCCGGCGTCTCCGAAGGCGCGACGCTGGACGAGCTGAAAGAGATGCTCCAGGCCGAAGGCGCGACGGACGCGCTCAACCTCGACGGCGGCGGCAGCTCGACGCTCGTGCAGAGACAGGGCGACGGAACGGTGAGGGCGCTCAACGTCCCGATCCATAGCCGCATCCCGGGCCTGGAGCGGCCGGTGGTGAATGTGGTGGGGGTGACGAAGTAGGCCCTCAGCCGGCCGCGACGCGGGCTTCGCGAAAGAAATCGGCGGGCATCGGCCGAACGAGTTTCCATGTGATCGCCATCGGCCTCTCCCCACGATGACTCTGATACTGCATGGGACCAAGGAAGGTATAGCCAGAGCGCGCTCGTGTCAGCCTCGCGAACAGGAGGATGTGTGTGCCACGCGCGACGTGATTGATGTAACGCTGGCCGATCCCGCCTGACTCACGGGTCGAGTTCTGCGAGTCCCAGTGAAAGAGATCGGGCGAGATCGCGTAGTCCCGGTAGAGCGTCTGTGGGGAATAGTGCGCTTCGTCTTTCTCTAGAGTGACGAAGAAGACATCCGCCATGCAGGACGGAACCCATAGCACTCCCGCCTGAGTCCGGAAACGCGCGTCGAGCGTTGAGCGACCCAAGGCCGCGAGAACCTCGTCGAGCGAGTATTGGGCATGAAGAGAGAGTGGAATCGGTTCTTCCCAGCCCAGAACATCCTCGAGTGGAGTCGTGATGCGCATGACACGCCTCTCCAGCAGTGTCACGAGTTCCATCGCCTCGGCGCAGATATCTTGGTTCCGTGAGAGCCGTTTGAACATCTCCGGGATGCTCACCGGGCTTGCCTGCCCGAACAGCGTGAACGCTATTCCGGATAGAGCGCGCGCGTCGCGCTCCGGGAACGATCGATTTCCACCGGATGTCGATTGGAGGACAACTCGAAGAACTGCAAGCCACCGGGGATCGTCGAGATGCTGGATCCGCATGAGTCCGCGTCCCAGGGGCTCACTTTCGGGGCCTGGAGCGGGGGTGGGAAGGCCGGCCTCTCTCCTCAAGGACATCCATGTCCGGCCATTCCGATAGAGTCGCTCCGGTTCAACCTCCGCCTCGGTTAGAAATTCCTCCAGCGAGACATCGCGGCCGAGGTCGCGGAGTGCCGTCACGAGGCTCTGGAACGTCGAGCCGATGGCTCGCGCGACGTTCTCGAGGACGATGTCGCGAGCGACGCGATCGAGCTGCATGGAGCAGCCGCCGGGCAGGAACGGAAAATCCTCCCTGATCTGTCGCGTGACTCCGGTCCCTGAGCCGCGAAGAAGCGCGCGGTAGCGAGCATCAAAGCGGAAATTGCGATGCGCCGTCCCGATGAAGTCGAGAACGGTAAGGCAGTCTTTCCCGTCGGCTCGCCTAAGACCTCGGCCGAGTTGTTGAAGGAATACCGTTGCGCTCTCGGTCGGCCGAAGGAAGAGCACGGTATCGATTTCGGGCACGTCGATGCCCTCGTTGAAGAGATCGACGGCGAAGAGGACGTTGACGTCGCGCGCCTTCAACCGCTGGAGTGCAGTTCGTCGCTCATCCTCCGGCGAGTTCGCGGAAATGGCGAGAGAAGGGATACCGGCTTCGTTGAACTTCCGAGCCATGAATTCCGCGTGGGGAATCGTGACGCAGAACCCGAGCGCACGCATTGTCCTGATGTCCGTATGCTTCTCAGCGATCTCGCGAATCACGAGTCGAGCCCGGGCGTCGTCGGCCGTATAGACGTGCTCGAGCGCGTCAGCGTCGTAACCCTTGCGGCTCCAGGGAACGTGAGAGATGTCCGTGTTGTCGTGGAGGCCAAAGTACTGAAACGGGCAGAGGAGGCCCGCTTCGAGAGCGTCCCAGAGCCGGAGCTCCGAGGCGAACCGTCCGTCGAAACGGGCAAGCACGTCACGCTCGTCCGAGCGCTCGGGTGTGGCCGTTAGACCGAGAAGTTCCTCTGGTTTCACATGGTCCAAGAGCCTTCGGTACGTATCGGCCTCGGCGTGGTGAAACTCGTCGACGATCACGACCTGAAAATGCTTGGGCGGGAGCGTTTCGAGCGGTCTCTGAAGCGACTGAATGGACGCGAACACGTATCGATACTCGGTCGGCCTTCTGCCTTCGAATAGTTCCTCGCCGAAGGTCGCGTCGTGGAGCACCGCACGGAAAGTGTGGAGGCTCTGTTGGAGAATTTCCCTCCTGTGAGCAACGAACAGAAGCGTGGGGCGCTGCCCATCTTTCGCGAGACGCCTGTAATCCAACGCGGCGACGACGGTCTTGCCCGTGCCGGTGGCTGCCACGACGAGGTTCCGATGCTTATCGTGGACTTCCCTCTCCGCCTGAAGTCGCTCAAGGATCTCTACCTGATGTGGGAAAGGATGAACGTCGAGTCCGAGGAACACGACCGAGGAACCCCGCCGCGTCGCAGCAATCGCCTTCTCGAACCTCTCTGGCTCGTAGTCTTCAAAGGATGGATCGGCCCAGTAGGAATCGAACGTCGCGCGGAACTTCTCGAGGAGAGCGGGCGTCTCCGCTTCAGAGATCCGGACATTCCATTCAACGCCCTCGGAGAGCGCCGTGTGGGTGAGGTTTGAAGAACCGACATAGGCTGTCGAGTACCCGGACTCGCGATGGAACAGCCATGCCTTCGCATGAAGGCGTGTCGCCTGAGTCTCGTAGGAGACCTTTACCTGCACCCCCATCTCGACGAGCCGGTCCAGGGCCTTCTTTTCGGTAGATCCCGTGTAGACCGTGGTAATCACTCGAAGCGGCCGGCCTTGCTCTCGAAACCGCCGAAGTTGGCCTTCTACGACCCGGACGCCGTGCCATCTGACGAAGGCGCAGACGAGATCGATTCGGTCTGCGGAGGGAATCTCGGCAGCGATCGAATGCCCGATGCGGGGCTCGCCCCGAGCGTTCACAAGAAGGTCGCTCGACGTTAGCGGTATTTCAGGCCGGACGGGGCTCTGTATTGCAGCAGGCCCAGGAGGCCGCGATACGACCGCCGTTAGAAGGCGCGGTGGTTCTTCCAGGGCATCGTCGGGCCCGGTGCTCTCGCCGTCGAGCGAGTTGAGTGCCGCGTGGACGCGACGGGCGACTTCGAGCTGGCGTTCGGTCACTTCGTCCCCGCTCGCGGAGGAGAGAGCCCGCGTCAGGAGCCGCAGCAGGTGCCGGGCAAGAAGGACCCTCGCCTCGCCAGCGCCAGGGGTGGACTGAAGAGCGGTGAATCCCTGTGCCTCGAGCTCTGCTAGCTCACGAGCGAACCCTCGAGTGAGGAGTTCTTCGTAGAGCCCCGGCGGGCGCGTCATTCGAACCCTACGCGCCCCTCTTGTACAGGTACGCCGACTCCAGCGTCTTCACCCCGTCGTTGTCCCCGACCACGTACTTGCTCCCGCTCCATATCGCCGCGCCGGCGGTTCTGCCTTTCGCGTCGACGGCGTAGAAGTTGACGTTGAACTTCGGTCGGCCCTTCTCGTCGCGGTGGCGCGCCACTTTGTGCGTCTTCTCGTCGATGCGCTTGAGGGCGAGGAGGCAGGCTTCCTCCGGGCTCTTGCCCTGCCGCAAGAACTCGACGACGGTGTGCGAGCCGCACGTGACGAGATTCGCTTCGCCGCGGCCCGTCGACCCGCAGCTTCCGACGCCGTTCTCAGAGTAGATCCCCGCGCCGATCACGGGCGAGTCGCCGAGGCGGCCGGAGATCTTGAAGAAGAGGCCGGACGTCGTCGTGACGCCCACGAGATCGCCCTTTGCGCTCCGGACCGACATGTGGATCGTGCCCTGCGGCCGGAAGTACTCGCTGCCGTATTTCCGGATGAACTCCTTGACGTCGGGGTCCTCGGCTTCCTTGCCGGTCTCGATCCAGTCGTCCGAGTCCGAGAGGCGCTCTTTCCAGTAGAGCCAGATCTTCCGCGTCTTCTCCGTGAGGAGGTCCTCGACGGGGAAGCCGTGCGCCGTCGCGAACTTCCGCGCGCCCGCGCCGACGAGGAACACGCGATCCGTGCGCTCCATGACGAGCTTTGCGACCTTCGAGGGCGTCTTGCACCCCTCCATCGCCCCGACGGCGCCCGCGCGCAGCGTGCGCCCGTCCATGACGGCCGCGTCCAGCTGCACGACGCCTTCCTCGTTCGGGATGCCGCCGTATCCGACGCTCATGTCGTTCGGGTCGAGCTCGTTCACGTTCACGCCCACGATCGCCGCGTCGAGCGGGTCGTAGCCCTGGATGAGGGCCTGCCGCGCGGCCTTCGCGGCCTCGACGCCGTTCGCGGACGTCACGAGGACGTAGCCGTCGCGGGCAGGGGCGGGCGGCGTGTTCCCGCCAGCCTGCGCCTGCAGCTTCTCTTCGAGGGGGGAGAGGAGGCTCGCGGCCCCGGCCGCGGCGGCGCCCGTGAGGAACTGCCTGCGTGAGTTCGTCATGCGGCGCAGGATACGACGACCGGTATCTCATGGTAGATTTCATGCCATGAAAGCAACCATAGACGCCGCCGGACGGCTCGTCATCCCCCGTGAAGCCCGCCGCGAGGCGGGGCTCGTTGCCGGCGTGACGGTGGAGGTCCGCGTGACGGAAGGCCAGGTCATCCTCGAGCCTTCGGCGCGACCGGTGCGCCTCGTGCGAGAGGGTCGGCTCACGGTGGCGCGTGCCGCGGACGGAAAGGGCCCGAAGTTGACCGCAGAGAGTGTCGAGCGGACCCGAGCCAGCCTGAGGCGCCGGACCTGACGTGGCGCGGTCTGCGCGAGGCGGCTTCCTGCCGGACACGAGTTGCATGATTGCCGCGCTCGTGGACTGGCACGAACACCACGAGGCGGCAGTTCGCGCGGTTTCGTCTCGTCTGGAATCCGGCCAGAAACTGGTTGCCGCGGCGCCAGCCCTCGTGGAAGCCTACTCGGTGCTCACTCGCCTTCCTGCGCCAAACCGCCTCGCGCCGTCGGATGCGCTCGCCCTACTGGAAGCGAACTTCTTCGCCCACCCGCTCGTCACGCTCGACGGTGCCTCGTACAAGTCGCTTCTCGCGACGGCTCCAGCGCGTTCCATCGCCGGTGGACGGACCTACGACGCCGTCATCGCGCGTTGCGCCGTTCGATCCGGGGCCAAGGCTATCCTCACGTTCAACGAGCGCCACTTCCGAGGGCTCGTGGAGGGTGTCGAGATCGTGACGCCCTCGCTCTGAACCGGTCTTACTCCTCGGGCAGCTCGACTTCTTCGGATTCCTGCCGGACGCTGCCGGGCAGCGCGTACTTGAGGATGATGTCGCCGAGGTTCTGGGAGAAGGTCGAGCGCATCAGCACCTGGTCGCAGCCCGACTTCTTCGCCCGCTCGATGAGCTCGAGCTGCCGGTGCTCGCAGTACCCGACGACCATGATGTTCTTCGTCTTCGGGGCCTTCTTGATGGCCGTGATCGCGGCGATGGGGTCTTCCTTGAGGGCGAGGTCGATCAGGATGAGGCCGACCCGGGCCGGATCGGCCTTCTTCTCGATCTCTTTGGGGGAATCGAGGAAAACGCCGGGCGTCTGGCTGGATTTCAACGCGTGATCGATCTTCGTTCGCCAGAAGAGGTCGTCGGTCAGGACGAGCACCGTGCGATTCATGGGACCTCCTCGGGGGGAGACAGACCCCGGACCCGGCGATCCGGACCGTCTGATGGGACTGCGTCACCTTGAAGTATAGCCGTGGGAGACGTTTCCCGTTCGACAACCCGGGCGCGGGAGTGTCAGACTCCGCGGGTTTCCATGACTGAATCTCGCCGAATGCACCGGCTGGCCGCACCCGCAAACCGCGGTGCAAGGAGGGTTTTTTCCGCATGAGTGACAAGGAATTCAAGCCGTTCGTCCCCGCCGACTCGCAGATGCGCGAGTTCACGGGGCGGGCCCTCGTCCTGGGCCTCCTCATGAGCGTCATCCTCGGCGCCGCCAACGCCTACCTCGGGCTGAAGGCCGGCATGACGATCGCCGCGACGTATCCCGCGGCCGTCATCGGGATGGCAGTCCTGAGGATCTTCAAGGGCACCCTCCTCGAGGAGAACTTCGCCCGTACCGTCGGGTCGATCGGTGAGTCGGTCGCGGCCGGCGCGATCTTCACGATCCCGGCGTTCGTGATCCTCGGGATGTGGAAGTTTCAGGGCTGGAACGCAGCCGAGTACCTCACGGCCACGGCCCTCATGATCCTCGGCGGTTTCCTCGGCATCCTCTTCGTGACGGTGCTCCGGCGCGTGATGGTGGAGGATTCCTCGCTGCCGTTCCCGGAATCCGTCGCCGCGTCCGAGATCCACAAGGCCGGACAGCGCGGCGCCGAGGCGGCGAAGCAGCTCTTCAAGGCGATGGGCGTCGGCGCGGTCATCAAGTTCCTCGGCGACTGGGGGCTCTTCAAGGCCTCGAACGACTTCCAGGTCGCGGTCGGCACGTTCAAGGAAAGCTTCGTGCGCCTCGGCCTCAAGGGCGACGCGCACAAGATCGAGGCCGGCGGCGTCACGACGATGTCCGCGCCTGCCGCCACGCCCGCGTACCTCGGCGTCGGCTACATCATCGGGCCCGAGCTGGGCGCCCTGAACTTCGCGGGCGGCCTCCTCGCGTGGGGCCTCTTCGTGCCGCTCCTCGTCTTCTTCCTCGGGCCGCAGCACATCGGCGCCTACACGGCCGCCGACGGCACGCAGAACTGGGCGGCCCTCGCGGGCCACCTCTATCGCTACATCGTCCGGCCGATCGCGGTCGGCGGCATGCTCGTCGGCGCGTGCTTCACGCTCTTCCGGATGCGGAAGAACCTGATCGCCGGCATCAAGCGCGGCGTCCAGGACGTCAAGAAGTCGGCGGCGGCCTCCGCGGCCACGTCGCGCACGGACAAGGACCTCGACTTCAAGGTCGTTGGCCTCGGCATCGTCGCCGTCTTCATCCTCATGACCGGCCTCTACTACTACTTCACGGGCGTCATGGGCGGCGCGTTCCTCGCCGCGCTCGTCATGCTCGTGACGGGCTTCTTCTTCGCGGCCGTCTCCGGAAACCTCGTCGGGATGATCGGCTCGTCGAATAACCCGATCTCGGGCCTCACGCTCGCGACGACGATCGTCGCGGCGCTCACGATGGTCATCATCGGCGTCAAGGGCGCGCAGGGCGTCGCGGCCGTGCTCGGCGTCGCGGCGGTCGTCTGCGTGTCGTCGGCGGTCGCGGGCGAGATGCTGCAGGACCTCAAGGTCGGGCACATCCTCGGCGGCACGCCATGGAAGATGCAGCTCGGCGACATCCTCGGCGTCCTCGTCGCGGGCCTCGTCATGTTCTTCCCGCTCTACCTCCTCCACACGTCCGACCTCGCCTCGAACCCGGGCGTCGGCGGCTTCGGCGGCAAGAACCTTCCGGCCCCGCAGGCGGGCCTCATGGCGGCGCTCTCGCAGGGCATCGTGGGGGGCGAGATGGCCTGGCCGCTCGTCCTCGTCGGGATCGCGATGGGCCTCTCGCTCATCCTCATCCGCGTGAAGAGCCCGATGCTCTTCTCGGTCGGGATGTACCTCCCGCTCGAGACGACGTTCGCGATCTTCATCGGCGGCCTGATCAAGGGCCTCGTGAACCGCTCGGGCGAGAAGCGCGGATACAACGAAGCACAGAAGGCGCGCGTCGAGAACGCGGGCGTCCTCGCGGCGTCGGGCCTCATCGCGGGCGAGGCGCTCGTCGGCCTCCTCGTGGCGGGCGTCGTTGCGTTCCGGTCGGACAACAGGTTCCCGCAGATCGGCGGGATGTTCGACGCGGTGGGCGGATGGCTCGCGATCCCGGTCATGCTGGTCCTCGCGGCGTACCTCGTGTACGTGCCGCTCACGAAGGCCGGCGCGGCCGACGAGCCGGCTCCTCCGACCGCGGTGATGTGAGCCGCAAGAATCTGACACTGGGGGCCGTCGCGCTTGCCGCGGCGGCCCTTTTCTTTTTCGACCCCGCCACCGCGGGCTTCTACCCTCCCTGCCTTTTCAAGACCGTCTTCGGCGTCCAGTGCCCCGGTTGCGGATCCCTCCGCGCCGTGCATCAGCTCCTGCACGGAAATCTGCAGGAAGCCTGGTCCCTCAACAAGCCTTTCCTGATCGCGCTGCCGCTCGCCGCGGCCGCAGCCCTCTTCACCCTTCTAAGAAAGTCTTCCTCTCCTCCCCGATCGACCTGATCCGGCGTCACAGAAAGGTGCACCGTCCCCTCCCGGCTGCACGAAAGCGTGCGGCGGGTGAGGAAGATCACGGGGTTACGGCTGGCACGGCCTTGCAACTCCCGGAGCGTCCGGGGCGAACGAAGCCCGGGGCAGAAAGAGAGGCCGGTCATGAACAACAACCTGCGCAACATGACGCTCACCGCCGCGGCCCTCGCGGCCCTGACGCTCACAGCTCCGAAGGCGGCAGCCCAGTGGAAGGGGTTCCCTCTTCCGCCCTCGCCCCACCAGGTGCGGGAGATGTTCCAGGAGCGCCACGGGGGGCGCGGAGACGACAGGCGCGATCGCGGCAACGGCGCATGGGGAAACCGTGGCGGCTACGAGAACCACGGGAACGACGGAAACCGCGGTTACGGCAACTACGGCAACCGCGGCTACGGCAATTACGGCGGCTACGGTTACCGCGGCTACGGCGCCGACCGTGGCTACCGTAACTACGGGGGCCGCGCGTTCGTCGGGCCCGTTCGTCCCTACGTTCGCGGGTACGCGTCCCCGTTCCGGGTCTTCTCGGGGTTCCGCTTCTACAACGCCTGCCCCGGGCCCGGCTACGTCTACATCGCCGATCTCGGGTGGGCTCTGCCGCCCTACGCCAGCGCCGCCTGGATTCCCGGCTTCTACGACGAAGAGGGTTTCTGGGTCGAGGGTTACTGGCGCTGAGCCTCTGGCCCGACGCGGACGGCGGGCGGTCTCAGGGCCGCCCGCTTTCGCGTTTCAGGATCTCGCGCTTGCGCGAGGCGCCCCAGCGGTAGCCGCCGAGGGAGCCGTCGCTCCGCACGATGCGGTGGCAGGGGACGACGAGGGCGACCGGGTTGTGAGCGCACGCCGAGGCGACCGCGCGCACGGCCGTCGGCTGCCCGATCGCCACGGCGAGCTCGCCGTAGGAACGCGTCTCGCCTCGCGGCACGGCGCGGAGCGCCTCCCACACGCGGCGCTGAAACGTCGTGGCGCGGAGGTCGAGCGGGATCGACGCGAGGTCGACGGACTCCGCGAGCGAGCGCGCGATCCGCTCCGTCCACCCGGCGAGCGCCGCGGGCGCCTTCTCCAGGAGCGCCTCCGGGTACTCGCGCCGGAGGGTCGCCTCGAGCGCGCGCTCGGAGTCGCCGAGCGTCACGAAGCAGACGCCGCGGTCCGTCGCGCCGACGAGGAGGCGGCCGAGAGGCGTCGCAACGGTCGCGTACCTCACGTGCAGTCCCTTTCCCCCGCGCGCGTAACGGGCGGGGGTCGTCCCGAGGTGCCGCGGGGCGTTCGCGTAAGCGCGGCTGGAGGAGCCGTATCCGGCCTCGAAGCTCGCGGCCGCGACCGGGGCGCCGTCCTTGAGCAGCGCCTTGAGCCGGTCGGCGCGCTGTGCGTCGGAATACCTTTTCGGCGTGACGCCGACCAGCTTCTTGAACGTCCTCTGGAAGTGGAAGGGCGAGAGGCCCGCCACGCGCGCGAGCGTCGCGAGGGGGACGCTCTCGTCGGCGTGCGCCTCGAGGAACGCGACGGCCCGCCGGATCGCGCGCACGGCCGAGGGCGGCTCCGTCGTGGCCGGCCGGCAGCGCAGGCATGCGCGGAAGCCGGCGGCCTCCGCCTGGGCCGGCCCCGCGAAGAACGTCACGTTCTCGCGATTCGGGCGGCGGGCGGAGCACGACGGGCGACAGTAGACGCCCGTCGTCGCGACGGCGAACACGAAACGACCGTCCTGCGAGGCGTCTCGCGCGACGACGGCGTTCCAGGCGGCGCGGGAGTCGGGGGAGGACGGCGCGGGCATTGCGGTGATGATCATGCCGCCAATGTGGGGTGGAAAGGTCCTTCCCTCTCCCCGCATCTTGCGGCCGAACTCCTTTGACACCGTGCCCAGGGCGGGCCTAACGTGGACGCCTGTAAGCAGCAGGAGGGGCGACATGCAGCAGCGACGCGGCTTTCTGAAGCTCGTACTTACCTCTCTTGCCGGCGCCGTCCTCGCGCCGTTCCGGGTGCTGCTGGGCGCCGAAAAGAGCGCTGTGCTGACGCGACCGGGCGCTGCCAGTGCGCTCGCCGCCTCGGACGAGGCCGTCGTTCGGGCCTTCTACGGCGAGGGCTGGAGCAGAGGCTCGCGACAAGTCCTCACCTTCCACACGGCCACGGCTGCCGCGTGCGCGCGGCTCTTCGACCGCTACCGTGCGGCGTTTCCGGACCTCCGTGTCGACGTCCAGTCGATCCAGAAGAGCGGGGAGGAGATTCTCGTCCGTTGGTCGGCGCAGGGCACGCATCGTGGCTCGCTCGACGGCCACGCTCCGACCGGACGCCGGGCGCAAGCAACCGGCTTGACGAAGATGAAGATCGTGGGCGGGAAGATCGTTTCCACGGTCGCCGAGTGGGACGAGGGCGCGTTGAAGGCGCAGCTCGCGCCCCGGAAGCTGGGCTGACGGTCCCCTTCCAGGAGCTGATCCTCGAGGATGCGGCACGCCGGGGCCGGAAGCCGGCCCTCGTCGAGGCGGCGACCGGCCGGACGATCTTGTTCGAGGAACTCCCACCTCTCGTCGAGACGCTCGCACGCCGGCTCGCTCGCTTCGGGGTGAAGCCCGGGACGGTCGTCGGGCTCCTCGGCCGGAACTCGCCTGAGTACCCGGTCCTCGTCTGCGGAATCCTCGCGGCGGGCGGCGCCGTGGCGCCGGTGAACCCGTTCTTCCATCCTCACGAAGCGGCCGCACAGCTCGGCGCGAGCGGCGCGTCGCTCCTCGTCGCCGACGAGGAGCTCGCGGAGGCCGCAAGGGCGGGCGCTGCGGCCGCGGGCCTGAGCCGCTTCGTTGCCGCGGACGAATCCTTGGCGCTGAGGGAGATCCCGTGCGCGCCGACCGCTGCGGCGCGGAGCGACGGGGGCGGCGCGTCCGGCGATGCGCTCCTCGCGTGGTCCGTGGGGCCGGGAGGATTTCCGGCGCCGGCGCGACATTCCCACGAGAGCCTCTCGGCCGCCCTTCTCGGCCTCGCGGCGGTCGCGCCGTGGGCCGAGGACGACGTCGTCTTCTCGGCGATCTCGCCGTACGACCTCTACGGCCTCGTCGCGACGCTCGCGCTCTCGCTGCGCAAGGGGATGACGGCCGTCACCGCCGCGCGGTTCGACGTGCCGTCTTTCGCGGAGGCCGTGCGGCGGTGGGGCGTCACGGTCTCGAACGTCGTCCCGACGATCGTGCGGGCGCTCGCCGGGTCGCCTCCGGGCGGCCTCGCGCCGCTGCGCCTGCTCATCTCGGGCGGTGCGCCGCTCGCGCCGCACGTCGCGCGTGCTTGCGCAGCGCGCCTCGAGGTGGGGATCATTCAGGGGTATGGCCTCGCCGAGGGCGCGGGCGCCACGCACGTGGACGCGCCGGTCGGGGAAGCGCGCGTCGAATCGTGCGGCCGCCCGGTGGCGGGAATCGCATCGCGGATTGCGGGACCGGACGGCGGCTCCGTCTCTCCGGGGGGAGTCGGCGAGCTCTGGCTGTGCGGAGACCAGGTCTTTCGCGGGTACCGCGGAGAAGCGGAGAAGACCGCCGCCGCGCTCACGAAGGAACGCTGGCTGCGCACCGGAGACGTCGGGTTCGAGGATGCCTCGGGACGCTTCACGGCCGTCGGACGACGGAAGCCCGTCGTGAAGGTGAAGGGCTTCCAGGTCTCACCGGCCGAGGTCGAGGCTGCACTCTGCACGCACCCGGACGTGCACGAGGCGGCGGTCGGTCCGGAATGGGATGCGGAAACCGGCGAGGAGTCGGCAGTCGCACGCGTCGTCGCTTCGAGCGGGGCGTCACCCTCCGGCCTCGCGGCCTTTCTTGCGGCGCGTCTCGCACGCCACAAGCGGCCGTCGTCGATCGCCCTCGTGTCCGAGCTGCCTCCGCGCGGCGACGTCTTCTATCCGTGGGCCGTCCGGGCTACTTCCTGAAAAGCGGCAGGAGCGTCGTCTCGAGGCGCTTGAACAGGGCGGCCGTGGCTTCCACGTCGCGGCGGCAGTAGTCCGCCACCTCGGCGAGCCGCCCCTCGCGGTAGGCGTCTCCCACGGCGTAACCGTGCATCTCCTCGCTCTTCGGGGATGGAATGCCGAAGGCGACGCAGGCGGAGTGGAGGGAAGGGTTCTGGTCCCGGGACGAAGCGCCGAAAAAGGTCAGGACCTCGAGGAGGTCGACGTGCGATTCCACGGAATACCGATAGCCGGAGAGATTCTTCGAAGGTGAAAGAGCGTGAACCGCGCTGCGCACGGAGAGGAACGGTCCGTCGAAGGAACGGCCGTTGAAGGAGACGAATCGCTCGAACTTCTCGATCTTTTCCCAGAACTCGCGGAGCATGGTCGTCTCGTCGCACCCGACGTACTCGAAGAGGCCATCCTCCGCGGTGCGCGACGTGCGCTCGCCGTCCGCCTCGTGCCAGACGATGCCGCGCCCCGTCTCGGGATTCAGCATCGCGATCACGACGACCTTTCCCGCATAGGGAGAGAGCGCCCCGCCCTCTTTCCTTCTAAGAAAATCCTCGTGGTCTTCGGACCACCGGGTGAGCCTCTCCCGCTGGAGTGGATCCAGCTCCAGCCAGGGGCGGGACACCGTCTCGATGTCGAAGACGACCGTCTTCACGGGGACGGAGCTTACTTCGGAGCGGGGGAGGGCGCAGGGGCCGACATGTGCTGCGGGGCGGGCGCCCCGAGGCGCTCGCCGAGCCAGGTGAAGACGGCCTTCTCGGCCTCGGGGTGCTCGCGCAGGACCGCGAGGTTGTGCGCGGCGCCCGGGAAGAGCAGCAGGCGCTTCGGGGCCTGTGCGGCCGCCTCGAGCTTCTTCGCCGAGTCGGCGCGGCCGGGGTCGGCCTCGCACGCGAGGAGCAGGAGCGAACGCGCGACGGGCGGACTCTGCCCCGCGAGGCCCGCGACGCGCGGCTCGTTCACGGAGATCACGATCGCGGCGTCCACCTGCCCGCGCGCGGCCGCGAGGAGCGCGAGGTACCCGCCCACCGAGAAGCCGAGCGCGGCCGTCTTCGGCGCGCGCGCCTTCATCCACGCCGCGGCCGCCTCGACGTCGCGCGGGAAGCCGTTCGGATCCTTGAGGAGCCGCGGAGAGATCGGGATCGCCTGGCCGTTCTTCTTCGTCGATTCGCCGTGGGCGCGCAAATCGATCGAGAGCGTCGCGTATCCCGCCGCGCCGAGCCGGCCGGCGAGCGCCTCGAGCTCGCGGCGCTCGCGCGAGAAGTCGTGGATGAGGAGGACGGCCGGCGCCTTCTCGTCGCCCGACGCCGCGCGCCACGAGGCTGCGAGGGCGACGCCGTCGGCCGTCGTGATCGTGACGCGGTACGGGTCGGCCGGGCGCGGCACCGCCGTCGGCTCCGGCTCCTTCCGCTTCTTCTTCTTCTTCGCGGCGGAGGCTGGAGGGGCCGTGAGAAACGCGACGGCCGCCAGGAAGGCGGCCGCGCGGCGCAGGCGGAACCCGAAGGTCGTCACTTCGGGCGGAACCCGCTCCCGAAGGCGAAGAGCACGTGGTCGTGCGCGTAGTGCACGAGGAGGAACGAGAGGACGACCGCGTAGTAGCTCGGCTCGGCCGGCAGCTTGAGGACGATCGTGAGGAGGACGATCACGATCGTCGCGCCGGTCGTGAGGAGGATGTTCCAGCCGTAGTACTTGAAGAACTGTCCGGGTTTCGCGAGCCTCTTCGCGATCGATTCCTTCGCGATCGTGTTGTCCTGCTGGAGGATGAGGTACGTGAGCCCGAGGTACTGGAAGGAGTGCCACGCGTTGAAGCCCTGGAAGGACACAGAGAGCTCCTGCATGCGCGGAATGAAGAGGGCGACGCCGACCGTGAGCGTCATGAAGAAGACGTACGGCCCTCCGAGCTCGCGCCGCCGGAGCTGGTTGAGCGTGTAGACGATCCATGTCGCGAGGATCGCGGCGGTCACGGCGGCGAAGCCGTTCGCGAACCACGCGTGCTTGAGGAACCCGGGGAACCAGAGCGTCGTGTCGCCGATCCGGAACGTGCCGGCGACGTGCCGGTACATCGCGTAACTGTAGAGCGAGAAGAGAATCGCGGCCACGTCGAGACCGCGCTGCCAGGGCTTCGCGGCGCCGCCCTTCTCGCGGTAGAGGTAGGCGATGTACGAGGCCTGGTCGCACACGTGGATCGAGGCCCACGTGAAGAAGAACGTGAGCAGCGCCTGGAACGCGAAGATCGCGCCCGAGATCACGATCAGGGGAATGATCACGACGGGCGCGAACGTGAGCGCGGGGTGGATCTTCCGGAAGTTCGGCTCGAAAACCGTCTTCAGGAAGGTCGCGTACATGTGAGGGCCGCCGATGAGCAAAGTGATGAGGAGGTCCACCCCGCCGGCCGTCGTCTTCCCGAGGGAGTGGACGAGCGGCGGCACCACCACGAGGACGGCCGAAAAGGACAGGACAAGCAGGTCCCAGCGCGGATTCGAGATCCACGGGGACGTCGTCGGGACCATCGATTCCACGTGCGCGCTCATCGACGCGGGCAGTGTAGCAAAGGGAATTCCGCCGCTTTGGGGGGCGTTAAGATGAGCGCCGTGAGTGCGATTGAATCTCTTCCGGGCCTCGACCTCGAGGCGGAGATCCGCCGCCTGAAGAAGGATCGGAACGCGGTCGTCCTCGCGCATTACTACCAGGAGTCCGAGATCCAGGACCTCGCGGACTTCGTGGGCGACTCGCTCGAGCTCGCGCGCCGCGGCAAGGAGGCGAAGGAGCCCGTCATCGCCTTCGCCGGCGTCCACTTCATGGCCGAGACGTCGAAGATCCTGACGCCGGAAAAGACGGTCGTCGTGCCGGACCTCGAGGCGGGGTGCTCTCTGGCGGACGGCTGCCCGGCCCCGCTCTTCGCCGAGTGGCTGAAGAAGTACCCGGGCCACACGGTCGTCAGCTACATCAACTGCTCGGCGGGCGTGAAGGCCCTCTCGGACGTCATCGTGACGTCGTCGTCGGCCGAGGTCATCCTCCGCCAGATCCCGGACCCGGTCGTCTTCGCGCCGGACCGCAACCTCGCGGCGTGGCTCGAGAAGAAGCTGAACCGCAAGTTCGTCGTGTGGCCGGGGACGTGCGTCGTCCACGAGACGTTCTCCGAGCAGAAGCTCCTCGACCTCGTGGCGCGTCACCCGGACGCCGAGGTCATCGCGCACCCCGAGTGCGAGCCGCGCCTCCTCGCGCACGCCGCGTTCGTCGCGTCGACGTCGGGGCTCCTCAAGCACGTCGTGACGTCCCCGAAGCAGGCGTTCATCGTCGCGACGGAGGAGGGGATCCTCCACCAGATGCGGCTCGCGGCGCCGCAGAAGACGCTCATCCCGGCTCCTCCCGTTGCGGACTGCTCCTGCAACACGTGCCCGCACATGAAGCGCAACACGCTCGAGAAGCTCGCCCGGTGCCTGCGCGATCTCGCGCCGCAGATCGAGGTGCCCGAGCCCGTGCGCCTGAAGGCGAAAAAGTCGATCGACCGCATGCTCGAGATGACGGCGGGCGTGACGCTCGCGCCCGGCGGCTCGCGGTCTTGAGCGTGCGCCTCCCGCGTGTCTCGCTCTTCGGGGGCGGCGCCCTCCTGGCCGCCGGCCTCGCGGCGGCGTTCGCCGTGCTGCCCGAGTGGCGGTCCGTGCCGCCGCGCCCCCCGAACGCCGTGGAAAACGCGCGCGCCGCGATGCGCGAGGCCGGGGCGACGCTCACGAGGGCGACACTCGCCTTCTCGGCTCGCCCGAACCTCTCGTCGGACTTCGAGCGCGCCTATCGCCGCCTGGGCCCGGACGCGCGGCCCTATCTCGAAACGACGGGCGGCGCGTTCGCCTGGACCGTGAAGGGGACGGCGGCCGTTCCGGGCGGCGGCGCCGGTCCCGTCGAGATCGCGCTCTCGCCCGACGGCTCGATCCAGGCGGTCGACTGGTCGCCGGAGGGCTCCATCTTCGAAGGGCCGGACGAGAAGACGCGGAACGTGCGGCGCGCGTTCTCGGCGAAGCTCGAGGACCTCGTGCGCGGCTCTCGGGCGAAGGCCGGCGAGGAGCTGGACTTCCCGGCGACGAACGTCCTCGTGCGCATCACGCCGCTCGCGGCGGCGGCCGGGATGCCGGCCGAGAACGTCCAGACGGTGGAGTCGGGCGGGATCCGGCTGTCCGTCTCGCGCCGTCTGCGCGACCCGGAAGCGCCGAAGCACTTCAACGCCGAGGGCATCGCGCGTCGCATCTACCGGTTCATCCCGTCCTTCGTCGTCTTCCTGACCGTCGGGATCGCGTTCGGCCTCCTCCTCTACCGAAGGCGGCTCGGCTTCCGCATCGCGATCTTCCTCACGGCGCTCGCCCTCGTCTTCGAGGTGCTCGGCGGCGTCTCGGGCGAAGAGCTCGCGGCGGGCGGCTTCGTCGCGATCGCGGTCGGAGTCCGGATCTTCTCCCTGCTCTACCTGCTCGCTCTCTGGACCGTGGCCGAGTCGCTGCTGAGGGACACGGTCCCGGGCTTCACGACCAGCCTCGATTCCTTCGTCGCCCGGCGCCTCGGGCCGCGCGGGGGCGTCGCGATCCTCTCGGGTCTCGGTGCGGGAGCCGCGACGGTCGGGATCACGCTTCTCGCGTTCGCGGCCGCCGCGCTCGCCGCGCCGCATGTGCGACCCGCGGGACCTTCGTTCGCGTACCCGCTCTTCCAGACCCAGAAGGGTCCCTTCTTCGAGGGGGCGTTCGACGCGGCGCTCTTCGTCCTCTTCGTCGCCCTCCTGCGCTTCGTCCTGCCGCGCCGCTGGGCGGGCACGGCCGGAGCGGTGCTGTTCGCGCTGTACCTGTCGTCCGGCATGCCGCTCGAGCCGTGGGGCGCCAGCCTCGCGCTCTGCCTCCTCTACGCGCTCGTTTTCCTGAGCGTCTTCGACGCGCACGGCCTCGCGGCCCTCCTCGTCGCCGGCGTCTCGTCGGCGCTCCTGAGGGACGCGCTCGTCGCCGGCCGCGCGCTCGAGGGCAACGCCCTCGCCGCCCTCGCGACCGGGCTCCCGCTCCTCGCGATCGTCGCCGCCGGCGTCTTCGGGTGGAAGCGGCCCGATTCCGAGGAGGAGGGCCGGATCGACGCGCCCGAGTACGTCCGGCGGCTCGAGTCCGAGCGCCGCGTGAAGTACGAGATGGACCTCCTCTCCCGCATGCAGCTCTCGCTGCTGCCCGAGAAGCCGCCCGCCGTGGAGGGCTTCGACCTCGCCGTGAAGACCGTCCTCGCGACGGAGGCGGGCGGCGACCTCTTCGACTTCGTGATCGACGACGCGGGCTCGCTGTGGATCGCGGCCGGCGACGTCTCGGGGCACGGCTACTCGTGCGGGATCCAGCAGGCAATGGTCATGGCGTCGCTCGCGAGCCTCGTGAAGGCGGGGCGGAAGCCCTCGGAGATCCTCGTCGAGATCGACCGCGTGCTCCGGATGGGGAGGAGCGGGCGCCTCTTCACGTCCGTCGCGCTCCTGAACCTCGATCCGAAGACGGGGAAGGGACTCCTCGCGAACGCGGGCCACCCGTACCCGATCCTTCTCGACGAGGGCGTGTGCCGCGAGATCGTCGGGTCGGGCCTGCCGCTCGGGCAGGGGCCGAAACGCACGTACGACGACATCCCGGTCGAGATCCCGAGGGGCGGCGTTCTCATCCTCGCGTCGGACGGCCTTTACGAGGGGCCGGACCTCGTCGACGCGCCGTACGGCTACGACCGTCCGCGCGACGTCCTGTCGGTCGCGAGCCTGTGGCGTCGGCCGGCGGAGGCGATCGTCGACGCGCTCTTCGCGGACTGGCGGCGACACGTGGGCGAGGGCACGCCCGCGGACGACACGACCGTGCTGGTCGTGAAACGTCCTTTGTTCTGATCGTGCGTAAGCCTCCGCTCGACGGGATCGTCGTCCTCGACCTCTCGCGCGTCCTCGCGGGGCCGCTTGCGACGATGTTGCTCGCGGATCTCGGCGCTCGCGTCGTCAAGGTGGAGGATCCGCGCGGCGGCGACGTCTCGCGGGCCTGGACGCCGCCCGTCCTCGACGGGGAGGCGACGTACTACCTCTCCGTGAATCGCCGCAAGGAGTCGGCGGCCGTGGACCTCGGGACGCCGGAGGGCCAGGAGTTCGTCCGGCGCTGGGCGGCGAAGGCCGACGTCCTCGTCGAGAACTTCCTGCCGGGCGCGCTCGAGAAGCGCGGGATCGGCGTCGAAACGCTGCTCGCCCTCAACCCGCGCCTCGTCGCGTGCTCCATCTCGGGCGCCGGCGACGCGGGCCCGCAGGCGGGCGACCCGGGCTTCGACCTCCTCGCACAGGGCGCGACGGGTTTCATGTCCATCACGGGGCCGGCCGGCGGGGCGCCGCACAAGATCGGCGTCGCGCTCGTCGACGTCCTCGCGGGCTGGGCGGCGCTCGCGGAGATCCTCGCGGCGCTGAACGCCCGCGCGCGCGACGGCGTGGGCGCGCACGTGAAGACGAACCTCCTTTCGACGGGTCTCGCGGCGCTCGTGAACGTCGGCGGCGCCGCGCTCGCAACCGGGAAGGAAGCTGCGCGCCACGGAAATGCGCACGCCTCGATCGAGCCCTACCGGATGTTCGAAGCGTCGGACGGCCCGTTCCTCCTCGCGGTCGGCACGGATCGGCAGTTCGGGGTTCTCTGCGAGAGGGTCCTCGGGCGGGGGGATCTCGCGAAGGATCCCCGCTTCTCGACGAACGCGGCGCGCGTGGCGAACCGGGCGGCGCTCGTGTCGATCCTCGGCGGGGTCTTCGCCGAGGGGACGCGCGAGACGTGGCTCTCCCGCTGCAAGGAGGCGGGTATCCCCGCAGGACCGGTGGCCGGGGTGCTCGAGGCGATTCGGTCGCCGCAGGCCACCGCACTGGGATCGATCCTCGAAGTGAGCCGAAGCGGGCGAACCGTGCCGACGATCCGCCCGCCTTTCTTCCTCGAAGGATTCCAAGATCCCCCGGCTCAGGGGCCTCCGCGCCTCGGCGAGGACACGGAGAGGCTCTTCGCCGAGGTCGGCCTCTCCGCTCCGCGCTGAGGGCTACTTGCCGACGGGCTGGACCTTCTGTTCGGACGGGAGGTTGACGCCGCCGGGGTGAACCGAGCCGTCCCCGAAGCTCCTCTGGACGGCCGGGAGCAGGAGGCCGATCAGAATCGCGTTCGAGCTCTGATCGCCGATGACGAGGTTGAGCTTCCCGCCCTGCTTCTGGAACGCGTGGGCCGAGGAGGGACGAAGGCCGAGGTCCTCGAACGAGGCCGGGGAGCCCTTGCGCGTCTTGTCCGCCGGGACGCTGTTGACGATGACGATTCCGTTCGCCTCGCCCTTGCGCACGCCGCCCTGGAAGAACTCGACGTGGACCTTGTTTCCCTGCCGCGACTCGAACCGGACGTCGTACGTGCCCTTTTCGAGTCGGACGCTGCCGTCGCAGAAGGCCGCATCCTGGAGGACGATCGTCTTCTGGAAGTGGAGGCCTCCCTGGACGACGACGCCCTTCTCGGCGGCGGTCGGCAGGGCGGAGGCGGCGGTGCTGGCGGCGAGGAAGAGGGCGGCGATGGTGGTTTTCATGGCGTCACTTCTCCTGTACGTCGGCGTTGCGGGGCTTCTTATCGGGCTCGGGCGGTTCGACCAGGCCCTGCTTCGGCACGACGATCGCGGGCGCCTGCGCGGCCGGCAGCAGGAGGCCGATCAGGATCTGGTTCGCGCCGGGGTTGCCGATCACGAAGTCGATTTTGCCGGCGCCCGGGACCAACCTGCAGGGGGTGTTCGCGTCGAGCCCGAGGTCGGAGAGCTTCGACAGGCGCGTTCTGTGATGAGGGCCGACGACGACGCCGTTCATGGCCTGGTTCCCACCGCCGACGATGATTCCGTCGGCCTGGCCTTTGCGCACGCCGCCCTGGAAGAACGTCGCCTTTACATTGCCGTGCCCGAGAGACTCGACTTCGACGTCGGCCGGGCCCTTGACGAGCGTCCCGCCGCCGGGGAGGCGCGCCTCCGCGTCGATCGAGACGTTCGGCCGGCGGAAGCGCTCGCCCGCGGAGACGTCTTCGGCGTTCTGGATCGCCGGCGCGGGAGCGGAAAAGACGGCGGCGGCGCCGAACGCCGCGGCGAGGATCGAGGGTCGGAACTTCATGTCAGCCTCCATGTAGCCGGGAACTTAGGCCGAACCGGCCGCGGAATCCATGGCGGCGTGTGGAACGGGAGCGCCAGAGCGTGGTCCCGGGGCGCCGGAGTGAGGAGGATCACTCCCGGGTGGGGGGTGGGGTAGTCTCGCTCCCGCATGAAGGTCGCGTTCATCGGCACGCACGGGGTCGGGAAGACCACTCTCTGTTTCGACCTCGCCGCGGCCCTGAAGAAGAGGGACGTGACCGTCGAGCTCGTCCGGGAGGTCGCCCGGGAGTGCCCGCTCCCGATCAACCGTGACACGACGCTCAAGGCGCAGTCCTGGATCCTCCACACGCAGATCGCCTGGGAGCTGCAGGCCGAGGCGAAGGCCGACGTCGTGTTCTGCGACCGCGCGGTCCTGGACAACTTCTGCTACATGAAGAGGGCCTTCACCGGCGGTCCCGAGGAGGCGGTCCTCGAGGGCCTCGTGAGGAGCTGGACGCGGAGCTACGACGCGCTCTTCAAGGTCCCGATCGTCGGCGATCCGCGGTTCGACGGGGTGCGCGACACGGACCTCGCCTTCCAGCACGAGATCGACCGCTCGATCCAGCAGACCCTCGCCGTGTGGGGCGTGCCGCACGTCGTCCTCGATCCCGCGCGCCGCGCGGACTGGTCCCAGCACGTCCTCGACACCCTGCTCCCTCGGCTCAAGCCGCAGGAGCTCCTGTTTCCGGAGCTCGACAAACCGCTCAACGGCGTCCGAGCCGGCTGAGGAGGCCCCATGGAAGACTTCGAACGCCGCCGCTTCTTCGAGACGCTCGCCACGACGCCGCAGACCCTCAAGGCCGCGATCAAGGGGCTCTCGAAGAAGGTCCTCCACTGGACGCCCGCCCCGGGCAAGTGGTCGATCGTCGAGATCCTCTGTCACATGCGCGACATGGAGCGCGAGGCCTACATCGAGCGCTACACGCGCATCCTCTCGGAGAACGACCCCGCGCTGCCGGACATCAACGGCGAGGCGCTCGCGATCCTGCGCTCGTACCGCAGCCAGAAGGCCCCCGAGGTCGTCAGGGAGTGGGCCGCGCTTCGGAAACAGACGCTCCAGCTCCTGCGCAAGGCCGGCAAGGCCCAGTGGGCGCGCGCTGGAATCCACTCCACGGCGGGCCGCCTCACGATGGAAGATCTGATCCAGCGGCATGCACTCGGCAACGACACGGCCCATCTCGGGCAGATCGAGGCCATCAAGCGGCGCTACACCGTGCTCGAGCGGCTCGCGGCAGGCCCGGCGGCTCTCGCCGCGGCTCTCAAGGGCGTGCCCGACGACGTGCTGCGGAAGAAGGCGGCCGGCGGGAAGTGGTCGATGGTCGAGAGCGCCGCTCACGTCCGCGACATCGAGCGCGTGTACCAGAGCCGCTTCTCGCAGATGGCCTTCGGCGAGAAGCCGGCGTTCTGGATGCTCGACAACGACGCGGCCGCTTCGGCGTTGAAGTACGCCGAGGCCGATCCGGCCGAGGTCGCCAAGGAGTTCAAGCGCCTGCGGGAGGACTCGATCGCCCTCCTGCGCACGCTTCCGCACGAGGCCTGGTTGAAGACGGGCCTGCACCCCGAAGCAGGAGAGGTGACCGTCGAGCAGCTCGCGGTCCGCCTCGCGGACCACGGCGACGCGCACGTCGGAAAGATCAAGGCGCTCCGCGGATAGCTTCGGCCAGTTGCGCCTGTCGTTCCACCGCAAGGCCCTGAAGGACGGCGGCCTCGTGTCCGACCGGCGCGCGGGCCGCTGGGTGCACTACGCCCTTCGTCCGGACACGCTTTCCGAGATCACGCGCTTCGTCGGGTCCGTCCGGGAGGGTGCGGCCCGGTGCTGCTGAGCTTCGTCGTCGTCAATGCATCAAGATCTGTTGATCATTAAGGAGCCTCCCATGGCGGACACAGGCATCAAGGACATCGTGAAAGAGCGCTACGCGGCCGCGGCACTGAGGGCCACGTCGGGCGGGAGCGCGTGCTGCGGCGGCGCTTCGGCGATCGCGGGCGCGAAAGACCCCATCACCTCGAACCTCTACGGGGCGGACCAGACGCTCGGCCTTCCGGCCGCCGCCGTCTCGGCCTCGCTCGGCTGCGGCAACCCGACGGCGCTCGCGGAGATTCACGAGGGCCAGACGGTCCTCGACCTCGGCTCGGGCGGCGGGATCGACGTCCTTCTTTCGGCGCGCCGCGTGGGCGAGACGGGCAAGGTCTACGGCCTCGACATGACGGACGAGATGCTCACTCTCGCGCGCGAGAACCAGCGCGTCGCGGGCGTGACGAACGTCGAGTTTCTCAAGGGCGAGCTCGAGCACGTGCCCCTGCCCGACGGCGTCGTCGACGTCATCATCTCGAACTGCGTCGTGAACCTCTCGGCCGACAAGGACCGCGCGCTCGCGGAGGCGTTCCGGGTCCTGAAGCCGGGCGGCCGCTTCGCGGTTTCGGACGTCGTCGTGCGCGGGGACGTGCCGGCGGACGTACGCCGCAACGTCGAGCTCTGGATCGGCTGCCTCGCGGGCGCCCTCGAGGAGAAGGAGTTCGAGTCGAAGCTGAAGAAGGCCGGTTTCGTCGACGTCTCGATCACGCCCACGCGGATCTACACGATCGAGGACGCGCGCGACTTCCTCGCGGCCGCGGGCCTCGACGCGGACGCGATGGCGCCGCAGGTCGACGGAAGGTTCATGAGCGCGTTCGTCCGGGCCGTGAAGCCGGCCTGAGCCAGGCGATGGGCGTCTTCGAGCGCTGGCTGTCTCTCCGGGCCTCCTCGTGACGCTCTTCGTGAACTGGGTCGTCAAGCCCTTCTCGATGGCGTTCCTCGCCTGGCTCTTCTTCCGGCACGTCTTCGCGGCGTGGATCGCGCCGGCCGAGGCCGACCAGTACATCGCCGGCGCCGTCATCCTCGCCGCGGCGCCGGTCTCTCGTACGGGCTCATGAAGCTCGCGGGCGTGCGCCACGCGGTCGTGGCGCCGGGGTCGCTCATCGGCGCGAGCAACTTCTTCGAGCTCGCCGTCGCGACGTCGATCGCGCTCTTCGGCCCGGGTTCCGGGGCGGCCCTCGCGACGACGGTCGGCGTCCTCGTCGAGGTGCCCGTGATGCTCACGGTCTGCGCCGCGTGCAATCGGACGCGGGGCTGGTTCGATCCGGCGCCCGCGGAGGCGAAAGCGTGACGGCCTCGCCCGCGCGCACTTCGGCGACGCCGTGCGCGTCCAGAGCGCCGGCTCGAAGCCGTCCATCATGAACCCTCTCGCGCTTCAGACGCTCGCGGAGGTCGGGATCGACGCCGATTCCGTGGACCTCGTCGTCACGCTGTGCGCGGAGGAAGTCTGCCCGGTCTTCCCGAAGCGCGTGCGGAGGATCCACTGGCCGCTGCCCGATCCCGCGTCCGAGCCGCTCTTCGAGCGGCCCATCGAGGCGTTCCGCGGCGTGCGCGACGAGCTCGCACGCCGGATCGCCGAGCTCGAGCTGCCCTGACGGGATGGGCGAGAATGGCCTCCCACGAGAGGGGGGCGCATGGACGGTTACTACAAGACGGAGCATCTCGCGCATTTCGCGTCGATCGCCGAAGGCAACAAGGACCTCGCCGACAAGTTCTTCGCCTGGTACGGCGCCGTCTTCGCGGACGGGGCGCTCTCGGCGAGGGAGAAGGCGCTGATCGCTCTCGCGGTGGCCCACGCGGTCCAGTGCCCGTATTGCATCGACGCGTACACGCAGGAGAGCCTGAAGAACGGGGCGGACCTCGAGCAGATGACCGAGGCCCTGCACGTCACGGCGGCGATCCGCGGGGGCGCGTCGCTCGTACACGGGATGCAGATGCTCGAGCACGCGAAGAAAGCCTCGATGTGACGCTGCCGACCCTTTCGCTTCACGCGCGCGGGGCCCCGCTCGCGGCGCCGGAGCGCCAGATCGCCGCGGTCGCGGCGGTGGACCTGTCGGCTTCGGCGCACGGCGGGGACTTCGCGCGCGCGCTCGCGGCGAGCGGCCGGGACGCACTTCTCCCGGGACCGGTCGAGATCTTCCAGATCAACCTCGGGAAGCTCTGCAACATGACATGCCGCCACTGCCACGTCGACGCGGGGCCGGACCGCCTCGAGGAGAACATGGACCGCGCCACGGTCGACGCGTGCCTCCGCGCGCTCGACCGGACGGGCGCGCACACGGTCGACCTGACCGGCGGCGCGCCGGAGCTGAACCCGAACTTCCGGTACCTGGTCGACGAGGCCGCCGCGCGGGGCAAGCACGTCATCGACCGCTGCAACCTGACGATCCTCCTCGTCCCCGCGCATCGCGACCTGCCGGCTTGGCTGGGCGAGCGCGGCGTCGAGATCGTCTGCTCGCTGCCGCACTGGCGGAAGCGCGGCACGGACGCCCAGCGGGGCGACGGGACGTACGAGAAATCGCTGGAAGCGCTCCGGCTCCTGAACGGCGCGGGCTACGGCGCGGGCGATCTGCGCCGGCGGCTGACGCTCGTGTCGAACCCGGTGGGCGCCTTCCTCTCCGGGGACCAGGCGGGGATGGAGCGGGAGTGGAAAGAGGGGCTCGCCCGCGAGCACGGGATCGCGTTCGACCGGCTCATCACGCTCAACGACATGCCGATCTCGCGGTATCTCGAGTGGCTCGAGTCGAGCGGGAACCTCAAGAGCTACCTCGAGCTCCTCGTCGCATCCTTCAATCCGGGCACCATCGACGGCCTCATGTGCCGCAACACGCTCTCGATCGGGTGGGACGGCCGTGTCTACGACTGCGACTTCAACCAGATGCTCGACCTGCCCGCGCTCGGCGCGTCGGGCGGCGGCTTCCACGTCCGGGACCTCGACGTCGCGGCGCTCTCGGGGCGCGCGGTCGTAACGCGCCGCCACTGCTTCGGGTGTACGGCCGGCGCGGGGAGCTCCTGCGGCGGCGCGCTCGGATCGTGAGGCCGGGGGTCAGCGTGGGTCGAGCGGGATCAGGACTTCGTTCCGCCGCATGAACCACGGAGTCCACGGCGGGTCGTAGCGGGCGAAGACGGGCGGCGCGCCGGCGGGAGAGAGCCCGGCTTCCTTCGCGTCGGCCGCGAGAGTCTTGGCGACGGCCTCGAATTTCTCCGCGCCCCACGTTCCCGAGAAGCGTACGGCCGCGACGCGCCGGGCGGGCACCTCGCGCAGCCTCACGCGCGCGTCGTCCGGAGCAGGCAGCGTCTTCATCGTGAGAGCGGCCGGCATCGTGAACGTGACGACCCAGCCGTCGGCGGTCCTCTCGGAGCCGACGGGCGCCGTCATGGCGATCCTTTCTCCCTTCGAGCCCCTGGCCGGCTCCGCACCGACGGGCGCCGTCATCGCGATCTTCCGCCCGCCGTCGTTCGCCCCGAAGATGTAGCCCGCGAGCCGGCGAAAGCCTTCGCTCGACCCGTCTCCGAACGAGCCCGTGACGACCGTCTCGGCGACGATCGTCGGCGCATAGACGCGGACCTCGAACGATCCGTAATCCTTCTCGATGCGGTATTTCGGTTCTTCGCTGGCCACGGCGGCTCCTGTCGTCCCGAGGACGAGCAGAACGATCGGGACGAGACGCGTCTGCGTCATGCCCTGTTTACGCCGGGGATGCATCCTGCGGTTTGCAATGAAACTTTTCGCAGTGACTTACGTCTTTATCTTTGAATGACGGCCCCCGGGGGCCACGAGAGGGGATCGGTGGTCATGGAATCGGCGGCGGAACTTCACGAGGCGAGGGTCCTGAGGGCGCAGATCGAGATCCGGGAGGCGCAGATCGCATCGGCCCCGCCCGGAGACCGCGTGCTCCTCCTCGAGGAGATCGCCCGCCTGAAGCGCGACTACCGGCGCGCCCTCGCGCGCCAGGCCGACGAGGACTACCGCCGCCGCCGCGAAGCGTGGCGGGCCGAGAAGGCCGGCCTGATCCGCTCGCGCGCCTGCGCCTGAGGGGTCACTTCCGCCGGATCTCGAACGAGATCTTGATCGTCTTTGCGACCTTGTAGTCTCTTGTGTACATCTTCACGAACATCGAGTTCGTGTCGTCGAGCTTGCCTTTGTCGAGCGTGGCCGTCCGGTCGTTCTCGCCGAACGGCTTCCCCTCCTTGCCGCCCGGGATCGTGACCACGTAGGTGCACTTGTAGTCCTTCTCCCGGTCTCGGTTCGAATAGCGGAACTCCACGACCATCGTGTGCTTGTCGTTCAGGTCCTTCTCGGCCTTCTGGAAGTCGTCCGAATCCGGCCAGTGCCGGATGCGGAAGGAGTCGATCGTGGCGTCGCCGACCTTGAACCCGACCTTGACGTCCTTGTCGCTCGTGAAAGGGAAACTCTTCTCGAACGTCCCCTTCTGAGCCGGTTCGGCGGCCACGAGCGAGAGCGAGGCGGTGACGGCGAGGAGCGCGAGGGACGTCGGGCCGAGGCGTTTCATCGGAACCTCCATTCTCTGAATCTTATCGTCCGCCGGCGAGGCGTTCGTACACCGTGAGGAGCGCCTGCGTCCCGTCCTCGCCGCGGCCTTCGGCCTCGAGCGACGCGAGGAGCTGGTGGACGAGCGCGACGCCGGGGAGCGGGACGCCCGCGGCCCGGGCGTTCGCGAGCACGATCGCGAGGTCCTTCTGCTGGTGCTTCACCGCAAACGCGGGCTTGAAGTCGCGGTCGATCATCTTCTGCCCCAGGACCTCGAGCGCCCACGAGCGTGCCGCGCCGCCGACGAGCGCCTCGTGCAGCGGGCCGAGCGGGAGGCCCGCCTTCGCGGCGAACGCGAGCGCCTCGCAGACGGCCAGGAGGTTGTTCGCGACGAGGATCTGGTTCACGGCCTTGCCGAGCTGCCCGGCGCCGGAGGGCCCGAGATGCGTGACCCGCTTGCCCATCGCCTCGAAGACGGGACGCGCGCGCTCGAGCGCGGCCGCGTCGCCGCCGACGAAGAACGTGAGGGTGCCCTCCTCGGCGCCCTTCTGGCCGCCGGAGACGGGCGCGTCGAGAAAGGCGATTCCTTTCACGACGAGCGCGGACGCGATCCCGCGGGCCCGTTCGGCGTCGATCGTCGACGAGTCGATCACGACGGCGCCCGGCGCCGCGGACTCCGCGGTGCCGCTCGCGCCGAGGTGGACCTCCTCGACCTCGGGCGCGTCCGGGACGCACGAGACGATCACGGCCGCGCCGCGCGCGGCTTCCGCGGGCGTCGCGGCGGCCCGCACGTCTCTCGCGCCGCCTGCGCCTTCGGCAAGCTCTTTGGCAACCGCGGCCGCCTTGCCGGGAGTTTTCGTCGTGAGGGAGAGAGGGAAGCCGGCGCGCGCGAGGTTCGCGGCCATCGGACGGCCCATCGTGCCGAGTCCGACGAAGGCGACGCGCGGGAGGGAGGTGGTCGTCATGGTGCGGCGAGTGTAGATCCTGCTACCATTCTTTCGTGGAGCCATCGAGGAGAAGCGCTCCCGCCCTCGCGGCCGTTGCGGCACTCGCCTTCGCCGTCGCCGCGCTCTCTTACATTCCGGTCGCCCGCTTCCTGCACTACGCCTCCTTCTCGGGCGACGTGGACCCGGCGCGCCTCGCGTGGCTCGTGCCGCTCGCGATCGCGGGCGCCTTCGTCTTCGAGCGCGTCGTCCGCGGCGGCTTCTACGGGTGGCTGAGGGCGAAGGTCCCGGCGGGCCTCGCGGCTCCCGCGGTCGCGGCGCTCGGCGCGATCCCGATGGCGGCCGCGCGTCTCAAGTTCGGTGCGCATTTCGACGGCCCGCCCGTTCTCGGCGTCGTCCACGCGTACCTCGTCGCGTTCGCGCTCGGTCTCGGCCTGGCGTTTCTCACGCTCGGGACGGGCTCGACCGTTCCCGGAGGCGCGGCGCTCGCTGCCGTCTGGGCCGTCAAGGCCGCCGCACCGGTGGTCTCGCACGGCCGCCCTGTTCCGCTCCTCGAGCTTCTCGCCGCGGCGCTCGCTGCGGCCGTTGCCGCCTGGGTCCTCGAGAAACCTCTCGCCCCCCATCGCGACGCGATGTGGGGAGCGTGACGTGGAGGCCTGCCGATGGACGCTATCCGCTCCGGCTCCCTCGTCCAGCTCGGCCTGTTCTCCGACGACACGCCGCCCGCCGAGGAGGTCCACGACAGCGAGCGCGGCCTGCAGGCGCGCTACGACGCGCTCGCGAAGGCGCACGGCCTGCCGCCCGCGCGCGTGATCCTCTCGGGCCGCCGCGCGACGGGTGGCGTCATCCAGTACGGAAGGGGCGCGGACCCTCACGTGATCCGCGTCTCGAGCCACATGAGCGCCGAGGACCGGGTCCAGACGCTCCTCCACGAGGCCGCGCACGCGATCTGCGCGGCGCGCTGGGGAGCGGAGGAAGGCCACTCGCCGCGGTTCTGGTCCGTCGCGAGAGGGCTCGGCGTCGTGCGCACGGCCGCGCCCGAGACGGAGCGCCTCCGCCGGATCCGCGAGAGCAACGCGCGCTACGCGTACCGCTGCCCGGGCTGCGCGGCGGAGTGGACTCGCCGCACGGCGTTCGGGCGCGCGCGCCTGTGCGCGGCGTGCGAGCGCGCGGGGCGGCCCGCCCGGCTCGTCCTCGTCCGGCGACCGAAGCCGGCGCGCGGAGGCAGGCCGTGAAGCGCCGGGTTCCCCTGTTCGCCGCGGCGCTCGGGCTCGCCGCCGCGCTCGCGGCGCACGCGGCGCAGCCGTCCCTCGAGTGCTACTTCCAGACGACGCTGAAGGACGCGGCCTACCAGAAGAAGACGTTCGACAGGGTCGCTGCGAAGTGGAAGACGCCGCCGGCCGCGGAGGTCCCGCCCGTGGGAAAGAAGACCGTCGTCCAGGCCGTCATCACGAAGGACGGCGCCCTCGCGACGACGGAGGTCTCGACGTCGTCGGGCAAGAAGGGCTGGGACGCGGCCGCGCTCAAGGCCGTGAAGGCGGCCGCTCCGTTCGACCCGCTGCCGGCCGGGTTCAATTATCCGTCCCTGCAGGTCCACTTCCACGTGTCGGTCGTGCCGTAGGGCGCGATCAGGGTGTCGTTCCCGACACGACTCCGAATTCCTTCCCGACGGCGATGAAGGCGTCCACAGCCTCCTGCAGGTCGTCGTCCGAGTGGACGGCCGAGATCTGGCAGCGCAGGCGCGCGTGCCCCTGCGGGACGACGGGGAAGCCGAAGCCCGAGACGTAGACGCCCTTCTCGAAGAGCGCGTTCGACATCGCGAGGGCCTTGGCCGTGTCCCCGACGATGACGGGCACGATCGGGTGGATGCCCTCGGGGATCTTGAAGCCGGCAGCCTTCATCTTCGCGCGGAACGTCTTCGCGTTCTTCTGGACCCTGAGGGCGGGTGCGGGATCCTCCATGAGCATCCTGAACGCCTCGAGCGACCCGGCCGCGACCGCGGGCGGGAGCGCGTTCGAGAAGAGGGACGTCCGCGAGCGCTGGCGGAGGAGGTCCACGACGGGCGCCGGGCCCGTCGTGAAGCCGCCCGCGGCCGAGCCCATCGCCTTGCCGAGCGTGGAGGTGAAAATTTTCACCCGCGACAGGACGCCGAGCTCCTCGGCGGACCCGCGCCCCGTCTTCCCGAGGACGCCTGTCGCGTGCGAGTCGTCGACGACCAGCGTGGCGTCATGTCGCTCGCAGAGGTCCGCGAAGGCGCCGAGGGGCCCGATCTCGCCCTCCATGGAGAACACGCCGTCCGTGATGAAGAGGCGGCGGCGCTGGGCCTGCGATTCCTTCAGCGCCGTCTCGAGCGCGGCGAGGTCGCCGTGCGGAACGAGAGTGCGCTTTGCCTTGCACAGGCGGATGCCGTCGATGATCGACGCGTGGTTGAGCGCGTCGGACAGGAGCGCGTCCTCCTCGCCGAGGAGCGGCGCGAAGAGGCCCTCGTTCGCATTCCAGCAGGACATGTAGAGGATCGTGTCCTCCGTCCCGAAGAACTTCGAGATCGCTCCCTCGAGGTCCTTGTGGAGCTGCTGCGTCCCGCAGATGAAGCGCACGGAGCCGAGGCCGTTCCCCCAGCGACCGAGAGCCTTGCGCGCCGCGTCGAGGACGCGGGGATGGTTCGCGAAGCCGAGGTAGTTGTTGGACGTGAGCATGAGCACGTCGCGCCCGTCCACGCGCACGCGCGCGCCGGTCGGCCCTTCGAGGACGCGCTCTTTCTTCCACGTCTTTGCGGCTTTCAGAGACTCGATCTCGGCGGTGCAGTAGTCGATGAGGCTCGTCATGGAGCGAGCCTACACCCGGAGAAAAAAGATCGGCGGACCTCGCGGCCCGCCGTGGAGGAAGGAACGGGTGCGGTCCCCGCGTCTATTTCTTCGTGATCTCCGTTGCGAGGATGTGCGGCGTCGCCGCGGGCGCGAAGACGGCCATCGGGAGCGTGACGCCCTTGACGTGGACGCTGGAGCCCTTCGCGATTCCGCTGTCGACCTTCGTGAGCGGCGTGACGAGGACGTCCTTGCCCGAGATCGTCCAGTGGCCCATTGGAGGGAGCGAAGCGCCCGTTGCGGGAGGAATCGCTTCGACGACGCCGTCGAACTCGACCGTCCGGTCCGACGGCGGAGGCGGCGTCGCGACGACCTTGATGATCGAGATCGCGACGGGAATCGTGGCGGTGCCGGCGCCCGGCGGGAGGACCGGGGCCTTCACGAGGACGTCCACGGTGTCGCCGATCCGCGGGTCGCCGGCGATCTTCGTGTCCGCGTTCACCTGCACGACCCGGCCGCCGATCGTCCACTGCGTCGGGCCCTCGGCTTCGACCTTGCCGCGGAACGCTTCGATCCGCGTCGCCGGCGTCGCGAAAGCGTAGACGCTCTTCGCGGTGACGCCGCTGGCGTCGTACGTGACGACGGCGTTCGCCTGCATGCCGGCGGAGAGGTCCGAAAGCCCCTTCACGGGAGCGCCGTCGGCCTTCGCGCCCAGCCACTCCGTCGCGGCGTTCGTCATGACGTTCGTGAAGAGGAGCGAGAACGTTCCCTGGGCGGCGGCGACGCCCTGGACGAGGCCCGAGAGGCTTCCCGTGTTCGCGAGGAAGACGACGACGTTCGTTGCGACGAGGCGCGGCGGGAATACGGCGGGAATCACGTCGGGCACGGCCACCTGCGCGACCACGCGCGAGCCGGCGAGGATGCCGGACCATGGAACCGGGTTCGCGAGGCGGTCGTCGCCGCCGAGGATCTTCGCGTTCGTGACGTCGATCTGGAGCGCGCCGTCGAGGACGTCGAGGACCGGACCGTTCACCTTCGAGACGACCGAATCCACGGTCGAGGAGAACGCCGCGATGGGCGCCGTGACGGCGGTCTGCGCGAAGGCGGGAGACGCGAGGGCCGAGAGGAGCAGAGCCACGACGGCCGGGACGGCGGGATGTCTGCGGATGTTGTGGCGGGCCGGTGAAGGCGGGTGGAACGAGAACGTCATGGCTCCTCCCATCGGACGTCAGGAAGTGACGTCCGACGGGGGCATCCCACGCAGCCCCTGAAACTTGGTCTCAGCGCTTCCGGGCCGGCTTCTTTTTCGGAGCGGGCTTTTTCGGAGCGGGCTTCTTCGGAGCGGGCTTCCTTGCTGCGGGCTTCTTCGCGGGCGGCTTCTTCGCAGGCGCCGCCTTCTTCGCGGGCTTCTTGCTCGTGCCGCGCGCCTGCTCGCGCTTCTTGCGCGCGTGGAGCTTCTGCTTCACGAGATCGTCCACGCCCGACGACGGGACCCACTCTTCGTCAGGGTGCAGCTCGGAGGCCTGGAAGAGAATGATCCGGTAACCGTCCGGGTCGAGGATCTCGGCCGACCGGCCCGTGAATTCCTCGGCGGGGGGGCGCGTCACCGTGACCCCGCGCTCCTTGAGACGCACGATCGAGTCGTCGAGGCTCGCAGCCGAGAACACGGCGGCGACCTGGTTGCGCGCGGGAACCTCGCCGGGACGCAGCGGGGTGAGCTTCAGGAGGAGCGGCCCGAGGGCGAACTCGACCCAGTCGTTCTCGAACCCGCCGGATTCCGGGAGGCCGAGAGTTTCACCGTAAAAACGACGCGACCGCGAAAAGTCGCTCGCGAAGACATGGATTCGCCTGAGGGCCAGGAACATCGTCAATCCTCCGAAAATGGGCGCCGGAGGATAGCAGGAAGTGCTTGACTTTTCAATGGGTTTGAGGGAGATCCGGAATCCTGAATCAGGGGTGCCCGGCGTTCCCGCAGGGTTCGACCCAGGAACTCCCGTCCGGTCCGAATTCCTTCTTCCAGATCGGAACACGGGCTTTGATCGCTTCGATCCCGGCCCGGCAAGCCGCGAACGCCTCGTCCCGATGGGGGGCGGCCGCCGCGACCGCCACGGCAACGTCGCCGATCGCGAGGGAGCCGATCCGGTGGAGGAAGGCCACGGCGGCCCCCGGATGAGCCTCCCCGATCTCCGACGCGATCCGATCCATCTCCTTCTCCGCCATGGAGATATAGGCCGAGTACTCGAGCCGGGTCACGGGCTTTCCCGCGTTGTGGTCGCGCACGACACCGACGAAGAGTGCGAGGCCTCCGTCGCCGTCTCGCCGGACCGCCGCGAGGAGGTCGGCGGGCTCGACCGGGAGGTCGGTCAGGTGCGGCATCGACTCATGATAAGACGCGCCGCACCCATGGCCGCGCGTCGCCGGCGCATCCTCGCGGTTTCGGCCCTCAAGGGGGGCGTCGGGAAGACCACGACCGCCGTGAACCTCGCGGCGGCGGCGGCCCGGGCGGGCCGCAAGACGCTTCTCGTGGACGTGGATCCCCAGGGGAGCGTCGCGACGTCGCTCGGCCTCCCGCCTTCCGCCGGCCTCTCGAAGTGGCTCCTCAAGGAATCGGACTTCGACGAGGCGGTCGTGCGCGGTTCGCGCGAGAACCTCGACGTCCTGCCCGCGGGCGAGGACCTCCTCGGCGCCGAGGACGTCCTGCGCGGGAAGGCGAAGGACAAGCGCGTCTCGCGTCTCGCGCGGCGCTTCGCGTCGCTCGAGGACGAGGGCTACGAGGCCGTCGTCCTCGACTGTCCGCCCGCGGCGGGTCTCCTCCTCGAGAATGTCTACCACGCGGCGGACGAGCTGATCCTGCCGGCGAAGCTCGATTTTCTCTCGCTCCCGGCGCTCGAGAAGACGCGCGTCTTCGTGAGGCACGCGAACGAGACGCGCGAGAAGGCCCTGAAGATCGACGGCGTGCTTCCGACTTTCTACGACCTGCGCACGGCAGTCTCCACGGAGCTTCTCGACACGCTGCGCGAGCGCTTCGCGAAGATCCTGACGCCGATCCGGATCAACGTCGCGCTCGCCGAGGCGCCGTCCGTCGGCAAGACGATCTTCGAGTTCGACGGCTCCGCCCGCGGCGCCGTCGACTACGCGCTGCTCCTCGAAGAGCTGAAGCTCGACTAGGGATCGCGGCGCCGATGTCGCGGATCCTCCTGTCGGGACTCTTCGGGCTCGGCGCATTCTTCGTCGCGCTCGCCGTTCACGAAGCCGGACACGTGCTCGCGGGGCTCGCCGCGGGTTTTCGCTTCCGCCTCTGGGTCGTCGGTCCGGTGTTTCTCCTCCGGGACGGCGCGGGGCGCCTCCGCGCGGGTTGGAACCGCGACCTGAGGCTCTGGGGAGGGATCGGCGCGACGACGCCGAACGACACGCGCGCCCTCATCCGGCGGATGTCACTCGTCGTGAGCGGAGGTCCCGCGGCGAGCCTCGGGCTGGCCCTGGCCGCGCATCTGGCTCTGTCGGCAGCGGGCGGAGGTCTCCCGTCCGCCGGACGTATCAGCCTCTCGTGGCTGCGTCTCCTGTCCGGCCTCCTGTTCCTCGGAAACGCGATTCCGATGGAGAACGGAGCGTTCCGAACGGACGGTTCCGCCCTCTTGCGGCTCCTGCGGGGCGGGCCGCGCACGGACCGCCAGAGGAGCGTGCTCGAACTCGGGGCGCGCCAGAGTCGCGGCGAGCGCCCCCGCGACTGGAATCCCGCGACGGTCGCCGGTGCGCTCGAGCCTGCGGACGGTTCCCTGTTCGACCTGGATGCCTGTCTTCTTGCGTATGCCCACGCCCTCGACCGGGGTGACGTTTCCGAGGCGGGCCCCTACCTGCACCGGGCCGCGGAAATGACGCCTCGGCTGCCGAGGAGCCTGCGCGCGTCGATCGAAAGCGAAATCGCATGGTGGGAGGCGTGGCACGGCGGCCGCACCGCCGATGCGGTGCGGCTCATGGCTTCGATTCCCGAATCCTCGCCTTGGGTGGACGCCTGGGAGCACCTGCGGGCGCAGGCTGCGATCGCGTGGGCCGAAGGCCGGAGTCACGATGCGGCCGCTGCGATCAACCGCGCGCTTCAGGTTGTGCCGTCGGACGCCGCGTTCTGCCGGGCGCGGCTGGCCGAGATGCAGGCGGTCGTCCGGGGCTAGTCGCCGGCGCTCAGCCGCCCGCGACGGGCGGCAGGAGCGCGACCGTGTCGCCCGGCTTCACGGCGTCGGTCTCGCGCGCCCATGTCTCGTTGACGGCGGCCTTCGCGCGGTCTCCGAATCGCGCGACCGCGGGGTGGGCGGCCGCGAGGGCGGCGCGCACGCTCGCGACGGTCGCGGGTTCGCTCACCTCGACGGCGACCGATGGACCGACCTCGTCTTTCAGCGACGCGAAGAGAAGGACCTCGACTCTCACGGCGCCTGCAGACGGTAGAGGCCGCCGGCCTCGCGCGCGAGGTCCTGGGGCAGGGCTTCGAGCACTCGCCGGGCGTCCTCGGCCGTCGCGAACTCGCCGACCATCGTCCGGTACCACGTGCCCTTGGCTCCGAGCTCGACCCGCACGGCGTACGCCGGCAGCTTCAGCCGCTTCGCGAGCGCGGCGGCGTCGCGTGCGGAGTTCTCGCGCTTCTGGAAGGACGAAAAGTGAATCGCGTAAACAGGGGCCTTCCCGGCCCGGTCGGGCGTGCGCAGGACCGGAATCCGGCCGGTGCTCGCGGCGGGCGCGGCGACGGGCGACGCCATGGGCGCCGCGATGGGTGTCGGGACGGGCGCGGCCTTGACGGGGGGCGCGGCGGCGAGCGGCTTCGAGATCGACGGCGCCGGCGTGGGCGTCGTGGCCAGGGTGACGATCTCGGGCTCCGGCGGCTCCGTCGGAGAGACCGCGGTCGGGACAGGCGCCGCGGACTGGCCGGCCATCACGGACACCGCGAGGAATGCGCCGAGGATCACGGCCGAATCTTAGACCGCCTGCGCTCCGGGCCGCGCCTAGAATCGCCGCTTCGGAGGACTCGATGTCCAAGGGACGGCTCGCGGGAAAGAACGCGCTCGTGACGGGTGCGAACAAGGGGATCGGAAGGGCGATCGCGCTCAGGCTCGCGGCCGAGGGCGCGCGCGTCGCGGTCGGCGCGCGGAAGGAAGCCGAGGCGGAGGCTGTCGCGGCCGAGATCGTTAAGGCCGGAGGGGAGGCGCACGCGGTCGTCCTCGACGTGACGGACGCGGCGTCCGTCGCGACGGGCGTCGAGCGCGCCGCGCGGCCCGACCGCCGGATCGACGTCCTCGTGAACAACGCCGGGGTGGGCGGCCCGTCGCCCCTGGACGGCGACGCGCGCTCGGACGAACGCTGGCACGAGATCCTCGAGGTGAACCTCACGGGCACATGGCGCGTGCTCAGGGCCGCGTCGCCGTTCCTCGCGCGCGGTGGGCGGGTCGTGAATCTCTCGTCCGTCACCGGGCGCTTCGGCGTCGCGGGGATGGCGGCCTATTCGACGTCCAAGCACGGGATCATCGGGCTGACGCGTTCGCTCGCCCTCGAGCTCGCGCCGCGGAAGATCACGGTGAACGCGATCTGCCCGGGCTGGGTGGACACGGAAATGGGCCGCTCGGGGATCGCCCGGATGGCGAAGGGGATGGGGAAGAGCTTCGACGAGGCGTTCGCGTACGTGGGGAAGATGGCGCCGCTCGGCGAAGTCCTCATGCCGGATGAGATCGGCGGCCTCGTCGCGTACCTCGCCTCGGACGACGCGCGGAACGTCACAGGCCAGGCCATCGTGATCGACGGCGGCCAGGTGATGCCCTGACGCGCGGAAGACGCGCGGCCTGCCCGTGGTCCTGAAGAACGTCCGGGCGGTGTTCTTCGACGCGGGCGACACGCTCCTGCGGGCCGATCCGCCCGTCGAGCGCGTCTATCGCGAGGCGTTCGAGCGACACGGGGTGCCCGCCTCGGACGAGGCCGTCCACGCGGCGGTGCATGCCACGTGGCGGGACGTGGATCTCGCGCGCGAGCGCGGCGAGGAGCGCTGGGGCGGCGTGGGCGGGGAGGCCGGGTTCTGGCGCCGCTTCGTCGGGACGGTGTACGCGCGCGCCGGCGGAGGCGCGATGCCCGAGGAACTTCTCGGCGAGCTCGTCGCGCACTTCGGCGCGGAGCGGCACTGGGCCGTCTATCCCGAAACGAGGGCCGTCCTCGCAGCCCTGCGCGCGGGCGGCCTCCGGCTCGTCGTCGTCTCGAACTGGGATTCGACGCTCCCGCCCCTTCTCGAACGTCTCGGCCTCGCCTCCGCGGTGGACGAGGTCGTCGTCTCGGCGCTCGTGGGCGTGAGCAAGCCCGCGCGCGGGATCTTCGACGAGGCCGTCCGCCGCGCCGGCGTCGCGCACGGCGAGGCCCTTCACGTGGGCGATTCGCTCGTCGACGACTACCACGGGGCGCGGGACGCGGGAATTCCGGCGCTGCTCCTCGACCGGCGCGGCCGGGCCCGCGAGGGCGTCGAGGCGATCTCCTCTCTCGACGAGGTCCCGCGCCGCGTGCTCGCCCGGTAGACTCCTGCGACCGCGTCGCGAAGGAAGGGGAGGCCTCTTGCGGAAACAGCTGTTCCGGACGAAGACCATCGAGCAGCTCAAGGCGAGCGTGGACGAGCCTGGCCACGGGCAACTCAAGCGCGCGCTCACGGCCTGGGACCTCACGCTCCTCGGCGTCGGCGCGATCATCGGCGCCGGCATCCTCTCGAGCCTCGGGACGGGCCTCGCGGGCGGGTTCGACTCCTCGTACGGCGTCACGCGCCCCGCGGCCGGGCCGGCGCTCGTCGTGAGCTTCCTCCTCACGGCCGTCGCGTGCGGGTTCACCGGGTTCTGTTACGCCGAGATGGCCTCGATGATCCCGGTCTCGGGCTCGGCCTACACCTACGCGTACGCGACGCTCGGCGAGCTGATGGCGTGGATCATCGGGTGGGACCTGCTCCTCGAGTACGCGATCTCGAACGTCGCGATCGCGATCTCGTGGGGGAGCTACGCGAACAATCTCCTCGTCGGGATGGGGATCAACCTGCCGGGCTGGCTCGCGATGGACAGCCGGACGATGCTGCAGGTCACGGCCGACTTCCTGAAGGCGCACCCGGATGCGGCCAGCATCTCCGCGCGCCTCGGGTACCTCGCGCAGGCGAAGGCGGGAGCGCTCGCCGGCGCGGACGCCTTCGCGAACTGGCCTACGCTCCAGGGCGCGCCGCTCGTCGGCGGTTTCCCGGTCGGGATGAACATCCTCGCGATGCTCATCACGATCCTCATCACCGCGCTCTGCGCGTGGGGGATCAAGGAATCGACGCGCTTCAACAACGTGATCGTCGTCGTGAAGATCGTCCTCCTCCTCGGGGTGATCGCGATCGGCGCCTTCTACGTGAAGCCGGCGAACTACCACCCCTTCGCGCCGAACGGCCTCAAGGGGATTCAGGCCGGCGCCGCGATCATCTTCTTCGCGTTCATCGGCTTCGACGCGGTCTCGACGACAGCGGAGGAGACGCGCAATCCGGGACGAGATCTCCCGCGCGGTATCCTCGGGAGCCTCGCGATCTGCACCGTGATCTACGTCGGGGTCTGCACGGTCGTCTCCGGGATGCTGCCGTACACGGCGTACCACGGCGTCGCGGATCCGATCGCGCACGCGTTCTCCTCGATCGGGATGAACAAGGTGGCGGGGATCGTCTCGATCGGCGCCGTCGCGGCCCTGTCAGGCGCGCTCCTCGTCTTCCAGCTCGCGCAGCCGCGTATCTTCATGGTCATGGCGCGCGACGGCCTGCTCCCGCGCTGGTTCGAGAAGGTCGGCCCACGGGGCACGCCGGTCAACGCGACGTGGGTCACGGGAATCCTCGTGCTCCTCCCGGCGGGACTCATGAACATCGACGAGGTCGTCGAGCTCACGAATATCGGGACGCTCTTCGCCTTCATCCTCGTGAGCGCCGGCGTCCTCATCCTCCGCGTGAAGCGCCCGGACGCGCCGCGCAAGTTCAAGACGCCCCTCGTGTGGTTCAGCGCGCCGGCGGGAATCCTGTTCTGCCTGTGGCTCGCGCTGGGCCTCCCACGCACGACGTGGGAGCGGTTCGTGATCTGGCTCGTGATCGGGCTCGTCTGCTACTTCTTCTACAGCGTGCGCCACAGCCACCTGTCGAACGCGGCCGGCGACCGCTGACGCCGGAAACGAAAGCGCCCGGAGCCGCGAGGCCCCGGGCGCGCATCCGTCTGGAAGATGAGCCTACTTCGAAGCCTTCTCGCCGGGATTCGTCCCCTTGTTGATCTGGTCGATGTTCGAGACGCCGTCGCCGTTCGAGTCCTTCTTCTCGATCGCGGCGAAGTCGTACTTGCCGTCCTTGCTCTTCGTGGCCTTGAGGTCGGCGCCGTAGGCGTTGTTCGTGTGCTCGCCGTCCTTCTTGGGCAGCGACATCGTGTGGCACGTGGAGCACTTCGTGTTCAGGGTCTTGGCTTCCGGGTACTTCGCCTTGAACGCCTTCTGGATGTCCATCGTGGCGAGCAGGCTCGTGCCGACGCCGAGCGTCAGGAGAGTGGCGAGAACGGAAACGGTCGTCTTCTTCATGGATCCTCCCTCAGGGCGTGTATTTAACCAGAAGATCGGGGCGCCGGAACGATTGGACGGATCAGCGCTTCGCGAGGAGGTCGCGGATCTCCTTGAGGAGCGTCTCCTGCGGGGTCGGGCCCGCGGGCGCGGGAGCGGGCTTCGGGCTGAACTTGTTGAACGGAACGACGATGAAGAAGTAGAGACCGGCGGCTTTGAGAAGGAACGCCACGACGGCATTCAGGAAGCTTCCGATCGCGATCGAGCCGATCTTGATCGCGGAGAAGTCCGGCTGGCCCACGATCATTCCGATGAGGGGCGTGATGAGGTCCTTGACAAGGGAGTCGACCACGGCGCCGAACGCCGCGCCGATGATGACGCCGACCGCGAGGTCGATGACGTTGCCGCGCGAAATGAAGTCCTTGAAACCTTTGATCATGTTGTTCTCTTTTCCTTTTTGGTGAAGGGGCCGGATTCTAGCGGAAAAGGCCGAGCCCTCCGGCGCCTGCGTAGCCGGTCATTTCGACGTACGCGCGCCCGGCAGGGGCGCCCGCGACGGTCTTCACGTCGCACGCGCCTTCCCAGTACGTCACCCGGGTCGATCTCCCGGTGGCGAGCTCCTGGTCCGCGGCGAGAGGCACGACGTCGAGGGCGAGCCCGGCCTTCGGCACGCGGAGCGTCCAGCGTGCGGGATACACAGCGCCGCTCCGCGGGCTCTTCCAGCGCTCCGTCTCCTCGATCGTGAAGTCCGCCGCCGCGAGCGGGACGGCCTTCCCGTCCTGCTCGACGAGCGTGCCCGACGAGAACGGCGTGCCGTTCCCGGCCGCGCCGCGCAGGCGGTAGAGCATGAGGTCGCGCCCGTCGAGAAGGTGCAGCGCGAACCAGTCCCAGCCCTGCGTCGCCTTCCCGATCGAGCCCGAGCCCCACTCGTGGTCGAACCACGAGAGGCCCGTCACGGCCTCGGTCGTTCCGCCGGTCGTCCACCAGCCGGCGCTCTCGAGGCGCGTGAGGCTCACGTACCGGCTGACGGCCTCGGGCTCGGGGCCCTTGCGGGACATTCCGTTCGGTCCGTGGAGGACGGGCGGCTTCGCGGGAGTGAGGACGAGGGACAGCTCGTCGCCTCCGTCCCGCGCGAAGAGGACGAGCTTCCCGCCGGCCTCCTCGAGCCGCCAGTCCTCGTTGGCGACCGAGAGGCGGCCCGTGCGCGCGTACGCCGCGCCGGGGCCGTCGCGGTGCAGCCGCTCGGAGAAGCGGAAGGTTCCCTTCGCCACGTCCGTCCGTGCGAAGTGAGCGAGATGGAGGTCCTTCGCCGCGAAGGACGAGGCGCGCATCGCGGCGTCGTCCGTGATTCCGGTGCGGAAGAACGTGAGCTGGTACCCGATCCGCTTCCCCGAGGCCGTCTCGAGCTGGCCCGTCACGTACCACCATTCGACGCGCGAGTCCTCGTGCGCGCCGTGGTCGCTGGGGAAGGAGATCGTCTGGCTCGGATCGAGAGGCTTGAAGCGCATGGCGAGGAGAAGGAGCGCGAGCGCGAGGTTCTTCATCACTCTTCTTTCAGAGCGGCCGCGGCGTCGGTCGCGGCCGCGAGGCCGGCGGGGCGAGCGGCGGCGAGGAGCGTCGTCGCGAAGACGAGGGCGAGCGCGCCAGCGAGGAAGGCCCAGGGCCAATGCATCGCGATCGTCCAGCCGAAGCTCTGGCGGTTGATGACGTGGACGAGGACGAGCGCCATCGCGGCCCCGGAGGCGAGGCCGAGCGCGATCCCGAGGCCGCCGATCGCGGCCGCCTCGTACCGCACGGCGCGCTTCACGCGAGCAGCCGAGGCCCCGAGGACGCGCAGGAGGCCGATCTCCCTCCGCCTCTCGAGGACGAGCGCCGTCAGCGTGTTGAAGACGCCGAGGACGGCGACCGCGATCGCGACGGCCTCGAGCGCGTACGTCACCGCGAACGTGCGGTCGAAGATCTGGAGGACGAGCTTTCGAAGCGTGGCGTTCGTCCGCACGCGCAGTGCGAACCGGCCGGCGAGCGCGGTCTCGATCCTGCGCGCCCCCTCCTCCGGGGAGATGCCGGGCTCGAGGACGACGCTCATCGTGGTCGCGCCGGAGAGCGGCCAGATCCGCCGGAAGTGCGCGCGGTCGAGCGTCACGGTCCCGCGGTCGTTCGAGTAGTCCGTGTAGACGCCCGCGATGCGGACGCGCACGGGCCCCTCTGGTCCGGGGAGCTCGACGGTGTCACCCGTCGACACGCGGAACTTCTCCGCGTAGGGCTCGGAGATCATCGCCTCGCCCCTCTCGAGCGCTCCGGCGAAGACACGCTTCGGGTCGCGGCCGTCGACGAGCGGGAGATTCCCGTGCCGCGCGATGTACGCGAAGAGCCCCGAGCCCACGGTGTAAGGCACCCCGTCGCGCGTCGCGGAGAAGGCGAGGAACGCGTCGAGGTCCGCGACGCCGGGAACGGCGCGGATCGCGTCGATCGCCTCCTCGGGGATGCGCCCGAGCGACGGTCCCGAACGCCCGCTCGCCGGGCCGACGAAGACGTCGCCCGCGAGCGTCTCGCCGACCCACGTCGCGACGGTCGTGCGGAACGACCCGACCATCACCGCGACCGCGACCATCATCGAGAGGCCCATCGTGAGCGCCGCGACGGCGACGGACGTGCGCGAGAGGCTGCCCGTGAGGTTCGCGCGCGCGAGCCGCGCCTCGACGCCGAAGAGGCGAAGGGCGAGGCCGTCCAGGCGTCCGGCGGCAAACATGACGGCGGCGGGCGAGAGGAGCGAGACGCCCGCGACGATCAGGAAGACGGAGAGGAACCCGAAGAGGGGGAGACCGCGCACGGGGCCGGGGCGCGTGGCGGCCCACGCGAGGACGAGGAGGGCCGCGCCCGCGAACGCGAGCGGTCGGGTGCGCCGCCGCCGCGAGGCCTCCACCGAGCCGTGGCGCATCGTCGCGGCGGGCTCGACGCCCGCGGCTTCGAGGGCGGGTGCGAGCGCCGAGAGGACGGAGGTCGCGACGCCGAGGACGAACGCGAAGGCGAGGACGAGAGGATCGAGGCGGAGCGTCGGGTGCGCGGACGGGACGTAGAGCTCCGTCGCGGTGCCGCCGACGACCCTGAGTGCGACGGCCGCGAGCGCCGCGCCGAGGAGCAGGCCGAGGAGGCTGCCGAGGACGCCGAGCGCGAGGCCCTCCGAGAGGAACACGGCGAAGACGGACCGCTTCGACGCGCCGAGGGCGCGCACGACGCCGATGTCCGCGCGGCGGCGCAGGACCGAGATCGAGAGCGTGTTGTAGACGAAGTACATCCCGACGAGGAGCGAGATCGCGCCGAGCGCCGCGAGGTTCACCCGAAAGGCGCGGACGAGCCGTTCGACCGTCTCCGTGCGCCGTTCGGGCCGTCCGGCCGTCACGCCCGGCGGGAGCGAGGCCGAAACCTCCTCGAGGACGCGCGCGCGCTCGGCGTCGCCGAGCGACGCGGGAAGGACGATGTCGATGCGGTCGAGGCGCCCGACCTTCCCGAACGCCTCCTGCGCGGTCGCGAAGTCCATGAAGACGATCGACCCGGACGCCGCCCGCGCGGCGCCCGCCGGGCGCAGCACGGCGGCGACGCGGAACGTCCGCTCGACGGAGTTCGTGACGAGGGTGAGCGGCGAGCCGGCCGAGAGGCCATGTCGGGCGGCGAACGCCTCGGTGACCAGAAGGGATTCTTCTTCGAATATGGAGAAGAGTCCGCCCGCGCGTTCCTTCCCCTCTTCACCCTCTAAGAAGATCTTCTTCTTCTCCTTCTCTCCCTCTTTCGCAAATGAATATTCCCGCGCCCCCGCGTCCGCGAGCGGATCGATGCCGAGGACCTCGACGATCTCTCCGTCCTTGGCGCCCGCCGCCGCCGTCTCCGCGATCGCCGGGGCGAGCGTCGCGCCGATCCCGCGCAGCCACGCGAGGCGCTCGAGCGTCTCCTCGGGGATGCCGGGGCCGTCCGCGAGGATCGTGATCGAGGCCTTGCCGGCGACGAAGTCGACCGTGTCCGAGAAGGACGACAAAACCGACGCGTTCGCGAGCCGGATCGCCGCCATCGTCGCGACGCCCACCGCGATGCCCGAGACCGTGAGGGCGAAGCGGAGGCGGTCCTTCGCGAGGGGCCGCGTGACGAGCGGTTGGAGGAGGTGGCGGATCACGGGACGAGCCGCCCGTCGAGGAGGCGCAGGACGCGCGACGCACGCGCCGCCGCATGGGACGAGTGCGTCGCCATCACGACCGTGATTCCCTTGTCCGCGACGAGACCCGAGACGAGGTCGAGGACCTGCGTCCCGGTCTTCGAGTCGAGGTTGCCGGTCGGCTCGTCGGCGAGGAGGAGCGTCGGGCGGTTCGCGAGCGCCCGCGCGACAGCCACGCGCTGCATCTGGCCGCCCGAGAGCTCGTACGGGTACGCGCGCTCCTTGCCGTTGAGTCCGACCTCTCCGAGGAGCGCCGCGGCGCGCGCGTCCGCCTCGCCCGGCGCGGCTCCGTCGAGGAGGAGCGGGAGCGCGACGTTCTCGAGCGCGTTCATCGTCGGGAGGAGGTTGAAGAACTGGAAGATCGTGGCGGCCGTCCGCCGCCGGTACGTGTCCCGCTCGTCCTCGCCGAGCGCCGCGAGATCGCGCCCGTCCACGAGGATCCGCCCCGCCGTGGGCAGGTCGAGCGCGCCGAGGAGGTTCAGGAGCGTCGACTTGCCGCAGCCGGATGGGCCGAGGAGCGCCGTGAAGGTGCCGGGCTCGAGGGCGAGCGTCACGTCCGCAAGGGCCTCGACCGGAGCCGAACCCGGCCCCGGTCGGTAGGACTTCGAGACGGACTCGGCGGCGACGCGGGCTCCCACGGCGCCCATCCTACGTATCATCGGTCCTTCGGGATGGACGCGACGTGCTGAAGAACCTCGCCGGCCTCTGGCGCCACCGCGCCCTCGTCGGCGTTCTCGTCTCGAGGGAGCTCAAGGCGCGCTACCGCGGGAGCGTCCTCGGGTTCTTCTGGTCGCTCCTGAATCCGCTCCTCATGCTCGCGGTCTACTCGGTCGTCTTCGCGTTCATCTTCCCGGGGCGGAGCGCGTCGACGAGCCCATACGCCCTGTTCCTCTTCACCGGCCTCCTGCCGTGGAACTGGCTCGCGGGCGGCCTCACGGACGCCACGTCGTCGCTTACGACGCACGGCGCGCTTCTCAAGAAGATCCTCTTCCCGGCCGAGGTGCTCCCTCTCGTCGCGGTCGCGGCGCAGGGCGTCCACTTCCTGCTCGCGCTGCCGATCCTCGGCGCCGGCCTCGCGCTCGGAGCCGCGGGCGTCTTCGGGCCCGCGGTGCCGGTCGGCTGGCCTCTCGTTCAGGCCCTGCCGCTGTTCGTCCTCGAGGGCGTTTTCATCGCGGGCCTCGGCCTTCTCCTCGCGGCGCTCACCGTCCACTTCCGGGACGTCAAGGACATCCTCGCGACGGGCCTCTCACTCTGGTTCTTCGCGACGCCCGTCCTCTACGCGCTGCCCGACATCAAGTCGGAGCGGCTGCGCGCCGCGCTCCTCTGGAACCCGGCGACGCCGTTCTTCGAAGCCTGGCGCGACGCGTTCTTCCGATCCGCGTGGATCCCGCCGGAGCGCTGGGGCGTCCTCGGATTGATCTCGCTGGGCGCGTTCCTCGCCGGGTATGCGTTCTTCGACCGGCTGCGCGACTCGTTCCCGGAGGCCGTGTGAGCGCGCCGGCGGCCGTCGTCGCCCGGGAGCTGTCGAAGTCCTACCGGAAGTGGGGCCGGACGCGCGCGTTCGGGACCCTGAAATCCGCGCTGCTCGGCCGCGGGCTGGGCGCCGCCCTCGCGCCGTCGGAGGTCGTCCACGCGCTCTCGGACGTCTCGTTCACGGTGGCGCGCGGCGAGACGTTCGGCGTCGTCGGCCCGAACGGCTGCGGCAAGTCCACGCTCCTCAAGCTCGTCGCGGGCCTCTTCAAGCCGACGGCGGGATCGATCACCGTCGAGGGCAAGGTCTCGGCGCTGATCGAGCTCGGCGCGGGCTTCCACCCGGAGATTTCGGGCCGCGAGAACGTCGTGATCAACGGCGTCATGCTCGGCCTCACCCGCCGGGAGATCGAGAGAAAGATCCCGGAGATCGTCGCGTTCTCGGGCCTCGGGGAATTCATCGACGAGCCCGTCAAGACCTACTCCTCGGGCATGTACGTGCGCCTCGGCTTCGCGGTGGCCGTCCACGTCGACCCCGACGTCCTCGTCGTGGACGAGGTCCTCGCGGTCGGCGACGAGGCGTTCGCGCACCGCTGCCTCGACACGATCGCGGACTTCTCGCGCCGCGGCAAGACGATCTTCTTCGTGTCGCACTCCCTCGCGCTCGTCGAGGAGCTGTGCGACCGCGTCCTCTACCTCGACCACGGCAAGGTGAAGGCGCTCGGCGACCCGAAGGAGACTCTCGCGCGCTACCGCATGGACGTCGCGAACGAAGAGGGCGCGCGCCTCGCGAAGGAACACAAGAAAGAAGAGAAGATTTTCCTGGCCCCCGCTCCTCCTCCTCCTCCTCCTCCTCCTTCTCCTCCTCCTCCTCTTCCTCTTGCTCCTCCTCCCGCCGAGAAGCCTCGCCGCTGGGGGAGCCGCGAGGTGGAGATCACGGGCTGCAGGATGCTCGACGCGTCCGGCGCCGAGCGGTATTCCTACCGGTCGGGAGAGAGCGTCACGATCGAGATCGCCGTGACGCCGCGCGCGCCGACGTCCGACTTCGTCTTCGGCATCGGGATCTTCACGCCCGAGGATCTCTGCGTGCATGGGACGAACACCGAGCTCGACGGCCTCGTTCCCACGCGCCTCGACGGTCCGGCCGTCGCGCGCGTGACGCTGCCCGCCCTGGACCTCGGGACGGGGACGTTCTCCGTCGACGTCGCGGTCCACTCGCGGCGCGAGGCCCCCTACGACTACTGGCGCGGCGCGTGCCGCTTCCAGGTGGACTCGCCGGACCGGAGCGAGGGCTTCTGGCGCCCGGCGCGGCGCTGGACGTTCGAAGGCCCGCTCGCGCTGGAGAAGAAATGACGCTGCGTCTCCCGAAGGACGCGGGCGAGCGGACGCTCCTCGCCCTTCTCCTCCTCGCGACGTTCCTCCTCGTCCTCGAGCCGGGGCGCGTGCCCCTCTTCGAGCCCGACGAGGGGCGCTACGGCGAGATCCCGCGCGAGATGCTCGCGACCGGCGACTGGATCACGCCGCGCCTCAACGGCGTCCTCTACTTCGAGAAGCCTCCGCTCTACTACTGGTCCGTCGCGGCCTCGATGGCCGTCCTCGGGCCGACCGAGCTCGCGGTACGCCTCCCGGGCAAGCTCTCGGCGGCTGGAATGGTCCTCCTCGTGGCCGCGTTCGCACGGCGGCGGTACGGCGTGCGGACCGGCCTTCTCGCGGGACTCGTCTGCGCGTCGTCGCTCCTCGTCGTCGCTCTCGCACGGATCGCGATCATCGACCCGATGCTCTCCCTCGCGATGTCGGGCGCCGCGTTCGCGTTCGCCGCGTTCGCGGAGGGGGACGCGGAGGGCGACGGGAAGCGCGCACGCCGCGCGCTGTATGGCTTCCACGTCGCGTGCGCCGCCGCGGTCCTTCTGAAGGGGCTAATCGGCGTCGTCCTGCCGGGGGGTGCGATCGTCTTCTGGACGATCTGGACCGGCCGCTGGCGGACGCTCGCGCGCGTCTTCTCGCCGGGGCCGCTCGTCGTCTTCCTCGCGCTCGCCGTTCCGTGGCACGTCGCCATGGCCCGCACTCACCCGGACTTCCTCCAGTTCTACTTCGTCCACGAACACTTCGACCGCTTCGCGAAGACCGAGCACAAACGCACGGGCCCGCTCGTCTACTTCGTACCGGTTCTCCTCGCGGGGTTCCTGCCGTGGACGGCGTTCCTCGGGCGTCTCAAGGAGACGTGGCCGGGCCTCTCGCGTGCGGCGTGGAAGGCGCGGGCGACGGAGGGTTTCCTCTGGATCTTCTCGGGCCTCGTCTTCGCTTTCTTCTCGGTGTCGCGCTCGAAGCTCATCCCGTACGTGCTCCCGATCTGGCCCGCGCTCGCCGTCCTTCTCGCGCTCGGGATCGAGCGGGCGCGCGCTCGCGGCGCCTCGTTCCGGGGAGAGCGCATGGCGACGGCCATCCTCTTCGGCGCGCTCCTCTCTGCGGGAGCGGCGTACGGGTTGGGTGCGGGCTACCTCCAGCGTTTCGGCGCGGAGGCCGCGGGAGCGTGCGCGCTCCTCGCGCTGTTCGGCGGATTCGTCCTGAACGTCTCGCCGCGTCTGACGACCAGTGCCGACGCGGCTTCTCTCGTTGCCGCGCCGTGGCTCGCGTTCCTCGCGTTCCTCCTCGCCGTCCTGCCGGGCGCGGCGCGCTGGGTGACGCCGTGGCCGGTCGTCTCGCCGGCGCTCGCCGCGCTGAACGGCGACGCCGTTCTCGTCCAGCGCGGCCACTATCTCGAGGTGCTGCCGTTCTATGCGGCGCGGACGACGCCGGTCGCCGCGCTGGGCTGGAGCGAGCTGGATTTCGGGCGGTCACACCCCGACACGGCGCCGCTCTTCCCGTCGGACGAGGCCTTCGCGGCCCTCTGGAACGGCCCCCGGAAGGTCGTCGTCCTGGTCCATCGCGACCACCTGGCCGGGTTCGCGAGACCCCCTCTTTCGACGACTCCCGCGGGCGTCCTGGGGCGGGAGAACAACGGGAAGCACGTGGCCCTGACGAACCGGTTTACGGAATCAGAATCCAATTAATTGGACTGATCCCCGGGGCGTTTCATCCTGGGACGAAAACGTTCCTTTGACTGCAAAGGCTTAGATTGAGTACGCTTCCATCCCTTGACGGCAACGCCTTTGCACCCGTTTTCGTGGGTCTGGTCACAGGACCGTGTACGTGGCGTGAAAGCGTCTCTGAACGAACGTGAAATTCGAAGACCTCGACGTTCCCGAATCAACATCTTCGAAAGGAGGGTCCCGGACTCACTTCTTTCCAACCTTCATTACGGGAAACCGTCAACGAAGTTTCCATGGATCCTTTAATTTTCAGGAGGTAGACAGAATGAAATCTCGCTGGCTGAGCATCTTCGTGGTGCTCGCGCTCGCCGTCGTCGGTCTGACGGCGAACGTGGCTTTCGCCCAGACCACCGGTGACATCGACGGTACGGTCACCGACTCGAACAACGCACCCCTTCCGGGCGCCTCGGTCACGATCACGTCGCCGTCCCTGCAGGGGACCCGCACGGCCGTCACCGACGCCGCGGGCCGCTTCCGCTTCCCGGCTTTGCCGAGCGGCTCTTACACGGTCACGGCCGCGCTCTCGGGCTTCACGAAGGCCGAGCGGCGCACCGTGAACGTGAGCATCGGCGGCGTCGCCTCGGTGCCGCTGCAGCTCTCGGTCTCCGTCAAGGAAGAGGTCGTGGTCACGGGTGAAGCCCCGGTCATCGACACGGCCAGGACGACGATCGGCGTCACGGGGACGTCGGAGCAGATCTCGCGGCTCCCGCTCGCCCGCAACTTCACGTCCGTCGCCACGACGGCGCCCGGCACGGGCACCGACAACTCGGGCGGCATCACGTTCTACGGGGCGACGGGCCTCGAGAACCAGTACATCATCGACGGCGTCAACACGACCGGCGTCAAGATCGGCAACCAGGGCAAGACGCTCACGAACGAGTTCGTCCAGGAAGTCGAAGTCAAGACCGGCGGTTACGAGGCGGAGTTCGGCCGCGCCCTCGGCGGCACGATCAACGTCGTGACGAAGTCGGGCGGCAACGAGTTCCACGGCGACCTCTTCGGCTACTACGACAACAAGAACCTCGGCTCGAACGACGCGCACGTCGACGACCGCACGGCCGTCGGCGCCTCGCAGGTCATCAGCCCGACGCGCTACGACTTCGGCGCGGACATCGGCGGCTACTTCCTGAAGGACCGCCTCTGGTTCTTCGGCGCCGTGAACCGCGTGTCGCGCGACCAGGACTACACGCGCAACACGTCGATCTTCTACACTCCGACCGGCACTCTCGACACGACGAAGGGCACCGGCGGCTTCACGACGTCGTCCGGGACGGACGAGACGCGTACGACGCTCTACTCCGGCAAGCTGACGTTCCGCCTCGGCGAGGCGCACACGATTTCGGCGTCGGTGTTCGGCGACCCCGGCACGTTCAACGGCCGCAACGCCGGAACGATCGGCCCGGACTCGGCCGTCATCTGGGAGAACAAGTTCGGCGGCACGGACATCGCCGCCAAGTACGACGGCATCTTCGGCACGTCGTTCCTCCTCTCGGCGCAGTACTCGCACCACGCGGAGAAGAACGAGAACAACTCGCCCTACGCCGACACGCTCTCGGCGATCCAGAACCGCGGCGGCCGCACGCAGGTCCTCAGCGGCGGCCCGACGTACTTCGTCAACGAGAACTACAAGCGTGACGACTACAAGGCGACGGGCTCCTTCTTCTTCGGCGCGCACGAGATCAAGATCGGCGGCGAGTACGAGAAGCTCGGCTCGTCGTTCTCCGAGAAGTATCCCGGCGGCGCCCGCATCTTCCAGTTCCTGAACGGGGCCGGTGCGTACCAGTACAACTACCAGCGCTACTTCGCGAAGGTTCCCCTGAACTGCATCGCGAAGTACGACGCCTCCGGCAACCTCCAGACGGGCAACTTCGGCACGCCGGCCTCGGCGGCCGCGGCGAACGCCTGCGCCGGCTTCCAGGTCGCGCCGTCGGTCGACAACCCGCCGACCACGAAGAACATCGCGCTCTTCGCGCAGGATTCCTGGAAGGTCCTCCGCAACCTCACGCTGAACGTGGGCGTCCGGTACGAGGAGCAGCGGCTCCTCGACGCCGAAGGCGCCACCGCCATCGCGATCACGGGCGAGTGGTCGCCCCGCATCGGCCTCATCTGGGATCCGATGAACAACGGCCGCTCGAAGGTGTACGCCTCCGTCGGTCGCTACTACTCCACGATCCCGCAGGACATCCAGACCCGCGCCCTCGGCAACGAGTACACCGTGTTCGCGTACAACTACACGCCGAACAAGGTGAACCCGATCACCGACTACGGCTTCTTCGGGTACCAGACGATTCAGGGCGGCGAGCTCACGCAGCCCGACCTGAAGGGCATGTACCAGGACGAGGCAATCGCCGGCATCGAGTACGAGGTCTTCAAGGGCTGGTCCTTCGGCGTCAAGGGCATCTACAAGAAGCTCGGGCGCACGATCGAAGACCGCTGCGACCTTCTCGACCCGCGCGTCAATCTCGCGGCTTACGTGCCCCCGACGGCGCTCACGACGTGCGCGCTCAGCAACCCGGGCGACGACAGCCCGCTCCAGGTCATCAAGGACCCGACGAACCCGGCCTGCGCGGGCCCCACGGGCTCCACGGTGCTCTCGGGCAACTGCCCGTCGATCAACCCGAGCCGCTACTACCGCGGCGTCGAGCTGACGGTCAACCACCGGTTCTCGAACAATTTCTACCTCCTCGCGAGCTACATCTACTCCAAGCTCGAGGGCAACTACTCGGGCAACTTCTCGCAGACGCGTGAGACGGGCCAGACCGACCCGAACATCAACGCAGACTTCGACTACATCGACCTCAACGCGAACAACTACGGCCTGCTCCGCAACAACCGGACGAACCAGTTCAAGGTGACGGGCACGTACGCGTTCAACTTCGGCCTCGTGACGTCGATCAACGCGGCCTACGCGGACGGCCGTCCGATGTCGGCCCGCGGCTATGCGCGCCCCGGCTACAGCCAGGAGCACTACTACACGGCGCGCGGCACCTTCGACACGCTTCCGTCCACGTACAACATCGACCTGCATGTGGAGTACGGCCTCAGGCTGGGCGCGGTCACGATCACGCCGATCGCCGACGTGTTCAACCTGACGAACTTCCAGGGCGTGACGTCGCGCGACGAGGTCTACTGCACCTCGACCGCCACGTGCAACGCGATCCTCGCCTCCACGGGCCAGGCCCGCAAGAACGGCCCCTACACGACCGCGAACTCCTCCAACGCCAACTTCAACCGCGACATCGCCTGGACGGCGCCGCGGCTGATCCGGCTCGGGGCCCGCGTCTCGTTCAAGGGTTCCTTCCCGGTTAGACTCGAGGGGAGGCCGAAAGGCTTCCCCTCTTTTTTTTGCCATGAGACCCGCTCTCCCCGTCCTCTGCGGAGCCGCGCTCCTCGCGGCCGCGACGTCCGCCCGCGCGGCCGGGCCGACGGCTGCCGCGGCACGCCCGCCCCGCGTGATCGTCGTGGGCTGGGACGGCGCGGACTGGACCCTCCTCGACCCCCTCCTGAAAGAGGGGCGCCTCCCGCACCTCAGGTCGCTCCTCGAGAAGGGCGCGCAGGCCCGGCTCGAGACGTACCGGCCACGGGCGTCGCCGCTTCTCTGGACGACGATGGCGACGGGCCTGACTCCGCCCGAGCACGGGGTCGTCGACTTCCAGGAATACGACGTCGCCACGGCCACCTCCTTGCCCGTCTCGGGTCGCTCGCGCACCGCACCCGCGATCTGGACCGTGGCCTCCGCGAAGGGCCTGACGTCCGGCGTCGTCGGCTGGTGGGCGACGTGGCCCGCCGAGGCGGTCAAGGGCTTTTTCGTGAGCGACCGCGCCTCGCCCGTGCTCTTCGACCCCGCGACGCTCTCGAAGTCTCCCGGCCTCACGTGGCCGCCGGAGCTCGCGGACGGCGTCCGCCTCCTCGGCCGGCGCGAGGGGACGCCCTCCTACGAAGACGTCGCGAAGTTCCTCCACGTCTCGCGCGCGGAGTTCGACGCGTCCGTCGCGTCCGGCAAGGACCTCGACGACGAGGTGACGGGATTCCGCAAGATCCTCGGATCGACGCGCGTCTACGCGAAGACGGCTCTCGACCTTTACGACCGCAGCCGCCCCGACCTCCTCATGCTCTATCTCGAAGGCACGGACGAGATCGGCCACGTCCTCGGCAAGTACAACCCACCACTCCTCCCGGGCGTCGATCGGGCCGGGTTCGAGAAGTACAAGGACGCCGTCGCGCTCTTTTACGCCGAGTGCGACCGGATCCTCGGGGAGCTCGCTGCGCGGGCCCAGAGGGACGGCGCCACGCTCATGCTCGTCTCGGACCACGGCTTCAAGTGGGGCGAGGACAGGCCGGGGCTCGTGTCGTCGGTCCGCGCCGAGACGGCCTACCTCTGGCACGAGCCGTGGGGTGTTTTCGTCCTCGCGGGCCCCGGCGCCTCACATACGAAGGAGCGCCGGACTGTCAGCGTGTTCGATGTTGCCCCGATCCTCTGCCGGCTCCTCGGGCTCCCGCCCGACGTCCGGATGAAGGGACGGGTCCCGGCAGGCCTCCTCTCGGCGAAGGCGCCGGCGGCGAAGCCCGCTGTCGCGTGGGCGAAGACGTTCAAGGTGGAGCGCGCCGCGATCACCCGGAACCTCGCGGCCGAGAAGAAGGCGGGCGAGGAGTTCGCGAAGAAGCTCGTCTCGCTCGGGTACCTCTCGGGCTCCTCGGCCGCCGTTCCCGCCGCCGCGGGCTCCGGCGCGGGCGAAGTGCGGATGACGCCGTTCGGGGTTTCGAACATCGGCGTCTACTACGCCGAGAGCGGACGGGTGAAGGAATCCCTGCCCTGGTTCGAGAAAGCGATCGCCGCCGACCCGCAGACGCCGACGTTCCGGATCAACCTCGCGGACTCCCTCGAGAAGCTCGGCCGGTTCGACGCCGCGGACGCCGAGGCCGTGAAGGCCGCCGAGCTCGGCGGAGAGGACGCAAACGACATCCTCCTTGCTCGCGTCGTCAAGCGCATGGAGTCCGGGAACGCGCCCGCGGCTCTTGCGCTCCTCGAGAAGGCGACGCGGCAGCTCCGTCCCGCCCGTCCTCAGCTCCAGGACGCCTTGGGACGCCTTTACTTCGACCGCCACCGCTGCCCGGAAGCGCAGCGCGTGTTCGAGGAGTTGTCCGTCTCGACGCCGCAGGACCCGGGCGCGTGGCTCATGCTCGGGCGGACGCGCCGCTGCACGGGCGACTCGGCCGGAGCGCGCGCCGCGCTCGACCGCGCCGCGCGGCTCGGCGGGAACCCGGCCGCGATCGCCCGTGAGCTGGACGTCCTGGGAGGCCGCCCGTGATTTCGATGATTCGACGCTTCGTCGCCCTGGCCCTCGCCCTCGCCGTCACGGCGCCGGCCCTGCCCGCGCTCTCCGCTCCCGCGAGGAAGAGCGCTCCGGCGGCGCCCGCAAAACGTGCCCGCGTCGTCCTCGTCGGCTGGGACGGCGCCGACTGGAAGTACCTCGACCCGCTCCTGAAGGCGGGCATGCTCCCGCACCTGAAGGCGCTCATCGCGAAGGGGCGGACGTGGAACCTCGACACGTACCAGCCGATGGCGTCGCCGCTCGTCTGGACGACGATCGCGACGGGCCGGACGCCCGTCGACCACGGCGTCACGGACTTCCAGGAGCTCGATCCGAAGACCGGAGCGCGCCTTCCGATCTCCGGCCGCTCGCGGCGCGTGCCCGCGATCTGGAACCTCGCCTCCGCGAAGGGCCTTCTCGTGGGCGTCGTGGGCTGGTGGGCGACGTGGCCGGCCGAGAAGGTGAACGGGTTCCTCGTGTCGGACCGGGCCGCGCCTGTCCTCTTCGACCCCGAGACGCTTGCGCGCTCGCCCGCCGTCGCGTGGCCGGAGGGGCTCGGCGACGGCGTGCGGATGATCGGCCGCCGCGAGGGCAGCCCGCCGTACGAGGACGTCGCGAAGGGCCTCCACGTGACGCGCGCCGAGTTCGACGCGGCCGTCGCGGCGAAGAAGGACCTCGCCGACCCGATCACGGGGTTCCGGAAAATCCTCGGCGTCACGCGGACGCTCGCGAAGATCAGCCTCGAGCTCTACGACCGCTCGAGCCTCGACCTCTTCATGGTCTATTTCCAGGGGACCGACGAGATCGGCCACGTCCTCGGGCGCTACGAAGCTCCGAAGATGCCGGCGGTCGCCGAGCAGGACTTCGTGAAGTACCGCGACGGCATCGCCGCGATCTACGTGGAAGCCGACCGCGTCCTCGGCGAGCTCGCGACCCGCGCGGAGAAGGACGGCGCGACGCTGGTCCTCGCGTCGGACCACGGCTTCCGGCACGGGCCCGACCGCCCCGCGTTCGTCTCCGGAACGCAGTTCGACACGGCGTTCCTCTGGCACGAGCCCCCCGGCATCCTCGCCGCGGCGGGCCCCGGCGTGATTCCATCGCCGGCGCGCGGGAAGGCGAGCGTCTTCGACCTCGCGCCCACGCTCTGCCGCCTTCTCGGCCTGCCGGCGGATCCGTCCTTCGAGGGGAAGCTCGTTCCCGGCTTCACGGGCAAGCCCGCCGTCCCCGCGGCCTCGTGGGCGAAGATCGCGCCCGTCGAGCGCCTCGTCCCCGCGACGAACACGGCGGACGAGAGGAAGGCCGCCGACGAGTTCACGAAACAGCTCATCTCGCTCGGGTATCTCACGGGCTCGGAGGCCTCGGCCGTGGACGCGCGGCCCGCGAGCCGCACGGGCACGGAGACGGCGGGCTCGTTCCAGAACGTCGGGACGTTCCTCCGCGACCGCGGCAAGCCCGCGGAGGCCGTCGGCTGGTACAGGAAGGCGCTCGAGGTGAACCCGAAGTCCGCGACGGCATGGGTGAACCTCTCGACCGCCCTTCACCTGACGGCGAAGTACGACGAGTCCGACGACGCGCTCGTGAGCGCGCTCGCGAACGGTTACAGCGATCCCGAGGCGACGGTGTACCGCCGCGTGAAGCTCTACACGGAGGGCGCGAAGGGCAGGGACCAGCGCCCACAGCTCGTCTCCTTCCTGAAGAAGGTCGTCGCGGCGTACCCGAAGGACGACCGCTACCGCGCGTCGCTCGGCAAAGCGCTCTTCGAGACGGGGGACTGCGTCGGCGCCCGGCCGCTCTTCGAGGAGCTCTCGGGGCGCCCGGCGGCGGAGGCCGAGAACCTGAACCTCCTCGCCCTGACGAGCTGGTGCCTCGGCGACCTTCCCCGGGCGAAGGCCGCCTTCGAGCGCTCGCTCGCGATCAACCCGAACCAGCCGGTCGTCCGCGAGGGTCTCGCGACCGTCGAGAAGGGGAGGCCGATGCGATGAGCGGTCCGTTCGTTCCGGGAAAGGTCTCGGTCGTCGTCCCCGTCTACAACGAGGAGGCGAACCTCCCGCAGCTCCTCCCGCGTCTCCTGCCCGTCCTCGCGGGGATGGGCCGGCCCTGGGAGGTCGTCTTCGCCGACGACGGCTCGCGCGACCGCTCACTCGAGATCCTCAAGGCCGCCGCGGCCGCGAACCCCGGGCACGTCAAGGTCGTCGAGCTCGTGAGGAACGCCGGCCAGCACATGGCGATCCTCGCGGCCTTCACGGCCACGGATGGCGAGTACGTCATCACCCTCGACGCGGACCTCCAGAACCCGCCCGAGGAGATCCCGAAGGTCGTTGCCGCGATGGATGCGGGGTCCGACGTCGTCGGGACGATCCGGCAGAACCGGCAGGACACGTTTTTCCGGCGAGCGGCCTCGCGCCTCGTGAACCGGACGACCGCGGCGATCACGGGCATGAAGCTGAACGATTACGGCTGCATGCTCCGGGGCTATCACCGGGACGTCGTGGACGTCATGTCCGCCTCGGACGAGGCCTCGACGTTCCTCCCGGCGCTCGCCCAGCAGTACGCGCGGCGGCCGGTGGAGATCCCCGTCGCCCACGCCGAGCGGACGGCGGGCGAGTCGAAGTATTCTCTCTACAAGCTCGTGCGCCTGAACTTCGACCTCATGACCGGCTTCTCCGTCGTCCCGCTGCAGGTCTTCGGGCTGCTCGGGTTCGTGACGGCCGTGTCCGGGGTCGGGTTCGGCCTCTTCCTCCTCGTCCGCCGGTTCGTCGTCGGCGCCGAGGTCGAGGGCGTGTTCACGCTCTTCGCGCTCGCGTTCGTCGTGATGGGCGTCCTGATGGCCGGAATCGGGATCGTCGGCGAGTACGTGGGCCGCATCTACCAGCAGGTGCGCGGCCGGCCGCGTTTCCTGATCCGCAAGGTGTGGGGGACGGACTGATGGGCGGCCTCGTCGTCTGCGCGTACTCGGACGTCGGGTACAAGTGCCTCGAGTGGCTCTTCGACCAGGGAGAGAGCGTGCGCCTCGTGTTCACGCATCCCGACGCACCCGGCGAGGAGAGGTGGTTCGGCTCGGTGGCCGACCTCGCGCGCAAGCACGGCCTCGAGCCGCGCATCGTGAACGACCTCGACGACCCCGCCGACGAGGAACGGATCCGCGCGGTCGCGCCGGACCTCCTGTTCTCCTTCTACTTCAAGAAGATGATCCCCGAGCGCGTCCTCTCGGCGCCGAAGATGGGCGCCCTGAACATGCACGGCTCCGTCCTCCCCGCGTTCCGCGGCCGGTCGCCCGTGAACTGGGCGATCCTCAAGGGCGCGACCGAGACGGGCGCCTCGCTCCACGTCATGACGGGCAAGCCCGACGCGGGGGATCTCGTCGACCAGGAACGCGTGAAGATCGGGCCCGACGACGACATCCTCGGCGTGTCCCGCCGGGTGGGCGACGCCGCCGTGACCGTGCTCGCGCGGGCCCTTCCGAAGCTCAAGGCCGGAACGGCGCCGCACGTGCCGCTCGACCTTGCGAAGGGAAGCTACTTTGGCGGGCGCAAGCCCGAGGACGGCGAGATCGACTGGACGAAGAGCGCGAAGGAGGTCCACGACCTCGTGCGGGCCGTGACGCGCCCGTGGCCGGGAGCGTTCACGGACCTGTTCGGCAAGCCGGTCACGATCTGGAAGACGCGGCTCGCGCCGTACCTCGGGCACGACGTCTTCCCGGGGAAGGTCGAGCCGACGGAGAGCTCCGTCGTCGTCTACGCCGGCGACGACCGCACCGTCGAGATCCTCTCGGCGAAGCCGGACGGGGAGGGCGACCTCGACGCGGCCGCCTTCCGGAGCTGGGTCCTGAGGAGCGTCTGAAGGGAAGCCCATGCGAGTCCTGATCCTCGGAGTCAACGGTTTCATCGGAAACGCCCTCACGCGCCGGATCCTCACGACGACGCCGTGGGAGGTGTTCGGCCTGGACGTCGGGAGCGACCGGATCGAGGAGTTCCTCGACGACAAGCGCTTCCGCTTCCTCGAGGGCGACATCTCGATCAACCGCGAGTGGATCGAGTACCACGTCAAGAAGTGCGACGTCGTCCTGCCGCTCGTCGCGATCGCGACGCCTGCGACGTACGTGAAGAACCCGCTCTCCGTCTTCGAGCTCGACTTCGAGGAGAACCTCCGGATCATCAAGATGGCGAGCAAGTACGGCAAGCGCGTCGTCTTCCCGTCCACCTCCGAGGTCTACGGGATGTGTCCGGACAAGGAGTTCGACGAGGACCGCTCGCCGCTCGTCTACGGGCCCATCGCGAAGCCGCGCTGGATCTACTCGGCCTCCAAGCAGCTCCTCGACCGCGTGATCGCGGCGATGGGGATGGCGCAGGGCCTGCAATACACGCTCTTCCGCCCCTTCAACTGGTACGGGCCGCACCTCGACAACATCGACGCCCCGAAGGAAGGGTCGAGCCGCGTCCTGACGCAGTTCCTCCACAACATCCTCTACGGAGTCCCGATCAAGCTCGTGGACGGCGGCTCGCAGAGGCGCTGCTTCACGTACATCGAGGACGGGATCGACGGCCTCATGACGATCCTCGAGAACCCGAAGGGGAAGGCCGACAGCCAGATCTTCAACCTCGGGAACCCCTCGGCCGACCTTTCGATCGAGACGCTCGCCCACACGCTGATCGACGCCGTCGCGACGTACCCGAAGTTCGCCGCCGCCGCGAAGAAGACGCGGATCGTGAAGGTCTCGTCGAAGCAGTACTACGGCGAGGGCTATCAGGACATCACGACGCGGGTCCCCTCCGTCGCGAAGGCGAAGCGGCTCCTCGGGTGGACGCCGAAGACGGACTTCAAGACGGGTCTCGGCAAGACGCTCGACTTTTACCTGAAGGGCAGGAAGCCCCCGGAAGTGTGACCTGAGCGCCCGGCTCGCCCTCAAGGTCGACGTCGACACGTACCGCGGCACGCTCGAGGGTGTACCTCGCCTCCTCGACCTCTTCGCGAAGGAGGGCGTGAAGGCGACGTTCTTCTTCTCGCTCGGCCCGGATACGAGCGGCAAGGCCATCAAACGGATCTTCCGGAAGGGCTTCGTGAAAAAGGTCCTGTCCGCGAGCCCCGCGGCGTCGTACGGCTGGAAGACGATGCTCTACGGGACGCTCCTGCCCGCGCCCGACATCGGCGGGCGCAAGGAGACGGTCGCGCGGATGCGCGAGGCGGCGGCCGCGGGGCATGCGGTCGGCATCCACGCGTGGGACCACATCGACTGGCACGACCACCTGCCGCAGATGACCCGCGAGGAGATCGAGACGGTCGTCGCAAAGGAGCACGCGCGCTTCCTCGAGATCTTCGGGGTGCCGGCCGCGTTCCAGGCCGCGCCGGGTTGGACGGCGACGCCGCTCTCCGTCGAAGTGCAGGAGGCGCACGGCGTCCTCGCGACGTCGGACACGCGCGGCGGGCCGCCCTTCTTTCCGCTGCGCGCCGACGGAAGACCGAGCCGGGTGCTGGAGATCCCGTCGACGCTGCCGACGCTGGACGAGCTGCTGGCCCTGCCGCTGCGTGGTGCCGGATCTCAGGCGGAAAGGGCCTGCGAGGTTCTTCGAATGGAACTGGGCAAGGGGGCGGCGGGCGGCGGCGATGCGCTCCATGTCCACTCGATCCACACGGAGATCGAGGGGGCGGCGTCCTTTGCCGCGCCATTCGCCTTGCTGCTCGCCGCGTGGAAGTGCGATGGCGTGGAGTTCCTTACCTTCGAAGAAGTTTGCAGAACGCTGCTCTCGGCTCGGACGTCGCCGGTGAGGGCTCTGACCTGGACCACTCTCCCCGGGCGTGCAACGCCCGTCGCCACTGGGGCATCATCCGCCGCATGAAGAGCCTCCAGGAGACGTACGGTCAGAACACGGTCTGCTTCGGCTGCGGCCCCTCGAACGAGAAGGGCCTGCACATCCGGAGCTTCGTCGAAGGGGACGAGGTCGTCGCGACCTGGAGCGCCGAGCCGCACCACCTCGCGTTCGAGGGAGTCGTGAACGGCGGGATCATCGGCGCGCTCCTCGATTGCCACAGCAACTGGGCGGCGGCCTGGCACCTCATGCAGAAAGCCGGGGACGGCCTCCTGCCGTCGACCGTGACGGCCGACTTCCACGTGACGCTCAAACGCCCGACGCCGATCGCCGAGCCGCTGCGCCTGTCGGCCCGCGTCGTCGAGTCGACGGCCGACCGTGCGGTCGTCGAGGCGCGGATCGAGGCCGGCGGGAAGGTCACGGCGACCTGCCGCGGCACGTTCGTCGCCGTGAAGGAAGGCCACCCCGCGTACCACCGCTGGTGAGGGCGCCGAGCCCGGCCGCCGCGCTCAGGGCGCGAGGTCGACGACGACGCGCGAGCGGCCCGCCGGCACCGGGATCCCGATGAGGTGGAGGTCCGCCGCGTAGACCGTCGCGGGCTTGCCGTCGACGGCCGCCGTCACGCGCGGCGTGAAGCTGCGGTCCACCCGGAGGATCGCCGGACGCGCTCCGGAGGTCTCGACGACGAGCCGGTCCGCGCCGTCCTCGACGAGCCGGGCCGCGCCGTCCGGTTCGCGGTCCGCGCTCGCGAGCGTGCGGTCCTTTGCGTGCACGACGACGTCCGTGGCGGGATCGAACCCCGCGTCGTCGAACGCGGAAACCGTCGCGCCGACCGAGTCCGCGACGACGACCCGCCCGGCGCGCCGCAGGCCCGGCAGGGGGTCCTCCACGCGCCAGAGGGTGACGAGCACGCCGGCGGACCCTTCGACGTAGACGGGCGAGAGGCCGCGCGTCCCGGCCGGCACGTCTGACGCGATGACGGCGCGCACGCCCGCAGCCCGCAGCCACTTGAGCCGCGCGTCCCACGAGTGCTGCCGTACGACGTCGAACGCGTACCGGTTCAGGATCGTGTAGCTCCCGTCGGGATCGGGATCCCACGCGTAGAGGAGCCCATGGGGCGCACCCGAGAGGGCCCATCCCTGGCGCGCCTGCGCGAGTGCGAAGTCGAGGATCCCGCCGGTCTCGACGCGCCCCTGGGCGCCGCGCCGCACGGCGTCGAAGTCCTTCCCGGCGCGCTCGAAGACGCGGCCGCCGAGCGCCGCGGCCCTGGCGACGAGCGGGGACGGCTCGGCGTAGATGGAAGAAGGGACGCGCGGGATCGCCGCAGGCGTCCAGGCGAGGAGGGACACCGCCGTCGACGCGAGGAGGAGGATTCCGCCGCGCGCGTCGCCTGCCCCGCGCGCGAGGAGAAGGCCGAGGACGGCGAGGCCGGCGCCCGCGAGGGCCGCTTCCGACGGGAGCCGTTCGAGGACGGGGGCGAGGACGACGCCGGGCGGCGAGACCCACGCGGGGTCCCACAGGCGGAGCAGGACGCCGAAGACCGTGGACGGGGAGAGGCGCGCCGCGATCGCGAGCGCGGCGAAGAGGCCCGCGAGGACGAGCAGGACCTGCGACGCGCGCCGCCGGAAGCGCGGGAGGGCGCCTTCGACGAGAAGGCGGTCGGCGCCGAACGCCGCAAGAACGGCGAGCGCCATCGTGAACGGAAGGAGCGCCTTGACCGGATAGCGCAGGACGTGGAGGGCCGGCAGCGCTTCGTAGGCTGCTCGCGCCCCGGGCAACCAGGGCGTGAACGAGGCGACGAGCGCCACGGCCGCCGTGGCGATCCAGAACCGGGCCTCGGAGCGGCGCGCGGACAGGACGAAGACGAGAGCGAGCGCGAGGGGAACGACGCCGAACCCGAGCGACGCGTGGTACGGCGAATTCCCCTGCGTGACGGCGAATCCCCAGAAGGCTCCGGCGACGACGCGCGAAGGGTCGCCGAAGAGCTGGGGAAACGGCGTTTCGAGGAGGCGGAGGGGGTGGAACCCGACCGCCGCGAACTCCGACCACGAGAAGCCGCGGACGCGCCGCGAGGCGAAGACGGAGGCCTTCCAGACCTCGAGAAGCCACGGCGAGACGAGGACAGCCGCGACGAGTCCGCCTCCGAGAAGCGCCGCGACGCCGCGCAGGCGGGCGGGCGCGGGGCCGCGCAGCGCGTACGCGCCCGCAAGGAGGAGCGCGAGGGCCGCAAGGGCCGGCTCTCCGCCGAGGACGAGCAGGGCGGCCGCGAGGACGACGAGGAGCGCCGCCCGCACGGCCGCGCGGGCGGTCTCGGCCGCCCGGGCGCGCGCGACGGAGAAGAGGATCCAGGGCGCCCACGCGAGCGTCGTCGAGGCATTCAGGAATGCGGCCGAGGACAGGGCGAAGCCCGAGAGGCCCCACGCGAACGCGCCGAGGAGCGCGGCTTCGTCAGAGCGCACCTCCGTGCGCAGGAAGAGGAACGCGCCGAGGAGCCCCAGGCCGAGATGGAGGAGGAGCTGGACGCCGAGCCAGCGGGGCGCGGCCGGGAAGGGGTAGGCGAGGACGAGGTTCGGGTTCCCGCGGTACGCCTGGCCGAACGAGGCCGCCGGGTTCAGCCTCGCGGGCCCGAGCGCGGCCGCGAGGGCGCGCGAGGGGCGCTGCGTCGTCCCGATGTCGCGGTAGGCGGGGGTCGAAGAGCCCGTGAGGAGGTCGCGGTGCGAAACGAGCGCGGCCGTCGCGAGGAGGACCGCCGCGGCGAACGCGGGCCCGGGCGCGAAGCGCCGCGCGCTCACGCGAAGAGGGGGTCCTTCCGCCAGCCCCACTTGTTCATCTTGTAGCGCGCCATGACCCACAGGATCGAGAGGCCGTAGATGCACGAGCGGCGGAAGCTGATCTGGGAGGCGTCGTCGAAGTAGCGCGTCACGATCGGGACCTCGCGGATCCGCATCCCTTTCCAGATTCCGGCCGCGATGATCTCGGTGTCGAACACGAAGTCGTCCGAGAACGAGGCGAGGTTCACGGTCTCGAGGTAGCGCCGCGAGTAGGCGCGGAGCCCGGAGTGGTACTCCGTGAGGTAGAGGTAGAAGGTGGCGTTCTCGACCGCCGTCAGGAAGATGTTCGCGAGGTACTTCCACTTCGGCATGCCGCCCTCGAGCGGCCGGCCGCCGAGCATCCGGCTGCCGAACATCGCGTCCTCGAGCCCCTCGGCGATCGGACGCACGAGCTCGGGCAGGACCGAGGCGTCGTACTGGTGGTCTGGGTGGACCATGACGCAGATGTCGGCGCCGCGCGCGAGCGCCGCCGCGTAGCAGGTCTTCTGGTTCCCGCCGTAGCCCTTGTTGCGCTCGTGGACGACGACGTGCACGCCCGGGATCGAGCGCGCGACCTCGACCGTCCCGTCCTTCGAGCCGTCGTCGACGAGGATGACGTCGTCGACCCACTCCTTCGGAATCTCGTGAAACGTGCGCCGCAGGGTCAATTCCGCGTTGTAGGCGGGCATCACGACCGCGACGCGCTTTCCGAACACGGGCATCTGCAGGATTCTAGGGGGAGTCGACGCGGAAGACCCGAAACTGCGGCTGGAAGCTTCCGTCCGGCCGGACCGAGCCCGTGCGCGAATCGAGGACGCGGACGAGGAAGGGGACGGGTCGCTCCGCGGCGGACTCGTGTACGCGGCGCCCGAACATCGCCGACGTCGGGCCCGGCGCGCGCCCCGCGGCGGCGGCGTAGACGGGCAGGAGGCGGGTCACGTCGGCAGTCACGACATACCGGCACTTCGCGGCCCGGAGGAGCGCGAGCGCCTCGGCGTCGTCGGTGGCCGTGAAGAGGCGGCACTGCCGGCGCCAGCCGTAGAAGAAGGGATCCGCGGCCGCCGGGCGCTCCGCGATCGCGGTCACGAAGTGGCCGGCGGCCCAGGGCGGCATGACGCCGGGGATCGAGCCCGGCGCGGGCGGCGGGAGCGCGGCGGGATCCACGGGTGGAGGGTCGAGCGCATAGAGGCGCGCGAAGAGGTCGAGGACGTCGTCGCCGGGGGCACCCGCGTAGGCCCGCGCGCGGGCGAGGTACGGCGCGCCCGGGAGGACGACGAGCGCGGCGGCGAGGGCGAGCGGAGCGAACGTGCGCGCGCGCCGGGGCAGGCGGCGCGGCGCGAGGCGCGCGAGGCCCTCGGCGAGGGCCAGCGCGGCGAAGACGGACAGGTAGTAGACGTTGCGCTGCTGGAAGAGCGCCATCACGAAGACGGCGGCCGCGAAGAGGGCGACGAGGGCGCGCGCGGCGGCCTTCGGGCGGACGGGGAACGGGGAGCGGGGCAACGCCCGCAGCGCGGGCCGGAGCCAGACGAGGACGGCCAGCGGGACGAGGAGGAAGCCGGGGGAGAGCTCGCGCACCGCGCGCTCGAACGTGGACCATCCGGAAACGAGCGGCTGGGACTCGGCGACGAGGCGCAGGAACTCGGGCGCGTAGGAGAGGTACCCGCCGTCGGCGAAGTCGTCCGGCCGCGCGCCCGCGCCTTCCTTGAAGACGTAGGCCCCGCCGCGGAACACGGCCTCGACGACGCGTCCCGCATGCGGCAGCGCCGCCGCAAGCGCGACGGCAGCCGCGGCGCTCCAGAAAATCCGCCGGCGGGGCGACGGAGTCCGCCACGCCGCGAGCGCGAGGAGGGGGCCCGAAGCGAGCGCGAGGAGCGCGGGCTGGAACCAGCCGAAGGACACGAACGCGAAGGGGACGGGCTCTTTTGGGAGCGTCACCGCCGCGCCGCCCGCGACGAGGAGCGCCGCCGTGAGGGCGGCCGCGCCCGCGCCCTCGCCCAGCGCGAAGGCCGCCCACAGGAGGCCGATGGCCGCCACGAAGACGGCGCCCTGCCACGTGAGGACCGCGAGGGCGATCGCGGCGCCGAAGACGGCGGAGCGGGCGAGGCGCGCGCCGGAGGGCGCGGCCGCGGCCCACGCTCCGGCCGCGAGAACGAGGAGCAGGTTGAGCGCCTCGGCGACGTGGTGGTCGAAGTGCCCGAAGCCGCCCCAGAGGACGGCGGCGGGAATCGCGACGTACGCGGCGGCGGCGATCCGGGCGCGGCGGCGGCCGAACGCCCGGCGGGCAAGGAAGAAAAGAGGGAGCACCTGCAGGGCGCCGAGGACGGGGGGCAGCGTCGCGGCGACGCGCGTGACCTGTCCGGTCGACGCGGAGGCGCCGTACAGGACGCGTGCGATCCCTCCGGCGAGAAGGTCGAACGCGGGCGGCCAGATGAAGACGCCGCCGTCGGGATGATTCAGGTACGGATCGTGATACGGGACGCGCGGGAAGTTCCGGGCGACCGAGGCCGTCCGCCGGAGGTGGCCGTAGCAGTCGGGGGAGAGGAGCCGCCAGCCGTGCGCCGTCGCCGCCGGGAACGGGGCGAAGCGGAACGCGAGGGCGGCGAGAAAGACGAGAAGCGCGAACAGACCGTCCCGGCCGCGGCCCCGCGCGCGCGTGTCCACGGCGCGAGGGTAGCAGCCCGTCGGCCTTCCGTTCGCTCCCGCCCCCTACAATCGCGGGATGCACGCCCGAGGGCCGTTCCGGTTCTGGCTCGGCGCCGCCGCGCTCGCCGGTCTGGGCGTCTTCCTCGTGGCCGACCACGCGCGCCTCGACAGCCCCACGATGGACGAGCCGTTCCACACCCTCGCGGCCGCCGAGTACGCGATCGCCGGCACGTACAACGCGAACCTCGAGCACCCCCCGTTCGTGAAGCTCCTGTCGGGCTTCGCGGTGCGCGCGGCCGGCGGGCGCCCGCCGCACATGGACGAGCCCTTCTCGATGCGCACCGCCGAGCAGCCGCGGCCCTTCGCGTTCTCGTCGACGCTCACGCCGGAGCGCCTGTTCGGCTCGGCGCGCGCGCCCGTCGCGGCGCTCTTCTTCGTCCTCGTCCTCACCGTCGCTCTCGCCGTGTGCCGCTGGGGCGGGAGCGTCGCGGGCCTCCTCGCGGCGGCGCTCGTCGCGCTCGAGCCGAACCTCCTCGCGCACGCGGGCGTCGTCCACACGGATCTCGCCGCCGCGCTCGGGTTCTTCGGGACGCTGGTCCTGTGCCTCCTCGCGCTCGAGAAGCGCTCCCTCGCGCTCTGGGCCGCGGCGGGCGCGGCGCTCGGGGCGAGCCTCGCCGCGAAGTTCTCGTGCGTCCTCCTCGTGCCGATGGTCGCGATCCTCGCCCTCGTCGGCCTC
>JBBQDQ010000002.1:0-79149 GCA_038319835.1 Thermoanaerobaculia bacterium | reverse complement strand
CCATCTTCATCGCCTTCGTGATCTGCTGCGTGTTCTTGACGCTGCGGATCCGGCGCCGGATGTCGATCAGGTTGGCCATGGACGCGCCGCGCGTCTCCCTACGCGACCTTCGCTTCGGGACGGGTCGCGAGGAAGACCTTCTTCGCCTCGGCGACCGCGGCGGAAAGCGCGTCTTCGATCTCCTTCGTGAGCTTGCCCGCCGTGCGGACCTCGTCGAGGAGCGGCTTTTTCTGGTCCTTCAGGTACTCGTGGAGCGCCGTCTCGAAGGGCAGCACGGCCTCGACGAGGAGGTCGTCGAGGAAGCCCTTCGTGCCGGCGAAGATCGAGGAGACCTGGAGCGCGATATCCATCGGGACGAACTGGTTCTGCTTGAGGATCTCGACGAGGCGCCGGCCGCGGTTGAGCTGCGCCTGCGTCGTCTTGTCGAGATCGGAGCCGAACTGTGCGAACGCCGCGAGCTCGCGGAACTGCGCGAGGTCGAGGCGGAGGGTGCCCGAGATCGCGCGCATGACCTTGATCTGCGCGGACCCGCCGACGCGCGACCCCGAGATGCCGACGTTGACGGCGGGGCGCTGACCCGAGAAGAAGAGGTCCGACTCGAGAAAGATCTGGCCGTCCGTGATCGAGATGACGTTCGTCGGGATGTAGGCCGAGACGTCGCCCGCCTGCGTCTCGATGATCGGGAGCGCCGTGAGCGACCCGCCTCCCTTCTCCTTGTTGAGCTTCGAGGCCCTTTCGAGGAGGCGGCTGTGGAGGTAGAAGACGTCGCCGGGGTATGCCTCGCGGCCCGGCGGCCGACGGAGGAGGAGCGAGATCTCGCGGTAGGACGCGGCCTGCTTGGAGAGGTCGTCGTAGATGACGAGCGCGTGGCGGCCGTTGTACATGAAGTACTCGCCCATCGCGCATCCGGCGTAGGCGGCGATGTACTGGAGCGGCGCGGGGTCGGACGCGGAGGCCGCGACGATGATCGTGTGGTCCATCGCGCCGTGCGACTCGAGCGTCTGGACGACCTGCGCGACCGTCGAGTTCTTCTGCCCGATCGCGACGTAGACGCAGACGACGTCCTTGCCCTTCTGGTTGATGATCGCGTCGAGCGCGAGGGCCGTCTTGCCGGTCTGGCGGTCCCCGATGATGAGCTCGCGCTGGCCGCGGCCGATCGGGATCATCGCGTCGATCGCCTTGATGCCGGTCTGCATCGGCTCTTTGACGGGCATCCGGTCGACGACGCCGGGCGCGAGGCGCTCGACGGGATAGAACTCTTCCGAGGCGATCGGTCCCTTGCCGTCCAAGGGGACGCCGAGCGGGTTCACGACGCGGCCGATCAGGGCGTCGCCGACGGGCACGGACACGATGCGCTTCGTGCGCTTGGCCGTGTCGCCTTCCTTCACGCGGCTCGTCTCACCCATGAGGACGCAGCCGACGTGCGACTCCTCGAGGTTGAGCGCAAGGCCGAAGACGTCGTGCGGGAACGCGATGAGCTCGCCGGCCATCGCCTTGTCGAGCCCGTAGACGAGCGCAATGCCGTCGCCGACCGAGATGACCGTCCCGACCTCGTCGACGTCCACGCCCTGCGTGACGCCCTGGAGCTGGGCCTTGATGAGCTGGGTGATTTCCTGGGCGCTGATGTCGGCCATAAGCTTCTTTCTCCGGTCAAGACGCCGGGGCGAGGGCGTGCAGCGCGGCGCGAGCTTTCTCGAGCCGGCGCGCGAGCGACGCGTCGAGGCGGGCGCTGCCCACCGCGACGACGAAACCTCCGAGGAGCGTGGGGTCGACGGCCGGGACGATTCGGACGTTGTTGCCCGTCCGGCCCTCGACCATGCGGCGCAGGGACTCGACGACCGCGTCGTCGAGAGGGCGCGCGCTCGTGACGCGCGCCTCGAGGATGCGCCGCTCGCGGTCGAGGCGCTCGCGGACCGCCGAGAGGAACGCCGCCAGGCGGTGCGCCCGCCGGTTCTGCAGGAGGATGTCGAGGAGCCGGCCGCCGAGCGCGCCGACGCCGACCCGGTGCGCGACCTCGTCGAGGAGCGCCTTGCGGCGCTTCTTCTCGACGCCCGGGTTCGCGAGGATCTTGACGAGATCCCGGTTGGACGCGAGCGCCGCGGCGACCGAATCCAGCGCCGGGAGCTCGGCGTCGACGGCGTCGGCGGAGAGCGCAACGGCGAAGAACGCGTCGACGTAGGGCCGGGTGAATCGTTCCGCCATCGTCGCCCCTTCAGCCCTTCGCCTTCGCGGAGAGCTGGGCCACGCCTTCGGCGACGAGGCGCTTCTCGTCTTCGGCCGTCACGTTCTTCGCGAGGATCTCGCGCGCAACCTCGACGGCGAGGTCGCCCGCGTAGGCCGTGAGCTCCGCGCGCGCCGCGCGCACGCGATTGTCCACGTCCGTGGTGGCGCGGGCGAGGAAGCGCACGGCGTCGTCCTCGGTCTGCTTGAGAAGAGCCGCGTGCTCGGCCTCGGCGTCCTTCCGCGCGCCCTCCCTGAGGTTTGCGAGCTCGGTCTCGATCTGCGCAAGGCGCTTCGAGAGTTCGGCCGCGAGCGCCTCGGCGCGGCGGCGGTCGTCCTCGGCTTTCGTGAGCGCGGCGGCGACTTCGGTCCGGCGGTTGCCGAAGAACTCGGCGACCGGCTTCCTCAGGAAGTACCACAGGAGGCCGAGGAATGTGACGAGGTTTGCGACCTGCCAGGCGAGGGTGGGGACGCCGAGAAAACCTTTCGCAGCTTCGTGTCCTTCCTCCACGAGGAGGAGCAGGGCCAGCGGCGCCGCGGACGTCATGCGAGCCTCCGGCCGAGCGCGAAGGACGCGATCTCGCCCGCCATCGTGCGGACGTTCTTCGCGAGCTCCGTGCGCGCGGCGGCGACCTCGGCGTCGAGCTTCGCCTGGGCCGCCGAGGCGGCGAGGTGCGCCTTCTCGCGGGCGTCGTCGAGAAGTTCCTGCCGCTTCGCGTTCGCCGCGTTGCGCGAGGCCTGTCGGGCGAGGAGCGCCTCGCGCCGCGTCTCCGTGAGGCGCCGGTCGATCGAGGCCAGCGTTTCCTTCTCGTTCTCGAGGGCCTTCGCGAGTGCGTCCGTGGCGGAGGCCGACTTCTTCTCGCGCTCCTCGAGGATCGAGCCGAGCGGCTTGAAGACCCACGCGCGCAGAACGGCGTACGTGGCCCAGAAGAGGACCATGACGAGAAGCAGGGAGAGATCGGGAAGCTGCATGTCGTTCCGTCGAGCGTCGTTGCCCGCGCGGGTCGGGACCTCGAGGGATGGCCTCCGGAGAGGCGGGTCAACGGCCCGGAAACGCGCGCTGGCCGGCGCGTTATCTCACAGCGCGGCCACCCGGTCAAACCGCAGGCGCATCAGCGGCGGCCTTCCCGGCGCGCGGATCGCCTGCGATGATCGGTCGCGGACGACATGGCTCTAAGACACATATCAATCGAACGCATTATTATTGCTCTCGAGGGCGCTGACCTTCTCTGGGACGAGAGCACCGCCCGGCTCCGGCCCGGCGAGCTCGCCTGCCGCGCGGGCTGCTTCGGCTGCTGCGCGGGTCTCTTCGCGATCGGGCTGCCCGAGGCCCTCGCCCTGCGAAACGCCGTGTCGGAGCTCCCGGCAGCCGATCGCGCCGCTGTCCTCGCCCGGGCGTCGGCCGCCGTCGAGCGAAGCGCGTCGACTTTTCCGGGAGACGCCGCGGCGGGAGTCCTGAATCCCGAGCGGACCGAAGCCGACGACGAGGCCTGGCTTGCCTGTGTGCGCGAAACGCCCTGCCCCGCGCTCGAGCTCCCCTCGGGCAGATGCTCGGTCTACGCCGCGCGCCCGACGACCTGCCGGACGCACGGGCTCGCCCTGCGCTCGGGCGGCGAGACGCTCGTCTCCGCGTGTGAGCTGAACTTCCCCGGCGCGTCGGACGCCCGCGTCTTCGCGACTGCGATCGACGCCGCGCGCCTCACGGCGGTCGACCAGGTGCTCCTCGAGATCGCGGCCGAAGCGGGCCTCCCTGCCGGCGTCGAGACGACGATCGCCCATGCGCTCGTCGGCTCCGCGTTCGCGACGCTCGCGCGCCGGGTTCGCTAGGCCTTCGTGGGTTCGGTCCCGTCGCCGGCACCGGGGCGCGCCAGGCCGGCCTCAACCGGCCCCTGGATCACGGCGCCTTCCTCGACGACGAGCGCGGGCGCGTGGATCTCTGCGAAGAGCCGGCCGCCCGCGTGGACCTCGATGCGTTCCTTGGCGTGGATGACGCCGCGCACCGTGCCGGACACGGCGAGGCGCCCGACGCGGATCTCACCTTCGACGAGGCCGCCGTCGCCGATCACGAGCTCGGCGTCCGAGACGATGGTGCCCTTGAAGGCACCATCGATCCGGAAGACGTCGTCGAACGTGAGCGTGCCTTCGAGCCGCGCGCCCCGGTCGAGGAACCCGTTCAGCGTTCCGCTGCTCTTTTTCGCGCTCACGCGTCTCCCCTGCCCGAGAGTTTCTCGAAGAGGCCGATGAGCTCCTCCTCCGAGTAGAACGCGATGCGCACCTCGCCGCCACGCTTCTTCCTCCGGATCTCCACCTTCGTCCCGAGCGCGCGCGCGAGGCGGAGCTCGGCGTCCCGCGTGTCCGCGTCGACCGCGCGCGTCTTCTTCTTTCGTCCGCTTCCGCCCTTCGCAAGCGCCGTGACGCGGGCCTCGACCGCGCGCACGGTCAGGCCCCGCCGGACGATCTCCTTCGCGAGCGTCTCCTGGTCGGCGGCCGACGGGAGCGCGAGAAGGGCCCGCGCGTGGCCCGCCGTGAGCTCACCCGACTCGAGAAGCTCGCGGACCGGCACGGCGAGCTTGAGGAGGCGCAGTGCGTTCGCGACCGTCGCGCGGTCCTTGCCGACGCGTTCGGCGATGTCTTCCTGCGTGAGGCCGAAATCCTCGCGCAGGTGGCGGTAGGCCTCGGCTTCCTCGAGCACCGTGAGGTCGCGGCGCTGGAGGTTCTCGACGAGCGCGAGAAGCAGATGGTCGCGATCGGTGACGCCCTCGCGCACGACGACGGGCACCTCGGAGAGGCCCGCCAGGCGCGCCGCGCGCACGCGGCGCTCGCCCGCGAGAATCCGGTAGCGCTCGCCCTCCCGCGTGCCGAGAACCGGCTGGAGGATCCCCGTCTCCGCAATCGAGCGGGAGAGCTCCGCGATCCCGTCGTCGTCGAACCGGCGGCGCGGCTGCCTTCTATTCGCATCGAGGAGGGCGAGCGGCACCGTGCGGAGGCCGCCGCCTTCACGCCCCGGCTTCGCCGTGGGGATCAGGGCCGACAGGCCGCGGCCGAGCGCAGTCTTTCTGGACATCGATGGAATCGTAACAGCCGCCGCCCGCGCGGCGCCCGCGGCGCGCCCGGCGCGCCTCAGCGCGCGTCGCGGCGAAGGAGCTCGCGTGCGATGGCGAGATACGCCTCGGCCCCACGCGAGCGGACGTCGTAGAGCAGGATCGGCTTGCCGAACGACGGCGCCTCGGCGAGCCGCACGCTGCGCGGGACCGGCGTTTTGAAGACCTTGTCGCCGAAGTGCTTCCGGATCTCCTCGAGAACCTGGCGAGAGAGGTTCGTCCGCTCGTCCCACATCGTCGGGACGACGCCGGCGATCTCGAGCCCCGGATTGAGGCTTTCGCGGACGCGCTCGATCGTCGCGAGTAGCTCGGAAACGCCCTCGAGGGCGTAGTACTCGCACTGGATCGGGAGAAGGAGCCCGTCCGCGGCGGCGAGCGCATTGAGGGTGAGAAACCCGAGGGACGGCGGGCAGTCCACGAGGACGTATTCGAAGCGGCCCCGGACTCCGGCGAGCCGCTCCTTGAGCCGGAACTCGCGGCGCTCCGCGCCCACGAGCTCGACCTCGGCGCCCACGAGGTCGCGGTTGGCGGGCAGCAGCGTCAAGCAGGGCAGGTCCGTCGGCCGGGCGACCTCCTCGAAGGCCGCCTCTCCGATGAGCCAGTCGTACGTCGTCCGCGAGAGCTCCGCCTTGTCGACGCCGAGCCCGCCCGTCGCGTTCCCCTGCGGATCGAGGTCCACGAGAAGGACGGTCCGCTCGAGCGCGGCCAGCGCGGCCGCGAGGCTGACGGCGGTCGTGGTCTTCCCCACCCCGCCCTTCTGGTTCGCGATCGCAAGGACCCGATGTTTCACGTGAAACGTTCCAGGACGAGAAGGCCCCGGCGCTCGCTGCCCGGGTCGCGGTGAAAGGCCGAGGCCTTCGCGCCGCTGTCCGCCACGGCGTCCTTCACGAGCGGCTCGGTCGTCCAGAGGAGGGCTCGGGCTCCCGGCGCGAGGACGCGGCGGGCTGCGCGCACGAGCCTCCCCGCCGAGCCGACGGCACGGGTCGTGAGGACGTCGAAGGGCCCGCTCTTCTCCATCGGAAACGAGTCGGGGAATCTAACGTTCAGGATGCGCGCGGTCAACGCGAGGCGTTCGGCCGCTGCGGAGAGGAAGTCGCACTTCTTGCGCACCGAGTCCACGAGCGTTCCCTCGAGATCGCGCCGCACGACGAGGAGCGGCAGCGCCGGGAACCCGCCGCCCGATCCGAGGTCGAGGAGTCGAAGCGGCGTCTTGCGTGGCGGAGGAAGAAAGGGAAGCCCGGCCAGCGCGTCCGCGAGGTGGCCGGCCAGCGCTTCGGGCTCGGCCGCGCGCACCGAGACGAGGTTCATCTCCGCGTTCCGTTCCAGCAGAAAGTCCAGGAACGCCGCCATGTCGCCGCGGGCGCCTTCCGCGGCCGGACGCACGGCGGCCGGGAGCGACGCGACAACGCGGGACACCGCCGGGCCGAGCGCCGCGCGCCTCACGCGGCCAGGCCCCGGTCCCGCGCGAGGAGTCGCGCAAGGAGAAGCGCCGCGGCCGCGGGCGTGACGCCCGGGATGCGCGCGGCCTGGCCGAGCGTGCCCGGCCGGTGGCGTTCGAGCTTCTCGACGGCCTCACGCGAGAGCCCGGGAAGTCCCCGGTAGACGAATTTCCTCGGGATCCTCCGCCCTCCCGCGCGTTTCAGCCGCGCGACGGTCTGGCGCTCGCGCTGGAGGAAGCCCGCGTACCGGAGCTCGGACGCGACGCGATCGAGACCTTCCGCGTCGAGAGCCGCAAGGTCCGCACGCGCCTCTGCGCCGAGCGCTTCGGCGAGAAACGCGCGGAGCGACGCAGCCTCGACGTCGGGCCTCCGCAGCAGTCCCGCGAGAGTCGTTTCTTCGACGACGTCGACGCCATCCTCGGCGAGGCGGGCCCGCGTCGCGCGGTCCGGCGTCACGCGCGCGGCTTCGAGCGCCGACGAGACGCGGGTATGGCGCGCCTCGGCCTCGAGAATCGGCGCGGCCGCCTCCTCCGAGACGAGGCCGAACCCAACGGCCTTCCGCGTGAGCCGCGCGTACGCGCTGTCGGCGCCAAGGAGGAGGCGGTGTTCGGCGCGCGACGTCAGGAGGCGGTACGGCTCGTCGAGGCCGAGGGTGACGAGGTCGTCGAGCATGACGCCGATGTACGCCTCTTCACGCTCGAGGACGAGCGGTTCCCCGAGGTCCTTCGCGGCGCGCGCGGCGTTTGCGCCTGCGACGAGTCCCTGCCCGGCGGCCTCCTCGTAACCCGACGTTCCGTTGATCTGTCCCGCGAGATAGAGCCCCGGGAGGGCGCGCGTCTCGAGCGAGACATCCAGCTGCTCGGGAAAGACCACGTCGTACTCGACCGCGTAAGCCGGCCGCAGGATCTCCGCCCGCTCCAGGCCACTAATCAATCTAACGATTTGTTCCTGTATCGCGGGCGGGAGCGACATCGAAAGGCCGTTCAGGTAGAGCCAGTCGGTCGAGAGGCCCTCCGGCTCCACGAAGATCTGGTGGCGCGCCTTGTCGGGAAAGCGCACGACCTTGTCCTCGATCGACGGGCAGTAGCGCGGGCCTCGGCCCGTGATGCGTCCGGCGTAGAGCGGCGAAAGCGGCAGGCTCTCGCGGATGAGGTCGTGCACGCGCGCGCCCGTGTGTGTGAGCCAGCAGTCCACCTGCGGCTGCCTCGGGAATCGCTCGAGGCGCGACCGGAACGAGAACGGCAGGGGCCGCGCGTCGCCCGCCGCGCAATCCATGCGCGCGACGTCGACGCTGCCCGCCCGGACGCGCGGCGGCGTGCCCGTCTTCATGCGCCCGAGCCGCAGGCCCAGCCCGGACAGCGCCGCCGACAGCGACCTCGCGGGCGGCTCGTCCCAGCGCCCCGCGTCGCGACTGCTCTCCCCCACGTGGACGCGGCCCGAGAGGAACGTCCCCGTCGTCACCACGGCCGCCCGGCACGAAAGGCGCGTCCCCTCCTCGAGGACGACGCCGGCGAGCCGGCCCTTCTCCACCGCGAAGCCGGCCGCCGTGCCCGCCGCCACGGTCACGCGCGCCGCGGACCCGACGACGCGGCGCAGCTCGGTCGCGTAGAGCGCCTTGTCCGACTGGCAGCGCAGTCCGCGCACGGCGGGCCCGCGCGAGGCGTTCAGCACCTTGAACTGGATCGCCGTCCGGTCCGCGACGAGACCCATCGCGCCGCCGAGGGCGTCGATCTCACGCACGACCTGGCCCTTCGCGAGCCCGCCGACCGCCGGGTTGCAGCTCATCCGGCCGATCGTCGCGGGATCGCCCGTCACGAGGAGCGTCTCGGCGCCGAGACGCGCCGCGGCGAGCGCGGCCTCCGCGCCCGCGTGCCCGCCTCCGACGACGACGACGTCCCAGTTCCCGATCACGGGCGTTCGCTCACGGCGACACTTTACCGGGGCCGTCTACTTGCCGACGCAGAACGTCGAGAAGATCCGGTCGAGGAGGTCCTCGGTCGCGGTCTCCCCCGTGATCGCGCCGAGCGCGACGAGACCCTCTCGCGCGCGCGCCGCCACGAGCTCGGCGTCGCGGCCCGCCTCCGCGAGCGCCGCGGCCTCGCCGAGGAGCCCCGCGGCCGAGGAGAGCGCCTCCTTGTGCCGTGCGAGGACGAGCAGCTCGCCCTCGGTCTCGACGAGCCCGAGCCGCCCCGCAATCGCGGAGCGGAGCGCGTCGAGACCCTCCCCGCGGAGTGCGGACACGGAAATCTCAGGGGCTCCTGCCGCCGGATACGGCGCGACCAGGTCGGCCTTCGTCATCACGACGAGCGCTTCCGCCCCTCTTCCCCTTCCAAGCAAATTCTCGTCTTCCTCGGACTTGCCGACACGCGCATCGACGACGTAGAGAACCAGGTCTGCTGTCTCCCCCGCCCGCGTCGCCACCGCGACGCCAATCCGCTCCGCCTCGTCGTCCGACTCGCGAAGACCCGCCGTGTCGAGGAGCGTCACGCTCTCTCCCGCGATCTCGACGCTCTCGGCGATCGCGTCGCGCGTCGTGCCCGGCGTCGCGGTCACGATCGCCCGGTCGCGCCCCACGAGCGCGTTGAAGAGCGTGGACTTCCCGGCGTTCGGCCGGCCGAGGATCGCGACGACGGGCTTGCGTTCGCCGGTCGCGCGCGACGCGGCCGCGAGAGCCCGCAGCTCCGCCGCCACGGACGAGAGGCCGGCGGCCGCGCGCGCGGATTCGTCCGCCGGGACGTCCTCGGCGAAGTCGAGCGCCGCTTCGAGCGACGCGAGCGCGTCGAGCGCCTTCTCGCGCGCGGCGTGAACGCGCGTCGACAGCGCGCCCTCCACGAGCCCGAGCGCCCGGCGCGCGGCGCCGCGGCTCTCGGCGCGCGCGAGCGCCGCGAGGCCCTCGGCCCCGGCCAGGTCCAGCTTGCCGTTCGACAGCGCCCGGCGCGTGAACTCGCCGCGCTCCGCCGGCCGCGCGCCCGCGCGCCGCGCCGCGTCGACGAGGCCCGCAACGACGCCGGGCGAGCCGTGGCAGACGAACTCGACGACCTCCTCGCCGGTCGGCGAGTGCGGCGCCGCCCAGTAAAGGACGACCGCGCGGTCGAGCGCGCGGCCCTCCGCATCCGCGAGCCGCAGGAGAAGCGCCTGGCGCGGAACCGGCTCGGCGGGGAAGTCCGGCGCGAGGCGGCGCGCGACGGCGCGCGCGGCGCCGGCGGGGCCCGTCAGCCGGACGACGGCGAGCGCCGAGACACCCGGTGGCGTCGCGGGAGCGACGAGCACGTCGCCCCCGCGGTCGCCGGCGAGCGGCGACATCCTCGTGGTCCCGTCCTCAGGACGCCTTCGGCTTCATCGAGGCCGTGCCGAGGTTCGTGAAGCGGTTGAGGATCAGCTGCTGCCCGATCGTCAGGATGTTCTGCATGAGCCAGTAAAGAACGAGGCCGGAAGGCACGTCCTTGAAGAGGAAGCCCATGACGAGAGGCATGATGTTCTGGACGCGCTTCATCGCGGGGTCGCCCGTCGTCGGCGTCATCTGCTGCTGGATCCACATCGTGGCCGTCATGAGGATCGGCGTCACGTAGTACGGGTCCCTCGCGGAGAGGTCCGTGATCCAAAGCATGAACGGCGCGTGGCGCAGCTCGATCGAGTGCGCGAGCAGGTTGTAGAACGCGATCAGGATCGGCATCTGCAGAAGGAGGGGAAGACAGCCGCCCGCCGGGTTCACGCCCTCCTGTTTGTAGAGGCCCATCATCTCTTCGTTCATCTTCACGCGCGCCTGCGGGTCCTGCTTGATGCGCGAGCCCCACTTCGTGCGAATCGCTTCGACCTTCGGCTGCAGGCCGCTCATCTTCTTCATCGAGACGAGCTGTTTGTGGGTGAGCGGGTAGAGGAGGATCTTGATGACGACCGTGATCAGCAGGATCGCGACGCCCCAGTTCCCGACGTACTTGTGGATCGCGCGCAGCCCCCAGAGGAGCGGCTTGACGAGGACCGCGAACCAGCCGTAGTCGATCACGCGGTCGAGGCCCGGCCGCGTCTTCTCGAGAATGTCGATCGCCTTCGGACCGAGGAAGACGTCCGTCGCGAGCACGCCGGCGCCCGACAGGACGACGAGGCTCTCGGCGTCGGGTTTCGCGCCGGCGGCGGGCGTCGCGGAGGCGTCCGGCGTCGCCGCGGGCGCGGGGGGGGCCGAGACGGCGAGCGAGACGGGCCGGAGCGAGACCACGCCCTGGGCGCCCGGCAGGAACGCCGTGAGGAAGTAGTTGTCCTCGAGGCCCGCGGCGACGAGGCCCGCGAGGCCCGTGATCGGCTCCTTGAGGTCGCGGGAGTGCCGCGTCACGGAGCCGCCCGTCGCCACCGTGATCGTCGCGCCCGGCGTCGAGTAGCGGCTCGCGAGCTCCTCGCCCGACGGGTTGCCGAGGCTCGGCCCGAGGACGATTCCGACCGGGCCGGCGCCGCCGTCGCGTTCGACCTTGACCACGACGACGTAGGAGTCGCGGAAGACGTACGTGCGCGTCAGTCCATTGCCGTCCGCCTCGCGGTAACGGAAGCGGACCGTCTTCTCGTTTCCGTTCTCTTCTTTCGAGACGGTCCAGTGCGCCTTCGCGGCGCGCTCGAGAAACGGGTCCGCAGGATCGAGGGCGAGCGTGCGGCCGGGAAACGGAGCCCCCTGCCGGACGAGATCGAGCGGCTTGCCCGCGCCGTCGCGGTGCTGGACCAGGACGAACGACGTCAGGACGCCGCCCTCGTTCGAGAGCCGCGCGGTGTAGAGCGGTTCGCGGATCTCCACCGACTCGCCGGCTGCGGCGGCGATCGGCTCCACCGGAGCCGCCGGCACGGCCGGGGCGGGCGCGGCGGCAACGGGGGGCGCCGCGGCTCCGGTCGAGGAAGCGGTAGCGGGGGAGAGCGGCGCGGGCGCGCCGGCGGCCGCCGTCCTCGCGGCCGCGGCGGGTGTCGCGGGCCGCACGGGCGGCGCCGGCGGCGGGAAGAGCACGTACCAGCCGATCAGGACGGCGGCCGAGAGGGCGAACGCGAGGACGAGGCGCTTGGTCTCCAAGAGGTCTCCTTGAATTCTCTCAGTCGAGCGAGGTCACGGCACGGCGTCGTGCCCGCCGGCATGGAACGGGTGGCAGCGAGCCAGCCGCCGCGCCGCGAGCGAGAGACCGCGAAAGAAGCCGTGACGGAGAACCGCTTCGCGCGCGTACTCCGAGCACGTCGGGGTGAACCGGCAGGCCGGGGGCATCAGCGGCGAAACGAATCTCTTGTAGAAGGCGAAGACCGCGGCCAGCGCCCGTGCGCCCGCCGAGGGTCCGGTCGGGACGGACGGAGTTCCGGTCGCGGCGGCGCTCACGCGCGCTCCGGCCACGCGGCGGCCGCGGCGCGGTCGAGGAGGGTCCGGAGCTCGGCGTCGAGCGCGGCGTAAGGCGCCGTGGCGGCGCGGGACATCACGTTCACCACGACCTCGAGCGACGCCGCCAGCGGCGCGAGCGCGTACCAGCGCCGGTAGACCTCGCGGACGCGGCGCCGGGCGCGGTTCCGGAGGACCGCGTTCCCGACTTTCCGGGTGGCCGTGATGCCGAGCCGGCCCGCCCCGTCCTTCGGGCGCGCGAACACGACCACGAGGCGGCCGTGGTGGCGGCGCCCGGTGTCGTAAGTCGCCGTGAAGTCGCGGCGGGCCGCGATCCGCTGGCGGCGCGGAAAGGCCTCCACGCGTGCGGGGCGCGGATTGGGAGGGACGCTCTGGTGCATGGGCCGGCTTTTCGGCCGGGGGCGCCGGGCAGCGGCCCGGGCGCCTCCTCCGCTCAGGCGGAGAGGGTCTTGCGGCCCTTGGCCCGGCGGCGGGCGAGCACGGCGCGGCCCGTCTTGGTTCTCATCCGGACGAGGAAGCCGTGCGTCCTCTTCCGGTGGCGGTTGTTGGGCTGGAACGTGCGCTTCGTTTTGGCCATGGTTGGCGGGCCCTCCGACGGGGAACGGGATTCTCCGGGTCGGGGCCCCGCCTGTCAACCCGCGGGGTTCTTGACCCCCGCCGGGCGGGTGGTAGGCTCTCGCCCCCCGTCGCGAGACCGATTTGCACAGCGGTGGACAACCTGTGGAAAAAGCCAACTCCTGGGCCAAGATTCTCGAGCACCTGAAAACCCGCGTCGACGAGCGGGAGTTCGACTCCTGGTTCCGCGACTCGCGCCAGAAGTCAGAGACCGCCGAGGCGATTTTCGTCCAGGTGCGGACGCCGCTCTTCGTCGACTACATCCCCGAAGCCTACGCCCAGCAGATCGCCGAGGCCGCCCGTCTCGCCGGCGTCGGAAACCGCGAGATCCGCTTCGGGGCCGACGGCGAGTTCCGCTCCTCCGTCGACCCCCAGAAGGTGCCGGCCGAGCCCCGCCGGCGCGCCGGCGGCCTGAACCCGGCCTACACGTTCGAGAATTTCGTGACCGGCTCGTCGAACCGGCTCGCCCACGCGGCGGCCCTCCGCGTCGCGGACCAGACGTCACGGCAGTACAACCCTCTCCTCGTTTGCGGCGGCACGGGGCTCGGCAAAACCCACCTCATGCAGGCGATCGGCCACCGCCGCCTCTCGCGCCGTCCTGGCGAGAAGGTCATCTACCTCACCTCGGAGAACTTCGTGAACGAGGTCGTCCTCGGCCTGCGCTTCAACAAGATGGAAGCCGTGCGCCAGCGCTTCCGCGCGGCGGACCTCCTCCTCCTCGACGACGTGCAGTTCGTCGTGGGCAAGGAGGCCTCCGAGAACGAGCTCTTCCACACGTTCAACGCGCTCTACGACGAGGGCAACCAGATCGTCTTCTCGTCGGACGTGCCGCCGCGCGAGATCCCGGGTCTCGCCGAGCGGCTCAAGAGCCGCTTCGAGGGCGGCCTCATCGTCGACATCCAGCTGCCGGACTTCGAGACGAAGGTCGCGATCCTACGGCAGAAGGCCGACGCGCACGAGGTCGCGCTCGAGGACGACGTCGCGTTCTTCCTCGCCTCGAAGATCAAGTCCTCGATCCGCGAGCTGGAGGGTTACTTCAACCGCGTGGTCGCGTTCGCCTCCCTCAAGGGAGAGCCGGTTTCCCTCGATCTCGCGCGCGAGTCCCTCAAAGACGTCTTCCGCGCCGAGGAACACGCAACCTCGCCGGCCGAGGTCCTCAAGGGCATCGCCGCCCATTACGGCCTCAAGCCGAACGAGATGCGCGCGCGGTCCAAGCGGGGTCCGATCGTCTTCCCGCGCCAGGTCGCGATGTACGTCCTGAAGGAAGCCACTCGCCTGTCGCTGCCGGAAATCGGGCGCCTCTTCTCGGACAAGCATCACACGACGGCTCTTCACGCGGTGAGGAAGATCGCGGCCATGCGTGAGGAAGATCCCGAGTTCGACCGTCTCGTGGCGGGCTTCGTGGCGCAGTACCGCTGACTTTTCCACGCTTTTCTCCACCCGTTTTCCTCCCCTCCGCCGAACCCCTTGGATAACCCGGGCCGCGCGTTTCCCTTGACCCACCAATACACAATCCGGCGCCGGGAGACACACAGGGTGTTGTCACATTTAAGTCATTTATGATGAATCATTTACGACCGTATGCACTTTTTGACACTCCCTACGACTTCTACTTCTTTTGGGGGGTTCTGGATGATACGATTCAGATTCCATAAGGAGTCGTCGTGGAGCTGACAATACCGGCCTCGGTTCTCGCCCGCGAACTCAGCCTGATACAGGGCGTCGTGGAGAAGAGAACCACCCACCAGATTCTCACGAACGTGCTTCTGGAAGCGCGAAACGGCGTACTCGCCTTGACCGCGACGGATCTCGACACGACGCTCGTGTCCGAGATACCGACGACTTCGCAGAAAAGCGCCGGGGCCGTCACGGCCCCCGCCCGGCGGCTCTACGACGTTGTGCGCGAGCTGCCGCCAAACGCCGAGCTCAAGCTCCGGGTGCTCGAGAACAACCACGTTTCTCTCGAATGCAAGGAGCCGAAGCTGCGCATCCGGCTGAACGGGCTGCCTGCCGGCGATTATCCGACCCGGCCGGAGCCGGCCGGAGGCCCGTCGCTCACGCTGCCGTTCGGAGCCTTGCGCCGGATGGTGGACAAGGTCCGCTTCGCCGTCTCGACGGAGGAGATGCGCCTGCAGCTTCAGGGCGCGCTCCTCAAGGCGAAGAACGGCGTCGTGGAAATGGTTGCGACGGACGGCCACCGCCTGGCGCTCGTCGAGGTCGAAGGCTCCACGGCGGACACGGGCTTCGAGCCCGTCCTCGTCTCGAAGAAGATCCTCGACGAGCTCGGCAAGCTCGACGCGGCCGAGGACGCGGCCGTGACGATCGTTCGCGGCACGAACCACATCGGATTCGTCGTCGGGAATCGCAAGCTCTTCTCGAAGCTCGACGAGCGCCGCTTTCCCGACTACGAAAAGGTCATCAGCAAGGAAAACGACAAGAAAGCCGTCGTCCCGCGCGAGGAGCTCCTCGGAGCCGTCCGGCGCATTGCGCTCCTTTCCGGCGATCGCACCAAGGCCGTAAGCCTCGCGTTCGACAAGGGCTCCATCGTCGTCTCGTCCGAGAGCCAGGAGGTCGGCGACGGCACGCAGGAGATTCCGGCTGCCTACGACGCGACCCCCGTGACGCTCCGCCTCAACGCGCGCTACCTCGAGCAGTTCCTCGAGGCAGCCGAGACCAAGGACGTCCACCTCTTCGTGAAGGACGAGCAGGCCCAGTGCCAGGGGCGGCCCGGGGAGCCCCTTGGTGGCATCCGGAGCTACCTCTACGTCGTCATGCCGATGCGGATGTAAAAGGCTTCGTGGAGATTCTGTCCCTCACTTCGGACGCGTTCCGGAACCTTGCCAGCGCCCGGCTCGAGTTCCACCCGAGGCTCAACCTCGTCGTGGGAGACAACGGCCAGGGCAAGACGAACCTCCTCGAGGCTCTCGCGCTGGTGTCCGGGCGGGCGTCGTTCCGCACCCGCGACCTCGCGGAGGTGCGTGAGCACCTGGCCCCGCGCTCGGTTCTGTCGGCGCGCGTCCGCGAGGGCGGCGACCCGCGCACGGACGCGACCCTGGGGCTCGTGCTCTCGGCCGGCGTCCGCGAGCACTACCGGGACGGCCGGCACGTCACGCGCCTGACGGCGGCCCGGACGCTGCCGGCCGTGTTTCTCACGTCCCGCGACCTCGCCCGCCTCTCGGGTCCGGCCGCCGAGCGCCGCCGCGCGATCGACCGCGCCGCGCTCGCCGTGGACTCCGGGCACGCGCGGACGCTCTCGCAGTACGAGAAGGCGCGCGCATCCAAGACGCGCCTTCTCGCGCTCTCGCCGCGCTACGACGCGGACGAAATGTCCGTCTACGAGGCCACCCTCGCCGAGACCGGCGGCCGGATTGCCGTGTCGCGCCGCCAGACGCGTGCCCGGCTCGAGACCGAGATCGCCCGCGCAGCCGAGGCGCTCGGCTCGCCCTTCCGTGGCGTCGCGCTCGATCTCGTGAGCGACCTGCCGGCCGAGGGCGACGCGTCGGACCTCTCGTTGGCCCTGTCCGCCCTCCTGCGGCAGAAAAAGGCCGACGAACGGCGCGCCCAGCGCTGTCTCGCCGGGCCGCACCGCGACGACCTCCTCCTCAGGGCCGAGGGCGTCCCGGTCGCGGCCCGCGCCTCCTCGGGTGAGACGCGGACGTTCCTTCTCGCCTGGACGCTCGCCGAGATGACGCTCATGGCCGAAGCGGGGGGCAACCCGCCCGTCCTCGCCTTCGACGACTTCGACTCCGAGTGGGACCCGCGCGTCCTCGGCGCCTTCGCCGAGGCGCTCCCGGAGGAAGGGCAGATCTTCCTGTCTTCCGCGCGTCCCGAAGCGGTCCGGGGCCTGCCGCTTCCGGCGGGCACCCTCTACCGCATGGCGGCGGGCCGCCTCGCGCGCGAAGGAATCCTCGGGGCGGGCCGCTCCGCGACACGCGTGGCGCGCGGAGCGGCGCGATGAGCGCCGCGGGGAGATCCGAGCCGCCGTCCGGCGCCGGCGCGCCGCCCGAGCCGGCCGTGTCCAACCCGAACTCGGGCGACGACTACGGCGCCGCGTCGATCAAGCTCCTCAAGGGGCTCGAGGCCGTGCGCAAGCGGCCCGGGATGTACATCGGGAACACCGACGACATCGCGGGCCTCCACCACATGGTCACGGAGCTCGTCGACAACGCGATCGACGAGGCCCAGGCCGGCTACTGCGACACGATCAGCGTCGTCGTCCACGCCGACGACTCGGTCACGGTCGAGGACAACGGCCGCGGCATACCGGTCGGTCCGCACCCGGTCCACAAGCGCGAGACGCTCGAAATCATCCTCACGGACCTCCACTCGGGCGGCAAGTTCGACGACAACGCCTACAAGGTCTCGGGCGGCCTCCACGGCGTCGGCCTGTCCGTCGTGAACGCGCTCGCGGGCGCGCTCCTCGTCGAGGTCAAGCGCGAGGGCAAGGTCTGGCAGCAGCGCTACAGCAAGGGCGTCCCGGTCGAGCCGATCCGCGAGGTCGGCAAGTCCGCCAAGACCGGCACGAAGATCACGTTCAAGGCCGACCCGGAGATCTTCTCCGTCGTCAGCTACAACTTCGACGCGCTGTCCCAGCGCCTCCGCGAGCTCGCCTTCCTGAACTCCGGCGTCACGATCGAAGCCGTCGACGAGCGCGCCGCGGGCGAGAAGAAGCACGTCTTCAAGTACGACGGCGGGATCAAGTCCTTCGTCGAGCACCTCAACAAGAACAAGGCCCCGCTCCACGAATCCGTCATCACGTTCTCGGACGTGAAGAACCCCTCGGGCGACCCGGCCCAGGACGCCAAGCACGAGCGGCTCGACGTCGCGCTCCAGTGGAACGAGGGCTACGCCGAGCAGATCTTCTGCTTCACGAACACGATCTCGAACAAGGACGGCGGGACGCACCTCGAGGGCCTCAAGGCCGCGCTCACGCGCGCGATCCAGCGCTACGCGGAGAGCGCGGCGCTCACGAAGAACCTCAAGGACACGACGCTCGCGGGCGACGATTGCCGCGAGGGCCTCACGGCCGTCGTCTCGCTCAAGATCCGCGACCCGAAGTTCTCCTCGCAGACGAAGGAGAAGCTCGTCTCGCAGGAAGCAAAGACGTGGGTGCAGACCGTCACGTACGAGCGGCTCTCGAGCTTCTTCGAGGAGAACCCGAAGGTCGCGCGGCGGATCGTCGAGAAGATCGTCGATGCGGCGCGAGCGCGCGAGGCCGCCCGCAAGGCGCGAGAGCTCGTAAGGCGCAAGGGCGCGCTCGACGGCGCCGGCCTCCCGGGCAAGCTCGCGGACTGCCAGGAAGGCGACCCGGCGCTCTCGGAGATCTTCATCGTCGAGGGTGACTCGGCCGGCGGCTCGGCCAAGCAGGGCCGCGACCGCCGCACGCAGGCGATCCTGCCGCTCAAGGGCAAGATTCTGAACGTCGAGAAGGCGCGGTTCGACAAGATGCTCGCGTTCGCCGAGATCCGCTCACTCATCCTCGCGCTCGGCGCCGGGATCGGCGAGGACTTCGACCCGGAAAAGATCCGTTACCACAAGATCATCCTCATGACGGACGCCGACGTCGACGGCAGCCACATCCGGACGCTCCTCCTGACGTTCTTTTTCCGCCAGATGCGCGCCACGATCGAGCGCGGCTATCTCTACATCGCGCAGCCCCCGCTCTTCCGCGTGGCCGAAGGCAAGAAGGAGACGTTCCTCAAGGACGAGAAGGAGAAGGCGCGCTTCCTCCTGGCGCGCCTCGGCGAGGACCGCACGCTCGTCTCCGAGACGACGGAGAAGACCGCCGCAGGCGCAGCGCTCACGACGCTCGTCGCAGAGATGCAGGACTGGCGCGGCCTCGTCGCGCGCCTCGCCGTTCGCGGCTTCCCGGAGGCGCTCCTCCGAACGCTCGTGAACGGCGGCCTCACGGACCCCGCGGCCTTCGCGGACCGCGCGCGGCTCGAGCGCGCCGCGCAGGAGCTCGCCGCCGTCGTCGAGGCCTTCGAGATCCGCGCGGACGAGGAGCACGGCGGCCACGCGATCCACGTCACGCAGACGGTCAACGGCGTTCCGAAGACGGGCGTCGTGGACGCCGCGTTCCTCGCGGGCTACGAGATGCGCAAGGTCGCCGAGCTCGCCGCGAAGATCGACGGCTTCCTCGACGGCCCGTACCGCCTCCGGGCGAACGGCTCCGGCGCGGAGCAGGCGCTCGCAACGCTGCCCGAGGCCGTCGACGCGGTCCTCGCGAGCGCCGAGAAGGGCCTCACGATCAACCGGTACAAGGGCCTCGGCGAGATGAATCCCGAGACGCTCTGGGAGACGACGATGAACCCCGCTTCGCGCCGGCTCCTGCAGGTGCGCGTCGAGGACGCCGTCGAGGCCGACGAGATCTTCACGATCCTCATGGGCGACGCGGTCGAGCCGCGCCGCGAATTCATCGAGGCGAACGCCCTGAACGTCTCGAACCTGGATATCTGAGTTGGCCGACACCCCCGAGAAGCCCCCGACGATCGACCCCACGGAGAAGTTCCCAGTCTCCATCGAAGAGGAGATCAAGCGGAGCTACCTCGACTACGCGATGTCCGTCATCGTCGGACGCGCGCTTCCGGACGTTCGCGACGGCCTGAAACCCGTGCACCGCCGCGTCCTCTTCGGGATGTGGGAGCAGGGAAACCGCGCGGGCCGCCCGTACAAGAAGTCCGCGCGCATCGTCGGCGACGTCATGGGCAAGTACCACCCGCACGGCGACTCGGCGATCTACGACACGATCGTCCGCATGGCGCAGCCCTTCTCGCTGCGCGAGACGCTCGTGGACGGGCAGGGCAACTTCGGCTCCGTGGACGGCGACTCGGCCGCCGCGATGCGCTACACGGAGATCCGGCTCGCCCGGCTCGCCGAGGAGCTCATCGGCGACGACATCGACAAGGAGACGGTCGACTGGACGCTGACCTACGACGGCTCGCTCCAGGAGCCCACCGTCCTGCCGTCGACGTTCCCGAACCTCCTCGTGAACGGGTCGGAGGGAATCGCGGTCGGGATGGCGACGAAGATCCCGCCGCACAACCTCGCCGAGGCGTGCGACGCGGCGGTGCTGCTGCTGGACAATCCGGCGGCCGACCTCGCGGCCCTGATCAAGGTTCTGCCCGGCCCCGACTTCCCGACGGGCGGCATCATCCTCGGGCGGCAGGGCATCGTGGACGCGTACCGCACGGGGCGCGGCATCCTGCAGGTCCGCGGCAAGGCGGAGATCGAGAAGAACAAGAAGGGCGACCGCGAGTCGATCGTCATCACGGAGATCCCGTTCCAGGTGAACAAGGCGCGGCTCATCGAGCTCATCGCGCACCTCGTGAACGAGAAGCGGCTCGAGGGGATCTCGGCGATCCGCGACGAGTCCGACCGCGAGGGGATGCGGGTGGTCGTGGACGTCAAGCGCGACGCCGTCGCGCAGGTCGTCCTGAACCAGATCCTCTCGCTCACGCCGCTCCAGTCCTCGTTCGGGATCATCTTCCTCGCGATCGTGGACGGGCAGCCGCGCGTCCTCCCGCTGAAGGATCTCTTCCGCCACTTCCTCGACCACCGGCGGTCGGTCGTCGTCCGGCGCACGCAGTTCGAGCTCCGCAAGGCCGAGGAGCGCGCCCACATCCTCCTCGGGCTCGCCGTCGCACTCGCGAACCTCGACCGGGTCATCGCGATCATCCGGTCGAGCAAGGATCCCGCCGAGGCGAAAGACCGCCTCGCGGCGGAGGTCGTCGTCGAAAAGGCCGCCCTCGAGAAGTTCCTCGGGGTCGACACGCTCGAGATCTCGGCCTCCGCACGCACGGCGGACGGCCTCCTCAGGCTGGACGCGGTGCAGGCGCAGGCGATCCTCGACATGCGCCTCCAGCGCCTGACGGGCCTCGAGCGCGAGAAGATCCTCGCGGAGTATCGCGAGGTCCTCGCCCGGATCGCGGACCTCAAGGACATCCTCGCGAAACCCGCGCGCGTGGCCGCGATCATCCGCGCCGAGCTCCTCGCCGCGAAGGAGCGCTTCGGGAATCCGCGCCGGACGGACATCCAGGCCGAGGCCGGCACGCTCGAGATGGAGGACCTGATCGCCGAGGAGGAGGTCGTCCTTACGATCTCCCGAGGCGGCTACGCGAAACGCACGCCGCTCTCCGTCTACCGCGCGCAGCGCCGCGGCGGAAAGGGCCGCACGGGCGCCGCGACGGCGGCCGAGGACGTCGTCGAGCACCTCTTCGTCGGGTCCACGCACGACTCCCTGCTCGCGTTCACGAACAAGGGCCGCGTCCACTGGGTCAAGGTCTACGACCTGCCCTCGCTCGCGCCGGCGACGCGCGGCAAAGCCCTCGTGAACTTCCTCGCCCTCGAGGAGGGCGAGCGCCTCGCCGCGATGGCGACGACGCGGACGTTCCCGGAGGACCGCTTCCTCCTCTTCGCGACGCGGAACGGCACCGTCAAAAAGACGGTCCTCTCCGCGTACGGGAACCCGCGCGAGAAGGGGATCATCGCGATCAATCTCGAGGAGGGTGACGAGCTTCTTTCGGCTCAGATCACGGACGGGACGCGCAAGGTCTTCCTCGGGACACGCAACGGGATGGGGATCAAGTTCGAGGAGACGGACGTGCGCGCGATGGGCCGCGACACGACGGGCGTCAAGGGCATCGAGCTCCGCAAGGGCGACGTCCTCGTCGAGATGGACCTCGTCGAGGAGTCCGGAACGCTCCTCGCGGTCACCGAGAAGGGCTACGGCAAGCGGACGGACATCGCGGAATACCGCCAGCAGGGCCGCGGCGGCACGGGCGTCATCAACGTGAAGGTCACCGAGAAGAACGGCCCGGTCGTCGGCGTCTCGTCCGTCACGGAGACCGACCACCTCCTGCTCATCACCGAGCAGGGGATCCTCATCCGGATCGCGGTCTCGGATGTGCGGGAGACGGGCCGGGCGACGATGGGCGTCAAGCTCATCGACCTCGCCGGGGGCGACCGCGTCGTCGCGGTCGCGAAGCTCACCGGCGAGGACGTCCCGAGCGGCGACGGGGAGACCCCGGCGGAGGGCGCACCCCCGGCCGAGGGCCCGGCGACCGCGTAGGCGGCGTAGACTCCGCCCCCCATGCGCTTTTTCCTCGACACCGCCGACGCCGACGAGGCGCGCCGCGTCCGCGAGTGGGGCCTCCTCGACGGGATCCTCCTCCGGCCCGACGCGGCCGCCGGGCGCGACACGCGCCGCCTCCTCGCCGAGCTCGCGCAGGTGGGCGACGGGCCGGTCGTCGCGACGCTCGCCGCGGGCGACCCGAAGGCGATGTACAAGGAAGCCCGCGAGCTCCACAAGCATGGGAAGAACGTCGTCCTGCGCGTCCCGATGACGCGCGAGGGTCTGCGGGTCGTGCGCCTCCTCGGCGACGAGCAGATCGCGACGGACGTCGGCCTCGTCTTCACGGCCTCGCAGGCGCTTCTCGCCGCGCGCGCGGGAAGCGCGTACGTCAGCCCGTCCGTCGGCGAGCTGGACGACGCGGGCCAGATCGGGATGGACGTCGTCGAGTCCATCGTGCGCGTCTACGACAACGCCGGCCTCGAGACCCAGATCTGCGTGCAGGGGATCCAGAACCCGATCCACGTCCTCGACGCGGCCGCCCTCGGGGCGGATGTCGCGACGCTGCCGTTCTCCGTCCTCGACAAGCTGTTCGACCACCCGCTCACCGCGAAGGGCGTCGCGCTTCTGCGCGCGCCGGCCGGCGACGGACCGAGAAGGATTCATTGATGGCGATCTCCCGCGAGCGCGCCGTGGACCTTTCGCACAAGATGGTCGGGCGCCTCGGGAAGACGCCTGGCGTTGCGCTCGCGGCCGAGCGCGAGTTCCTCAGAAACCACATCCTCCAGGCGATCCTCGCGTGGGACCGGGAGAACGAGCGGATCACGGAAGCCGTGAAGGCGAAGATCGGCGCGCGGGCGCGCCGCGTCGTCGAAGGCACGCGCGAGTGGGACCTCCTCGTCGCCGAGGAGCTGGAACGCGCCTACGCGGCGCTCCTCTCCCACGGCGAGTAGCCCGGCCGCCTCCGGCGCCCTTTTGGTTGGCCTTCGGCTCCGGCCGGTTTGACGTTGGTCTAGGCCAAGCTCTAACGTCAAGGGCATGGCGACGACCGCCGCTGGACCGGCAGACCCCGCGACCCCGGCCGCGCGGGTGCCTCTCTACCGGACGATTGCGGACGCGGTGATCCGCGACATCCGCCGGGGCAAGCACCTCGAGGGAGAGCGCCTGCCCGCGTCCCGCGACCTCGCGCGCGCGCTCGAGGTGAACCGGGCGACCGTCCACCAGGCGCTCCAGCTCCTCAAGCGCGAGGGGTGGATCGAGACGAACAAGGGCGGCGGAACGCGCGTCGCGCGGCGCTCGAGCGCGGCCCCGGTGCTCGGGCCGGCGCCCGCGTGGGACCGCATCGCCTCGTCGCTCCTCCTCCGAATCGTGTCCGAGCCGCCGGCGGCCGAGCCGGTCGCGTCGTCCTACGACCTTTCGCGCCTCGCGCCGGACGAGCGCGATTTCCCCGCGGCGGCCTTCGCGGCGCTCCTCGCGGAGGTCGCGCGCGACGGCGCGCTCCTCGCGTACGGCTCGCCGTTCGGCTACCGCCCGCTCCGCGAGACGCTGGCCGAGCGGCTGTCGCGGCGGGGAATCGCGGCCGACCCGGACGCGCTCCTCATCGTGAACGGAGCCCAACAGGGGCTCGACCTCATCACGCGCGCGCTCGTCGACCCGGGTGACGCGGTCGCGGTCGAGAGCCCGAGCTACGCCGGAGCGCTGTCCCTCCTGCGCGCCCACCGCGCGCGCCTCCTCGGAATCCCGCTCGACGCCGAGGGCATGGACCCTGCCGCGTTCGACCGCGCGCTGGCCGAGCGGCCGAAATTCGTCTACGCGATCCCGGACTTCCAGAACCCCACGGGTCTCCTCGCCTCGGCGCCGCGGCGGGCCGAGATCGCGCGCCGGGCGGCCGCGGCCGGCGTCCTCATCGTCGAGGACGCGTTCGACGCGGACCTCCTCGTCGAGGGCGAGCTCCCGCCCCCGCTGGCGGCCCTCGCCCCCGAGCACGTGATCCACCTCGGGACGATCAGCAAGGCGCTCTTCCCGGGCGTCCGCGTGGGCTGGATCGCGGGCCCGAAGGAGTTCGTCCACCGCCTCGCGGCGCTCAAGCGAGTCGGCGAGCTCACGTCGCCGCCCGTCCTGCAGGCCGCGCTGAACCTCTTCCTCGCGCGTGGGGACTACGACCGCCACCTCGCCCGGACCCGCGCGCGGCTCAAGAACCGCCTCGCGCTCGCCCACCGGACCGTCCTGAAGCGTTTTCCGATCGGGACGGCCGTCGAGCGGCCGAGCGGTGGATGGGTCCTCTGGGTGCGGCTGCCGGAGGGCGTGTCCGGGCGCGCCCTCGCCGCGGCGGCCCGCGAGCAGGGCGTTCTCCTCTCGGCCGGCGCCGACTACCAGCCCGACCAGTCCGACGTGTCCGCAATCCGCATCTCCGTCGCGCGCGGGACCTCCCCGGACCTCGAGAAAGCCCTCGAGATCGCGGGCGCCTGCGCGCGCGATCTCGCCCGCCAGGCTGCCCGCCAGAAGAAGGGCCGCGTGAAGGCGGCCCGCGACGCGAGCGACGCGAAGGAAGCGGCCCTCATCCAGATCTGAAGAACGAAAGGAACTCCGATGACTTCTCCCGCCTACGTTTCTCCGTTCTCCTCCGATTCGTTCCGCGTCAAGGTCGGCCTCGCCGAGATGCTCAAGGGCGGCGTCATCATGGATGTCGTGAACGCCGAGCAGGCGAAGATCGCCGAGGACGCCGGCGCGGCCGCCGTCATGGCCCTCGAGCGCGTCCCGGCCGACATCCGGCGGGACGGCGGCGTCGCCCGCATGTCGCCCGTCTCGAAGATCCGCGAGATCGAGGCCGCCGTGTCGATCCCGGTCATGGCCAAGTGCCGCATCGGCCACCTCGCCGAGGCGCGCATCCTCGAGGCCCTCGCGGTGGACTTCATCGACGAGTCGGAGGTCCTGACGCCGGCTGACGAGGAGAACCACGTCTACAAGCACGACTACAAGGTCCCGTTCGTCTGCGGGTGCCGGAACCTCGGAGAGGCCCTCCGGCGCATCGGCGAGGGCGCCGCGATGATCCGCACGAAGGGCGAGGCGGGGACCGGCGACATCGTCCACGCCGTGAAGCACCTCCGCGAGGTCACGCGCCAGATGAAGGCGCTCACGCTCCTGACGAAGGACGAGTGGATGACGGCTGCCCGGAACCTGCAGGCGCCGTTCGAGCTCGTCGTGTGGGTCGCCCAGCACGGGAGGCTCCCGGTCCCGAACTTCGCGGCAGGCGGCATCGCAACGCCTGCGGACGCCGCGCTCTGCCGGATGCTCGGCGCCGAGGCCGTGTTCGTCGGCTCGGGCATCTTCAAGTCGGACGATCCGGCCAAGCGCGCCCGTGCGATCGTCGAGGCCACGACGCACTTCGAGGACCCGGCCCGCGTCGCGAAGGCGTCCGAGGACCTCGGCGAGGGCATGAAGGGGATCGAGGCCGCGAAGCTCACGGAGGCCGAGCTGCTCCAGACCCGCGGCTGGTAGGTTCCGTGATCGGCGTTCTCGCCCTCCAGGGCGACTTCGAGGCTCACCTTGCGGCCCTCGGCCGGGCCGGCGTCGCCGCCCGCGCCGTGCGCACGGCGGCGGAAGTCCTCGCTACGACGGGGCTCGTGATCCCGGGCGGGGAATCCACGACGTTCCGGAAGCTCATGGAAGGCACCGGGATCGAGCAGGCCATCCGGGACGTTGCGCTTCGCGGAGATCCGATCCTCGGCACGTGCGCGGGCGCGATCCTTCTCGCGGAGGCCGTGACGAATCCCGACGCGGAGGGGCTCGGCCTCCTCCCGGTGACGGTCGCGCGGAACGCGTACGGGCGGCAGCTCGATTCCACGGTCGTTCGCCTGGGCGATCTCGACCGCGCCGCCCTCGGCGAGGCGCCGCTCGAGGCCGTGTTCATCCGCGCCCCGAAGATCACGCGCGCCGGCGCCGGCGTCCAGGTCCTCGCGCGGCTCGACGGCGATCCCGTGCTCGTCAAGAAGGACAACGTCGTGGCCGCGACGTTCCACCCGGAGCTCACCGAAGACCGGCGCGTCTTCGACGTCTTCCTCGCGGCAAAAGTGCGAAAATCGGCGCCATGAGCTCGGAATTCCCCGCCGCCACGATCGACCGCCCGACCGACGTTCTCGCCGAGGACCGCGGCGGGATCCGGATCCTCTCACTCTCGCGCGGGAAGGCGAACGCCCTTTCGACGGAGTTCGCGCACAACCTCCACAACGCCGCCCTCGCGGCGCAGGAAGACGATTCCGTCCGCGGCGTCGTCCTCACGTCGACGAACCCGAAGATCTTCTCGGCGGGATTCGACCTGAGGAAGCTCGCCCACGCGACGGACGAGGAGTTCGCGCGCTTCGTGCGCGTCTTCGACTCGCTCTTCTTCGACCTCTTCCTCCTCGGCAAGCCGCTCGTCGTCGCCCTGACGGGGCACGCGGTCGCCGGGGGTGCGCTCCTCGCGTCGACCGCGGACTTCAGGATCGCGGCCCAGGGGCCGGGCACGATCGGCCTCCCGGAGGTCACGCTCGGGATCCACGTCCCGCGCCACTACCTCGAGGCGATGCGGACGACCGTCGGCGAGCAGGCGCTCACGCGCTGGGCGCTCCTCGGCGAAACGATGCCGTTCGCCGAGGCGCACGAGCTCGGTGCGATCGACCGGATCGTCCCGGCCGACCGGCTGATCGAGGAGGCCGTGTCTTTCGCCCAGCGCCTCGGCGGCGCGCCGAGCGAGGTCTACGCCGCGATCAAGCGCGACCTGCGCGGAACGGCTCACGAGCGCGCACTGGACATCCAGCCCGACGCCCGCAAGGCATTCGTCGAATCGTGGTTCTCCGAGACGGGTCAGAGGGGCCTCGCACGCGCCCTCGCGCATTGACGCGCGGAGGCGGCCCGACGGCCCCGGCGGCGCGCGCGTGGCTCGAGGCGCTCGGCCTCGAGCCGCGGCTCCCGGACGGGCCCTTCTTCGAAGACCTGTTTCTCCGCTTCCAGCGCCGCGTCGCGTGCGAGACGCTCACGCGCCCGGCGGGAGAAGCCAGCTCGTTCGACCCGGAAGCGTTCGCGGCGGAGTGGCCCGACGAGGAGCGCGGCTTGACGGGGGAGGAGCGGGCGCGGGCCTTCGCGTGGCTCGCGGGCGAGCTCGGCTTTGAAGTCGAGATCGGGGAGAGCCTTTGCTCCCGCCCGTGGGCGGAGGCGGAGCGCGACAAGGGCGAGGCGCACCGTTCGGTCGTCGCCTCGATCGAAGGGCGGCGCCTCCTCGCGGACGCGGCGTTTCCGCTGCCCGTGCTCCTCCGCCTGGATGCGCCATCGAAGGAGATTCCCACCGGCTTCGGAACGCTGAGCGTGAGGGTCGACGGAGAGGGAGGATTCGGCGTCGAATGCGACGCACGAGGCGAGGCGGTCGAGCTGCTTCGCCTTCGGCACGCGCCGCCGCCGAACCCTCTTCCACTCGAAGAGATCTCCAGATCGGCACCCGCCGCCCTTCGTGTCCTCGACGACCGCGTTCTCTACTGGACGGGCGGCGTCATGACGATCCTCGACGCATGGAGCGTGCTCCGCTACCCGCTCGCGGGGACGGAGCGCGCGGCGTTCGAGTCGCTCTTCGCGCTGAACCTCGAGGGCGTCGACCTGCCCGGCGTCCCGGCCGCGGACGAACCGGCGGCGCTCTCGGTCTTCCACGCGGTGCCGCTGCGGCCGGACGAGGTGCGGCGCGGCCTCGATCTCGCGGCGCCGGTCCCGTCGGCGCTCGTCGAGGCGCGGGTCGCTCGGATCGACGCGATCACGGGCGGCTCGCGTGTCGCGCTCACCGCGACGCTCGGCGCGCGCGTGCCGCCCACGGGCCCCGGCGAGTCCGTGCGGAAGACGCTCGTCTTCCACCTCGCCATGGACCTTCTCGGACTGGGCGGAGCCGGGCCGGCCTAGAAGCTCAGGTCGTCGCCGTCGGCGAGGACGTGAAGGCGGGGGTCGCCCAGGGCGGCGATCTCGGCCGTGAGGCGCCCGAGGGCGGGCGGCTTCATGTGGTACAGGTAGATCGGGACGTCCTTCGGAAACTTCGCCATCTCGGCGCGGAGGGTCTGCGGCGTCAGGTGGCACGAGACGTCTGCGATGCGCTGCAGGTCGCTCGGAAACGAGCACTCGACGAAGAGGGCGCGGAGATTCGGTGCCCGCCGGGCCGCGGCCCAGATCTCGTCCGTCGGACCGGTGTCGCCGGAGAAGACGACGGCCGAGTGTTCGTCCGCGAGGACGTAGCCATACGTCGGGACGACGTGAGAGACCTTCACGGCCGTTGCGGTGAGGCCGTCGGCGGAGAACGGCGTGCCGACGGGGACGGGGTGAAACGTCACGCTCGGCCCGCCCTGCCCCGGGATGCGCGAGAAGTCCGGCCAGAGCGCGTCGTTGAAGAGATGCGTCCGGAGCGCGTCGAGGACGTCCTCCGGCGCGAGGACCACGATTGGCCCGCGAGTCCGACCGAAGACGTTCTCGACGAGGAACGGGAGCGCGGCGACATGGTCCATGTGCGAATGCGTGACGAGAACGGCCCGCACACGCTCCTGCTCCTCGAGGGAGAGGGCGTCGGTCACGGCGCCCGCGTCGACGCAAAGCGCGTCGTTCACGAGGAAAGACGTCTGCCGGTGTCGGGGCGTGGAGCCGCCGTGGGCTCCGAGGACGCGAATGCGCACGGGGGGTGGATTATGCGGCCGCCCGGCCCCCCGCGATCACGCCGTGACGCGCCTCACAGTCTAGAAGGTGGTCCCGACGTAGAAGGTCGTCTGCCAGTCCGACAGCGTGTGCTTGAAGTCCCATTTCTTGGCCCAGTCGAAGTTCCACGGCAGGCCGAGGAAGTAGACGGAGAACCCGCCGCCGAACGAGGCGAGGCCTCCGGGAGCCGAGGGATTGTTGAGGCCGTTGAGCTGCCCGTCCGTCCAGAACGCGAAGCTCTGCCCGTTCAGCCACGCGCCGCCGACGTCGAGAAAGATGCGCCCGCGGACGCCCTGGAACGCGAGGATCGGCGTCGCGAGGACGTCGATGAGCGGGAAGCGGAACTCGCTGTTGATGTAGAAGACGTTGTTCCCGATGACGGTCGCGTAGTCGTAGCCGCGGAGCGTGTCGAGGCCGCCGAAGTAGAAGACCGTCGGGGCTGCGCCGGAGGACGACGCGGCGAAGGCCCGGAAGGCGAAGAGGACACGCCGCGAGAGCGGGAGATAGAGCCGCGCCTCGCCGAACGTGTCCCACGAGAGGGTCGTCTCGCCTTGCTTGAACGAAGGCGAGTACTGCGTGTTCAGGTCGATCCGGTGGCCCGAGAGCGGCCCGAAGTACGAGTAGCGCGTCGTGTCGTTCGAGAATCCGAGACCGACCGTCGGGACGTTGTCCGAGCGGGCCTCGTACGTGTATTGCTGCGACCCGTCGAGGTTCGCGGTGAGGATCGGGATGTCGAGAGCCCGGCTCACGAACCCGAGGTTCCCCTCGAAGCGCGTGTACCGCGTGAGGGGATACGTGCCGAGGAGCGAGACGCCCGTGTTGCGGGAGATCCGCTGGTCGCGGACCGTGTCGCCCGTCTGGTAGTCGTACCCGTAGAAGTAGCTGCGGTCGTCGTAGACCTGGGCGCCCCACTGGAAGCGGTGGCTGATGTTGAAGTAGCCGATCCGGAAGTTCGAGAACGTCGAGACGGAGTCGAAAAGGAAGAACGCCCGGCGGTCGCCGAGGTAGTCCGAGAACGACAGGAGGATCTGCGAGACGAAGGTCTGGTCCGAGTTGATCCCGGCGAGGAGCGAGGCGTTGTCGAGGAAGAGCTTGAACTTCGGCCGCGAGATCTTCTCGGGGTCGACCGAGACCTCGACGGACGGCACGAACCCCGACGTCGCGTCCGCCTTCAGCGGCGCCGGCGGCGCCGCCTTCTCGTCGAGCTTGCGGAAGGGCTTCTTCGCGTCGGCCATGTAGAGCTGGAAGCGCAGCCCCTGGAAGCCCGAGAAGACGATCTTCTCCTGGCCGTCCGGCCCCGTGAAGGCGGCGGGCCCGAGCGCGGCGCCGATGACGTCCGTGTACTGGACGAGGTCGCCGGTCGCGACGTCCTGGCCGTAGATGTTGTAGATGCCGCCGCGGGACGACGAGTAGTAGAGGCGCTTGCCGTCCGGGGAGAATGACGGATCCTCGTCGCTGCCCTCGCCCCAGGTGACCTGCTCGATCTTCGTGGGATCCGAGAGCGGGAAGCGGACGATCTTCGCGCGATTGCCCACGATCTTGGAGTGGTAGATGTACTTCCCGTCGGGCGAGAAGACCGGCCCCTCGTCGTAGGCGGCGTCGTTCGAGAGGTTGCGGACGGCCTTCGTCTTGAGGTCGAGGAGGAAGATGTCCCGGCTGTTTCCCTCGATCGCCGAGAAGACGATCTCGTTGCCCGAGGGCGACCACGCCGGCGCCATCGGGACGTCGGGCGCGACGGCGACGCGCTCGAGGAGGCCGCCGCCCCGCGCGGAGAAGATGAGCAGCTTGCGGCCCCGCTCCTGCCGGCCGAAGACCGCGATGCGGTCGCCGTCGGGCGCGAACGAGAGGTCGCGGCCGCTTTCGGGCCCGGTCGAGAGGTACTGCCCGACGATGTACTCGTACTTCGTCGTGCGGCCCGAAGAGAGGTTCTTGAAGAGCTTCCGCTCCTTGACGGAGAGGAGCGCGATGTCGATCTCGTCGCGGTACGTCGTGAGCGTCGCGATGAAGTCGCCCGACGGCGACGGCGCGGCGCCGATCTCGAAGGACTCGCGGCCGTACGGGCCGACGCGGAAGCGCTCGCCGTACTCGGACGCCTCTCCCTTGGTCGCGAGGAGCGGGAGGTACTTGCGGCGGAGAAAACGCCGGAACTTCAGGTCGAAGTCGTCCGGCTGGATCTCGAAGGTGCGGCGGAGCGCGACGGAGATGTCCCTTCCGAGGAAGGACCGGAACTCGAAGACGAAGTCCCTCACGCCGTCCTTGCCCCACTCGGACTCGATGAAGTCGAAGACGGCGTGGCCGTAGCGATAGGCCGGGTACCCGGAGATCTGGACCTTCGTGATGGGCGGGATGAGGTCCGCGTTCACGGCGTCCCGCAGGTACATGCGGTCCTTGTCGTCCTCGTCGTTCCCGAAGTACGACGCCATGCCCTCCATGAACCACGTCGGCGGGTTCGCCGTCAGCGCCCGGGAGAGCCGGCCGCCGAAGAGGATCTCGTACTGGAAGACGTGCGTGAGCTCGTGCTGGATGAGGGCCTGAAGCTTCTCGTCCGGCAGGTCGATCGGAAGGACCATCCGGTTGCGCGCGGGCTCCGCGAACGCGCCAACGCCTTCGGGGATGAAGTTGAGCTCGATGTTGTTCTGCTCGAACTCGGCGTGCGTCGAGTAGTAGATGATCGGAATGCGTTTCGGGATCTGGTAGTTGAGCCGGCGGGAGAGCTCGTCGTAGGCGGACTCCGCCATCGACGTGACCTTCTGGAGCGTCCCCTTCTCGCGCGAGTAGTGGTAGACGTCGAAGTGGGTCGACTGGTAGATCGACCAGTCGAACGTGTCGTAGACGATCTTGTTCTGACCCGCGGCGAAGAGCCGGGGCGCGGCGGCCGCGGCGAGGCCGGCGAGGAGGACGAGCGCGAGGGCCTTCCTAGAAGACATAGCGATTGGCCTCCCGCTCGCGGACGACGAAGAGCCCGAGCAGCTGGTTCTCGAGGGAGAACAGGTTCTCGAAAAGGCCGGCGAGCTCGTCGGCCGCACGCTTGTTCTTCTCCTTCGTGTCTCGGAAGTTCTCCTGGAAGAGCGGCGCGCCCGTGCGCCCGTCCATCGCGAGGATCGTGACGTCGAACGAGAAGCCCGTCGATTCGATGAGAACCTGCCGGTAGTACTTCCGGTTGTCGATCGGACTGATGTACTCCTCGGCCCGGTAGCCGGACTTGTTCTCGACGCGGAAGTCGACGACGCCCGTCAGGACGATGTCGGCGCCCGTCCGTGCGCCGATGCCCTTCCAGAAGTCTCCGGCCTCGCTCAGCTCCTTGAGGTGCTGGGTGGGGAGGCGGACGTCAGCCGGCATCGCGACGATCGTCATCTTCGTGCGCTTGCCGAGCTGCTTGCCGAGGTAACGGCGGAACTCGGCGTCGAGGTCGAGGTCCTTGTACTTCGGCGCGTCCTTGCGGTCGGACAGGCGGGACGCCACGACGAAGGGCGCGAGCGTGATGCGCTCGCGCCCGGTCACGGCGAGCTTCGGGCGGAGGGGGAGCTTGAGCTTGACCTCGTTCGAGCTCGAGCAGGCCCCGAGGAGGAGCGCCGCGGCGAGCGCGGCCGAGACGGCGCGCCGCTTCACGGCGTTCCTCCGGGCGTGGGAGCAGGCGTCGGAGCAGGCGTGGGCGCGGGCGCCGACGAGGACGGCGCAGGAAGGGACGACGAGCGCTGTACCGACGTGTAGTACTCGGCGAAGCGCGCGTAGTTGCGCTTGATCTTCGGATCCTGCGGGGCGAGCCCGAGGGCCCGCTTGTACGCGGCGAGCGCCCGCGCCGTGTCGCCGGTACTCTCGTACGCGACGGCGAGGTTGTTCTGGATCCATGCGTCGCCGGGCTTCTGGGCCGCGGCCTTTTCGTAGCGGAAGAGCGCCTCGCGCCAGAAGCCCTTCTTCGCCATCTGGGTCCCGTAGGCGTTCTCGTCCTTCCAGGCCGTCGATTCGGAGGCGCCCGAGGAGCACGCTCCCGCGCCCGCGGCGAGGACCGCGACGGCGGTAGCGGCGACGGCTCGGCGAAGACTCGTCACGGTGCGGTCGGGCATTATAGACAGCGACTCCTGCGCAAATTCTCGCAAGAGAGGTGCCGCGTCCGAAACCTCGTCGATGATCTCCGAACAGGACTCGCATGGTCGCGCCTGGCCCGCGGAAGGCGCGCCCGCGCCCTCCGAAGCCTCCTCGCGGCGGTCGAGACGCCGTCGCACGTACTCGAACTGTCCCCCGCGGAGGCCGTCCGGATCGCGGGCGAGGCCGAGGAAGTCGTCGCCCCCCTCCTCCGGCCCGACCGGGCCTCGACGGACGGCGATCTGCGCCGGCTCGAGGCGGCGGGCGCGCGCCTCCTGTTCTTCGGAGACGCGGAGTACCCGGAACTTGTGCGCGAGATCACGGATCCGCCGCCTCTGTTGTTCGCCCGCGGCGCCCCACTTCCCCTTGCGCCGACGGTCGCGCTCGTCGGAGCCCGCCGGGCGTCGCGCGTCGCGCTCGAGGTGTCGGCCGTCCTCGCGCGGGGGCTCGCCGGGGCCGGCGTGACGGTCGTCTCGGGCTTCGCGCGCGGCGTCGACGCGGCGGCGCACCGCGCGGCGCTCGAGGCCGCCGGCCCGACCGTCGCCGTTTTCGGTTGCGGCATCGACGTCTGCTACCCCGCCGAGCAACGCGGCCTTCTCGAGGCCCTTCTTGCGTCCGGCACGGTGCTCTCGGAGTTTCCGATCGGCGACGGGCCGGAGCCCTGGCACTTCCCCGTCCGCAACCGGATCATCGCGGGACTCGCGCGGATCGTCTGCGTGGTGGAAGCCGCCATAAAGAGCGGTTCGCTCATCACGGCGCGGTGCGCGTCGGGTTACGGGCGCGACGTTGCGGCGGTGCCGGGCTCCGTCCTCGCGCCGGGCGCCGCGGGCTCGAACGCGCTCCTGAAGGACGGAGCGATCCTCGTGCGGACGGCAGAGGACCTCCTCGTCGAGCTGCCCGAGGAGGACCGAAGGCGGCTGAACCGCGTGATCGCGGCCCGGACCGCGGCCTCCCTCCCGGATCTCCCGCCGGACGCGACGGCCCTTCTCTCCGTGCTCGACCCCGACGAGCCGCGCGACGCGGACGCGCTGATTCCGGCCGCGGGACTCGACGCCGCGCGCTTCTCGGCCGCTCTTCTGCACCTCGAAATCGAGGGCCTCGCGACGGCTCTCCCGGGAGCTCTGTTCGTTCGCTCGCGCCCCCGGAGTTGACAGGCGTGGCATCGTTGCGGGTCCGATATGGCTAAGTCCCTCGTGATCGTCGAGTCCCCCGCGAAGGCCGCGACCCTCGGGAAGTTCCTCGGAAAGGACTTCACCGTGATGGCCTGCTACGGCCACATCCGCGACCTGCCGAAGAAGGGGATCGCTGTCGACCGCGAGCACGGCTACACGCCGACGTACGAGATCCTGCCGGGCAAGGAGCGCACGGTCGCGGACCTCAAGCGTGCCGCGAAGGGCGTCGACACGATCTACCTCGCGGCCGACCCCGACCGCGAGGGCGAGGCCATCTGCTGGCACCTCCAGGAGGTCCTCAGGCCCGGCTCCCCGAATGCGACGTTCCACCGCGCCGAGTTCCACGAGATCACGAAGTCGGCCGTGACGCGCGCGGTCCAGAACCCGGGCACGATCGACCAGAACCGCGTGAACGCGCAGCAGGCCCGCCGGATCATCGACCGGCTCGTCGGCTACGAGGTGTCGGACCTCCTCTGGTCCAAGGTCTGGCGCGGCCTCTCGGCCGGGCGCGTCCAGACGGTCACGCTCCGGATCATCGTGGAGCGCGAGAGCGAGCGCGAACGCTTCGTCGCCGTCCCGTACTTCTCCGTGCCCGTCACGCTGAAGAAGGGCGACGCGGCCTTCCCGGCGCGCGTCGTCGCGTGGAAGGGCGACAAGCTGAAGTTCGACGGGACGGACCCGCGCCTCGCGACGCTCGACCAGGCCGAGGCCGTGCGCGCCCACGTGGCCGCCTCGACGCCCGTCGCCGTGAGCGTCGAGGCCAAGGAGCGCCGCTCCAGCCCGCCGCCGCCGTTCACGACGTCCAAGCTCCAGCAGGGCGCGGCGCGGTCGCTCGGATTCAGCGTGCGCCGGACGATGCAGATCGCCCAGCGGCTCTACGAAGGCAAGACGATCGGCGAGAAGGGCTCGATCGGCCTCATCACGTACATGCGCACGGACTCGACGCGCACGGCCGAGGAGGCGCTCGTCGCGGTGCGCGACTTCATCGGGAAGACGTACGGGGGGGGCGCGCTCCCGGAAGAGGCCCGCCGCTTCCGGCAGAAGAAGGACGCGCAGGACGCGCACGAAGCGATCCGCCCGACGTCGCTCGACCTCCCGCCCGAGACGATCGCGCGCCACCTCTCGCCCGAGGAGCTCAAGCTCTACCGGCTCGTCTGGAACCGCTTCATCGCGTCGCAGATGAGCCCGTCGCTGTCCGAGGTCACGACGGTCGAGTTCGAGGCGCGCCGCCCCGGCTCGCCGGACCTCGCAGCCGTCCGCGCGACCGGCACGGTGCTCAAGGACGCGGGCTGGCTGCGCGTCTACGAGAAGGAAGCCGACACGGGTGAGGACGAGGCCCCCGCCGAGGGCGAAGAGGGCGACGCCGCGAAGGTGCGTCTCCCCGCGATCGCCGAAGGTGATGTCGCGGCCGTCGCCGAGGCGACCGCCGAGGGGCACGAGACGCAGCCGCCGCCGCGCTTCAACGAAGCGTCGCTCGTGAAGTTCCTCGAAGAGAACGGCATCGGCCGCCCGTCCACGTACGCCGAGATCCTCCGCAAGATCGAGGACCGCGAGTACGTCCGCAAGAAGGACCGGCGCTTCACGCCCACGCCGCTCGGCCGCGTCATCGTCGACCTCATGCGCGAAGGCTTCGACGACTTCTTCCAGACCGAGTACACGGCGAAGATGGAAGAGGAGCTCGACGAGGTCGAGGAAGGGAAGCTCGACTGGAGGAAGGCGCTCGCGGAGTTCGACGGCGAGTTCGTGAGGGACCGCGAGAAGGCGAAAAAGAAGATGGTCTCGCTCAAGGCGGGCCTGCCGCTCTCGCAGGTCCGCACGCACTTCGTGGACTTCCACCTCACGAACGACCCGGGCGACACGTGCCCGAAGAGCGGCCACCCGCTCAAACTCCGGATGGGGAAGGCGGGCCTCTTCATCGCGTGCGGCGGCTACCCGGACTGCGACTTCACGCTGGACATCCCTGAGGTCGACGAAGACCCCATCGACGCGACCGAGCTCGAAGGGCAGACGTGCGAGGAGTGCGGCAGCCCGTTGAAGCTCCGCACCGGGAGGAGCGGATCGGCGTTCCTCGGCTGCACGGCGTACCCGGTTTGCCGCAACACGGTCCCCGTGAAGGTCGCGGGCGGCAAGGCGGAAGCCAAGCCCGACGTCCCGACCGGCGAGGCGTGCCCGAACTGCGGCCACGCCCTCGTGACCCGGCACGGGCGCTTCGGCGACTACGTCTCCTGCTCGAATTACCCCGCGTGCCGGTTCAAGCCGCCCAAGCCCGTCACACTAACGGGCGTGAAGTGCCCGGTCTGCAGGACGGGCGACGTCCTCGTGAGGCGCGGGCGCTTCGGCCCCTTCTACGGCTGCTCGAACTACCCGTCGTGCGAGAAGAACTTCAAGGCGCGGCCCGTTCCGAAGACGTGCCCGAACTGCAAGGCGCCCTACCTTCTCGTGCGCGACCGAAAGGCGGGCCCGTTCTACGTCTGCGAGACGGAAGGCTGCGGCCTCGACGTCGCGGCGAGCGATCTCGACGCCTTCGAGCCGACGACGCGCATCCCCGAGGGCGCGCTCGAGGCCGCGATCGCCGAGGCGAAGCTGCCCGCGCCCGTCAAGGGCACCAGGAAGCGCGCCCCGCGCGCCAAGGGCGCCGCCGCGGAGGGCGCGCCCGCGAAGGCCCCCAAGGCTCCGAAAGCGAAGGCAGCGAGGAAGAAGAAGGGTTGATCAGGGCGTGGGTGGCGCCGCGAGGCGTTTCGCCACGTGGTCCTCGCCGCCGTACCTCACGACGATCGTGATGCTTCCCGGCGTCGCGAAGCTTGAGCGCGGCCATCGCCGTGAACATCTTCGAGATCGAGGCGACGGCGTGGCGGGTTTCCGGCGTGTACGGGGTCCGGCGCGCCACGTCTGCGAAGCCGTAGCCCTTCCGGAAGAGCACGCGCTCGCCCTTTGCGACGAGGACCGCGCCGCTGAAGCGGCCGAGTTCCGTCCGGGCGGTGAGGTAGCGGTCGAGGGATGCGGCGACGGCGGGAGGCTCCTGGGCGCGGCCGGGAGCCGCCGCCAGGGAAAGGACGAAGAGCGCGGTGGCGCGGCGAATCGTGGGCATCGTTCCCGTAGGACGCGCGAAGCCCCGGCCGGGTTTCGTGGGAATTTTCGCCCGGCAGCAGCGCGTTTCACGCCGCATGTCCGAACTTCGTCCCGTTTCCCGCGTCGTCCCCGGCGTCGTCACGCTCGAGGGCGGAGGCTTCCGGGTGCGTCGCCCCTTTCCCACGCAGGCGCTCGATGCGATCGACCCGTTCCTCCTCCTCGACGAGATGGGGCCGGTCGACTACGCGCCCGGAAAGGCCGTGGGTGCGCCCGACCACCCGCACCGCGGCTTCGAGACCGTGACCTACCTCCTCGCGGGCGCGATGCGCCACCGCGACTCGAAGGGGCACGCCGGAGCGCTGACGCCGGGCGACGTGCAGTGGATGACGGCCGGCGACGGCGTCGTGCACTCCGAGATGCCCGATCCGGAGTTTCAGAGGACGGGCGGCCGGATGCACGGCTTCCAGCTCTGGGTGAACCTGCCGAAGAAGGACAAGCGCATGCGCCCGCGCTACCAGGAGATCCCCGCCGCGCGCATCCCCGAAGGGAAGAGCGCGGACGGGAAGGCGCGCGTGAAGGTGATCGCGGGCGCGTCTCTCGGTCAGAGGGCCGTCATCGAGACGCGCACGCCGATTCTCTACCTCCACTTCACGTTCGAGACGGGCGGGCGCGTCGCCCAGCCGGTGCCCGAAGGATTCAACGTCTTCGCGTTCGTGGTCTCGGGCGCGGGCCTCTTCGGGCGGGACGCGACGCGAGGCGCCGACGGCGACTGCGTGATCTTCGGCAAGGGTGCGGGCGACGTCGCGATCGAGGCGACCGCACCGGCGGGGGTCCTCCTGATCGGCGGCCAGCCGCTGGACGAGCCGATCGCCCGCTACGGCCCGTTCGTCATGAACACGAAGGCCGAGATCGCCGAGGCGTTCGAGGACTTCGAGGCGGGCCGGATGGGGTCGATCGAGCCCGAAGTCGGCTGAGCGCGGCGGTCAGACGTCGATCTCGCCCCGCATCATCAGGACGGCGTCGCCCTCGACGCGGACCCCCGACGGGCGGCCCCCGTCGAGAAGGACGGTCACCTCGAGCTCGGACGGGCGGGCCATCTCGACGCCCTGGTCGATCGTGAAGCGTCCGCGTCCGTCCGCGACCCCTCCGGGCAGAGCGCCGTGGAGGGCGAGGTAGACGCCGACCGGGCCGGCCGCGGAGCCCGTCGCGGGGTCCTCGGGCACGCCGGCGCCGGGCGCGAACATCCGGGCCCTCAGGCGCGTCCGTCCGGACGACTCGTCGAACGCGAAGAAGAAGAGGCCGAGGACGCCGAGGTGCCGCTCGACGAGGTTCAGCATCCGCGTGTCGGAGAGCGCCGAGGAGACCGCCTCGACGGAGGCGAGCGGCACCATGAGGAACGTGTTGCCCGTCCCGACGGCCTGCGGCGGCAGGGACGGATGGAGCGCGTCGAACGGCACGCCGAGCGCGGCCGCGATCTGGCCCTTCACGTCGTCGCCGGTCACGGGCTCATTCCACTCCGGACGCCCCTGCTGCATCCGCACGCGCGACACGCGGCCGTCCTTCTTCAGGAGCTCGAGGGCGAGCGGGCCGAATCCGACCTCGATCGTGACGGGCACGGCGCCGTCGGCCGCCCCCGCGGCCACCTTTCCGAGCGAGGCCATCACGACGGCGGTCCCGACGGTCGGGTGACCCGCGTACGGGATCTCCTTGACCGGGACGAACGTCCGCTGCCAGTACGCGTGGGCGGGGTCCTTCGCCGGGAGGACGAACGTGGACTCGGAATAGTTGATCTCGCGCGCGATCGCCTGCATCTGAGCCGGGCTGAGCCCGCGCGCGTCCGGCACGACGAGGAGCGGGTTGCCCGTGAACGGCCGGTCCGTGAACACGTCGCAGGTGGCGAAGGAGACCTTCATGGCGGGACCCTCACGCCGGCGACGTTATCGCCCTCAGGCACGTCCGGAAACGGCAGAGGCCGACCAACGGGAACGCGCGGTCGAGGGCGCCGACGAGGGGATACGGGCTCGCGGAGAAGAAGAGATCGTCCGTGCGGAAGCCCGCCTCCAGGGCGAGCGCGACGACGCGCGCTGCCGGCCGGACCGCGATGTGGTCCTCCTGCTGGAGGCCGGGCACGGCGGCCTTGATCCGCTCGGCCCAGTGCGTCGCGTTCGGGGTGTAGATCGCGAGGGCGCCTCCGGGCGCGAGAGTCCGCCGGGCGCTCTCGAGGCACGGGACGAGGACGTCGTCGAGGACGTGCTCGACGAAGTCCGCGAGGAGGACGACGTCGAACGGAGCGCCCGCGATGCGCGACAGGTCCCGCGCGTCCACCTCCTCGAAGCGGACGTTCACGACGCCGCGCGCCGATTTCTCCGCCCGGGCGGACGCCACGGCCGACGGCGCCGCGTCGATCCCGACGACCTCCGCGACGTGCGGGGCGAGGAAAAACGCCGTGTCGCCGCGCGCCGAGCCGACCTCGAGGACGCGGGTGGACGGAGTCGGCCGGACGAGCCGGAGGAGGGCCGCGTCGCGCTCCTCGTACTTGCGCCGGTTCCTCAGGAACCAGTGCGGGCGGTACATCCGCTCGTAGTACTCCGGCCCGTAGACGTCGGTGTTCGGGGCGAACTTCCCGGGCGCATCCGTCACGGCCTCACCGCGCGCGGGTTCGTGAACCAGAGGCTCTTGCGCAGCCCCTCGAAGTAGCCCTTGTCGTAAAGGTGGCCTTCGAACGTCACGGGGCGAGTTTACGAGAGGGCCGCCCCTCCGCCGCGCCTCAGTCCCCGACGACCATGGGGAGGTACGACCCGTCCGAGGTGCGGGTGCCCGGACCCGGGCCGTCGTTCGTGACGCCGTACGCGACGTAGTCCGACTCACCCGAGGCCGGCGCGACCCGGACGTAGCCGTGCGCCACGCCGGCCGCTCCGAGGATCGAGTCGACCTGCGTCCATTGCCCGGGCGAAAGCGTGCGTGTGAAGGACTGCGCCGGGAGGCTCGCTCCCGAGTCGGAGTCGAAGACGTCGATGCGGTAATCGAGCGGGTCGCCGGCCGTCCGCGCATCGGCCACCGCGAGGTTCGATCGCATCGCGTCGTCTTGCCTCAGCCCGAAGACCCACGCGCCGCTCCTGGCCCGCTCCGAAGCCGGTACGGCTCCGTAGGCCAGGCCGAAGGTCCCGCCGACCGCGGAGTCGGGGTTCGGGTTGAACGTACGGGCCAGCGCGGCCGCGCCGCTTACGGAGAGCGTGCCGCCCTGCTTGCCGTCGGCCGGGATCCCGAGTCCGAGCGCGCGCAGGTACGAGATCGCGTTCGGCACCCGGAGCTGCCGGCCCGGCCCCAGCGTCGTCGGAACGGTCCCGCCGCCGGTCGCGCCGAGGAGCGCCGCGGGCGTGTACGTCAGAGTCACAGCCACGGAGGACGAGAGCGACGGGTTCGTGAGCGTGAGCTCGGTCTGGTAGTGCGTCGTCCCAGGCAGGTCGAGCACGATGGGGAGGAGTCCCTCAGTCGCCCCGGCCGCAATCAGGCTCCCGTCGGAAGTCCCGCCGCCGGTCGAGGCCCCGTCGTTGACGACTCCGTAGGCGATGAAGCGGTCGGCACCGGCGGTTCTCCGAACGCGGGCGTAGCCGTTTGAGAGCCCGCGCGACGCGAGCACGCTGTTGAACTGGTGGAACTCGCCGGGCTGGAGCGTGTACGAGATCGGGGCACCCGCCGCGAGGCCGAGATCCCCGTCATAGAGCTGCATCTCCACCGTCACGGGTGCGACCGCGCCGAACGACGACGACGACGGGGCGTGCACGAGCGCGAGGTTCGAGCGGAACGCGCCGTCCTCCCGGAGGCCGTAGATCCACGTGTCGCCAATGAGCGCCGCGCCCGACCGCCAGGCGGGCGAGAAGGTCCCGAAGCTGCCGCCGACGACCGTGTTCGGGTTCGGCGTCGACGTGCGCGAGCCGGCGGACACGAGCGTCGGGTCGGACACGCCCGCGAACGTTGCGAAGAGCGTTCCGAGCGTGCCGCCCTCGGGCAGCGCGATGCCGTTCGAACGCAGAAACGCGATCGCGTCGTCCGTCCGGAACTCTCCGCCAGCGGGAATCGGCACGGCCACGAGAGGGGCGCCTGCACCGGGAGTGCCGGGGGAGGCGACGTAACGGAGAAGGAGCGTCGCGGCCGCGCGGCTCCGGTTCAACGCGTAAAGGTCCGAGGTGAAGTGCGACCGGCCGGCGCCGAAGAAGTCGAGGACGACGGGGGCCTGGACCTCGACTCCCGGAGCGGTGCTCGCGGGGACGCCGACCGTCACGACGGCGGCCGTCGAGCGGGCCACCGTGCCGGTGGCGACACGGACCAGGATTGCGTAGCTGCCGGAGGGCGTGGAAATGGGGGCGGTGATCCGCAGCGTCGCCGGAATTGAGGGCGAGACGTAGCCCGTCGACGCGTCGCTCTGGCGGGATGGCTCGTAGCGCGCCGTCCAACCCGAGGGCAGAGGGCCGTTCGAGACCGTCGCCACCGGCTCGAGGCCGGCCGCGCTCGTGAGGGTCACCGCGAAACTCACGCTTTCCCCCGGCGCTACGCCGGCTGCGCCCGGCGAGAGCCCGACGGAAAGGTCGCTTGACGAAGGGCTCGGGCCCTGAGCGAGCGCCGTCCACGCGCTCACGAAGGCGCCGGCGTCGACCGAGCCGAGTCCGGTCACGAGGTCGTAGCCCGCCCCGGCTTTGTAGCCCGTGTGGCCGCGCCACGAGTTGTCGCCCGTCGTCACGTCCCGGAACGGGGAGACGCCAGCCCCACCGCCGTACTGCTGCCGGCCGAGCGCGTAGAGCATCGGATTGAGGTTCCCCAGCCGTCCGCCGAGCTTCTGGACGAGGAGTGCGACGATCCCGGCGAACGCGGGCGTCGAACACGACGTGCCGCCGACCGTGAGCAGAACACCTTTGTAATTGATGCGGTAGCCGTCGTGTGGCGACGCGCTCAGGGAGACGTCCGGGAGGGCTCGGCCCGTTCCGGGAGCGAGGCCGGGCACGTCCTGCCAGAGCGGCCGCGCGAACACCGCGCTGAGGCCTCCTCCGGAGCCGGTCCAGGCGACCTCCGGGATGGGGCCCTTGGCGGAACGCTTCGTGACCGGGTCGCTTTCGGCGTCCCAGTAGAGCGCCGCAGAGGGATCGTCGAACAACGTCCCGCCCAAGGCGGTGCAGTAAGGACTCGAGGCGAGGAGCGACACCGAAACGGCGTCCCGGCTCACAGCGTTGATGTCGCCGCAGCCGAGAACGCCCGTGTCGCCCGAGGCGACGAGGACGGAAATCCCCTGTGCCGCGGCCTGCGCCCAGACGTTCCGGTAGAAGGCGACGTACTCGGGCGTGCTGTCGGCCTCGCACCAGCCGAAGGAATAGCTGAGGACCGCGCCGAGGTTGCGGTCGACCGCCGTGAGCGCGGCGAGGTCGGGGTTGAGCGCCGGCAACACCCCCTCCGAGACGACGTAAACGATCGAGGCCGCAGGTGCGACGGCCCCGGACCACTGAACGTCGAGATCCCCCTCGGACTCTTCGTCCGTCAGCCCCGGATCCTTCCCGGCGACGACGATCTCGGGATCGGCCGCCGGCAGCCCGTAGACCTTGCGGAAGGTGCGCACGTCGTCCAGGTTGATCTGCGAGCTTCCCGGGACGACGATCGTGGTCCCGCGCCCGTCGAGGCCCGCCGCGTAGAGGGCATCGACGCCGTAGATCGTCGCGAAGTCTGCGGGCGCGAGTGTATGAACGCCGTTGCTGCTGGTGTCCTGCGGTTTCCGCGCGCGTGCTCGGGCCCGCCGGAAGTCGTCGAGCGCGACCACGCCGCGGACCACGTGGGATAGCTCTCGCGGGATCGTCGGCACCGTGACGTTCGAGATATGGGGCTCGCCGTTCCACACGAGATTCCGGAACGTGGTGTCGAAAGCGCGTTCCACTTCGGCGAGGCGCCCCGAGAAGAGGAGAGCCGTCCGGCCAGACGTCGGACCGAGGACCGTGAGCCCCTGGTTGGAGAGCCACGCCGAGACGAGCTGAATGTCCGCCGCCCGCGCCCCGAATCGCTCTCCGAACTCCTCGGGGGTGAGCCAGCAATGGAAGGCCGGACTCGCCGGGTCCTGCTGGCTGGCGAGGAACGTCTCGAGCGCGGCGGAGTCGCGAGGCGCCAGGAGAAGGACGACGCGGGAGAACGGCAGGTCGCGATCGGCGGGACCCAGGTCGCTCGCCTCGGCGACCCTCCGGGGGACCGTTCCCGCGGGGACGCGCCCGTCGCCGGAAGGCTCCAGGGCGAGAAGACTCCCGGGGAGGGCAGCCAGGATTAGCAGGATCCTTGCGACGGTTCTCATGGGGCCTCCTCGTGCTGCTTTCTTCTCAATGCGAAGAAAATCGGCATCGCGGCTCACGCCGAGCCCTTCCGTAGAATCCGAGTATGAAAACGGCTCCCCGTGTCACGATTCTCGGCGGCGGCTTCGCCGGTGTCGAGTGCGCGCACCAGCTGCTCCGCCGCGGGCATCCCGTCACGCTCGTCGAGATGCGGCCGGTGCGGACGACGGATGCCCACGCGACGGACCGCCTCGCCGAGATGGTCTGCTCGAACTCGTTCCGGTCCGACAACCCCGCGAACGCGGTCGGGCTCCTGAAGCGCGAGATGGAGAGCGTCGGCTCGCTGATCCTCGAGGAGGCCCGCAAGGCGGCGGTTCCGGCCGGAGACGCCCTCGCCGTGGACCGGACGATCTTCGCGGACGCGGTCACGCGCCGCCTCGCGAGAGAGCCGCTCCTCACGCTCGTGAGGGCGGAAGCCGAGGTGCTGCCCGATCCCGGCGACGGGTGGGTCGTCGTCGCGACGGGCCCGCTCACGTCCTCCGCGCTCGAGGAGGCGCTGCTCTCGCTGCTCGGCGAGAAGTACCTCTACTTCTACGACGCGATGGCGCCCATCGTGGAGGCCGCGTCTCTCGACATGGAAAAGCTCTACGCGCTCTCGCGCTACGGCAAGGGTGGCGGAGACGACTACCTGAACGTTCCGCTCTCGCGGAGCGAGTACGAGGCGTTCGTCGCGGAGCTCCTCGCGGGCGAGAAGGTTCCCTTCCACGACTTCGAGAAGGCCGTCTATTTCGAGGGCTGCCTCCCCGCCGAGGCGATGGCTGAGCGGGGAGTCGAGACGCTCCGCCACGGGCCGATGAAGCCGTTCGGCCTGCCCGACCCGCGGACGGGCCGCGAGCCGTACGCCGTCGTCCAGCTCCGGCAGGACGACCTCGCCCGGACGCACTTCAACCTCGTCGGCTTCCAGACGAAGCTCAAGGTCGGGGAGCAGAAGCGGATCTTCCGGATGCTGCCGGGCCTCGAGAACGCCGAGTTCGTGAGATACGGGATGCTCCACCGCAACACGTACGTGAACGGACCGGCGCATCTCGACCGCTTCTTCCGCTGGCGGAAGGACCCGCGCGTTTTCTTCGCGGGGCAGCTCACGGGCGTCGAGGGCTACCTCGAGTCGGCCGCCACCGGGCTCATGGTCGGCACCACGCTCGCGCAGCTCGTCGAGGGGAGGGAGCCCGCGCCGCTCGCCTTCTCGACGGCGCTCGGCTCGCTCGCCAGGCACGTCTCGACGCCCCGGGACGGGGACTTCACCCCGATGAACGTGACGTTCGGCCTCATCGAGGACGCCGACGTCCCGCCGTCGAAGGACCGGGCCGGGAGGCGCGCCGAGATCGCCCGCCGGGCCCTCGAGGAGGTCGCACGCTGGAAGGCTGAGGCGCTTCCCGTGCCGTCCGTCACGGTCCCCGGTGGCGGCGGCTCCTAGAATCGTCCTTGGAGGAAGACCCGTGAAGAAGAACGCCGCCGCCGCCCTGACCGCCGCACTCCTCGCCGCCGCGCCGGCCGCCGCCGCCGACGCGCGCTCCGAGAGCTTTCAGACGTACTGCTCCGTCTGCCACGGCGACGACGGCAGGGGCCAGACCGAGGAAGGCAAGAAGAAGGGCGCCCGCGACCTCACGAACGCGCGCTGGCAGGACAAGGTCGACGACGCGCGGCTGGTCCGGTCCGTCACGAAGGGGCACGACAAGATGCCCGCGTTCGAGAAGAAGCTCTCGGCCGACGAGATCAAGGCGCTCGTCGCCGAGGTGCGGACGCTCGCGAAGAAGTAGTGCGCGACCGCTTCGCGGACGAGCTCGCCGCGTTCGACCGCCACCTCGCGGACGAGCGCGGCGTCTCGCGGCACACGCGGGCGGCCTACGGGACGGATCTCGCGCGGTTCGCCGCGTTCCTCTCGTCCGTCTTCTGGAACAGGCCCCTCGAGAAGATCTCCGCCGCGGACGTGGACGCCCTCGCCGTGAGGTCCTTCCTCGCCCACCTCCGGGCCGAGGGCCTCGCGAAGGTCTCGATGGGCCGGCAGCTCTCCGCGCTCCGGACCTTCTTCGCGTTCCTGAAGCGCGAGGGCCGGGTCGAGGCGAACCCCGCCAAAGCGATCGCGACGCCGCGCCGGGAGCACGCGCTCCCGCGGACGCTGTCCGTGACGGAAGTGGGAGCCGTCGTCGAGGCGAAGGGCCGGGAGGGCGCCCTCGGCTCGCGCGACCGCGCGCTCCTCGAGCTCCTCTACGCGACCGGCCTCCGGGTCTCTGAGCTCGTCGGACTGAAGCTCGAAGACGTCGACCTCTCCGCCCGGCAGGTGCGGACCGTCGGCAAGGGGCGCAAGGAGCGGATCGTCCCGTTCGGCCGCTCGGCGGCCGACGCGGTCAAGACGTGGCTGAAAGCGCGCGCAGACTTGCGGCCGGCCGCGAAGGACGCCGCGTTCCTCTTCCTGAACGCGCACGCGGGGCGCCTGACCGACCGCAGCGTGCGGCGCATCCTCGACCGCGCGATGCTCGGGGCGGGGGTCCAGCGCCACGCGTCGCCGCACGCGCTTCGCCATTCCTTTGCGACGCACCTCCTCGCGGCGGGCGCGGACCTGCGCGTGATCCAGGAGCTCCTCGGCCACGCGTCGCTCTCGACCACGCAGAAGTACACGCACCTCGACGCCGAGCGGCTCCTCGCGGTGTACCGCAAGAGCCACCCGAAGGCGGAGGAGCGGGACTGACCGCCCCCCGGCGCTAGACTCTCCGCGTGGCGCAGCCCCTCTTTCACCACACGACCATCCTCTGCGTGAGGCGTGGGACCTCGGTCGCCCTCGGCGGCGACGGGCAGGTCACGATGGGGACGACCGTCGTGAAGCACGGGGCGTCCAAGGTCCGGCGCCTCCTCGACGGGAAGATCCTCGCGGGGTTCGCGAGGTCCACGGCCGACGCCGTGACTCTCTTCACGCGCTTCGAGAAGAAGCTCGAGGAGTTTCACGGCCAGCTCGAGCGCGCGGCGGTCGAGCTCGCGACGGACTGGCGCACGGAGAAGACGCTCCGCCAGCTCGAGGCCCTCCTCGTCGTGGCGGACGCGAAGACCTCTCTCCTCCTCTCCGGCACGGGCGACGTGATCGCGCCGGACGAAGGCGTCCTCGCCGTCGGGTCCGGCGGGCCCTACGCCGCGGCCGCCGCCAAGGCGCTGCTCCGGCACTCCTCCCTCGACGCGGCCGCGATCGTGAAGGAGTCGCTCGCGATCGCCGCCACGATCGACATCTACACGAACGACACGATCAAGGTCGAGACGCTGCCGTGACGCCCATCAACCTCCGGGACCTCTCGCCGCGCAAGATCGTGGCCGAGCTGGACCGTCACGTCGTCGGACAGGCGAAGGCCAAGCGCGCGGTCGCGATTGCGCTCCGCGATCGCTGGCGCCGGCAACGCCTCCCGGCCGAGCTCGCGCGCGACACGACGCCGAAGAACATCCTCATGATCGGGCCGACGGGGGTCGGCAAGACGGAGATCGCGCGGCGGCTCGCGCGCCTCGTGGACGCCCCGTTCGTGAAGGTCGAGGCGTCGAAGTTCACGGAGGTCGGCTACGTCGGGCGGGACGTCGACTCGATCGCGCGCGACCTCGTGGACGCCGCGATCCGGCTCGTGAAGGAGGAGCGCCGCGCGCGCGTCGCGGACCGCGCCGCGGCGGCGGCTGAGGAGCGTCTCGTCGACCTGCTGACGGCCGCCCTCGCGACGGAGGCGTCCGGCAGATCCGTCGTCGCGGACGGGCGCGAGCGGATCCGGCGCGATCTCCACGAGGGCAAGCACGAAGCGCGGGAGGTCGAGCTCGAGATCACGGACGACCAGCGGCCCCAGATCTCCGTCATGGGCCCGCAGGGCATGGAGGAGATGGGCATCGACATCCCGGGCATGCTGCCGGGCCTCTTCGGAGGGCCGAAGAAAAAGAAGGTCCGCCTGCCCGTGTCCGAGGCGCGGCCGCTCCTCCTCGAGCGCGAGGCCGACGCGCTCACCGACGAGGCCACGCTCCCGCAGGAGGCGATCCGCAGGGCCGAGGAGACGGGGATCGTCTTTCTCGACGAGATCGACAAGATCGCCGGACGCGAAGGGGCGCGGGGCGGGCCGGACGTCTCTCGCGAGGGCGTCCAGCGGGACCTCCTGCCGCTCGTCGAAGGGACGACCGTCAAGACGAAGCACGGGATGATCCGCACGGACCACGTCCTGTTCGTCGCGGCGGGCGCGTTTCACGTCGCGAAGCCGTCGGACCTCATCCCGGAGCTCCAGGGGCGCTTTCCGATCCGCGTCTCCCTCGACGCGCTCACCGAGGACGACTTCCTCCGGATCCTGACGGAGCCCGAGCACGCGCTCCCGAAGCAGTCCGCCGCGCTTCTGGGCGCGGACGGGATCTCGCTCGAGTTCGCGGACGACGGCCTCCGGGAGATCGCGCGGGCCGCCGCCGAGGTGAACCGGAACCTCGAGAACATCGGCGCGCGCCGCCTCCACACGATCCTCGAAACCGTCCTCGAGGAGATCTCCTTCGCGGGCCCCGACGCCGCCGGCGCGCGGGTCGTCGTCGACAAGGCGTACGTCGACCGCGCCCTCGCGGGCCTCGTCCGCGACCGCGACCTGTCGCGCTTCGTGCTGTGAAGCGGCCGCTCGCGCTCCTCGCCCTCGCGCTTCTCCCCGGCTGCGGAAGGAAGCTCCCGCCCGAGGCGCCGCTTCTCGTCCTGCCGGCGCGCGTGGAACCGGTCCGGATCAACCAGGAAGGCTCCGACGTCGTCCTGCGCTTTCCGTACCCCACCGTCACGAACTCCGGATCGATGCTCACGAACCTCACGAAGGTCACCGTCCTGCGCGAGGTCCAGAGCATCCGCGAGGGCCAGCAGACCCCGCCGCCGCCGCCCGACGCGGCGGCGCGCGAGCGCGACGAGAAGCTCTACCGGGCGCGCGCCGAGACGATCGCCGAGCTCGCCCCGCGGGATCTCGACGTGGCGACGGTGGGCGCCGACCTCGTCGTCCGCGACCCGCTGATCCCCCTCTACCGCGAAAAGCGCCTCGGGCGCGTCCTCCTCCGGTACGCCGTCACGGCGACCCGAGACAAGAAACGGGTCTCCGAGCTTTCGCCGATCACGTCGATCGTCCCGCGGGTGCCGCCCGACCGCCCGCTGCGCGTCGTCCCGATCGTCGAGGAGAACCGCGTCTGCCTCGACTGGTGGCCGCCGACCGCGATGCTCGACGGCGCGGTGCCCGCGGTCGTCGCGGGCTACGCCGTCTACCGGCGCGACGTGTCCGAAGAGGAGTTCGACGACAAGCCGCTCGGCGTCGCGCTCGGCGCGACGACGTACGTGGACGCGACGGTGCGGCCGGACCGCGCCTACGTGTACACGATCCGGGCGGCGCCCGTCGCCGAAGTCCCGCTCGTCCTCGGCCCGGCCGCGGATCCCGTCGCGGTCTCCACGAAAGACGTCTTCGCGCCGCCCGCGCCCGAGGGGCTCCTCGTCCTGGCCGAGACGGGGGGTACGCGCCTCGTCTGGAACCCGTCGCTCGCCCCGGACCTCGCCTTCTACCGGGTGTACCGGGTCGACGGGGAGTCCCGGACGCGGCTCGCGGACGGCCTGAAGGACCCGCTCTGGTTCGACGCCGGGGCCGCGGGCCGCGCGTACGCCGTGACGGCGGTCGACAAGTCGGGAAACGAGAGCCCGATGGGGACGGCGAAGTGACGGCCGCGGCCGCGCCGTTCGGGACGCTCCCGCCGTGCTTCACGAAGATGAGCGGCGCCGGAAACGACTTCCTCGTCTGGGGCGAGCCCGTGACGGTGGGTGCGGCGGAGATCATCGCGATCCGGCGCCTCTGCCGCCGCGGGACGGGCGTCGGAGCCGACGGCGTCCTCTTCGTGCACCCCGACGGCCCCGGCCGCGTCATCGTCGACTACCGCAACGCCGACGGATCCGTGGGCCGCTTCTGCGGCAACGGGACGCGTTGCGCCGCGCGCTTCGCGGTCCTCCGAGGAATGGCGGCGGAGCGCCTCGTCGTGAAGACGGGCTGGGGCGACGTCGAGGCGCACGTCGAGAAGAGGCGGGTCACGCTCTCCCTTCCCGAGCCCGTCGCCGCGGGCCGGACGGTGTCCTCGCTCGACCCGACGGGAACGCTCGCGCGGGACGCCTTCGCCGTTGCGGTGGGCGTTCCGCACGTCGTCGCCTTCGCCGCGGAGGGCGTCGACCTGGCGGCGCTCGACCTCTCGCGCTTCGGACCCGCGCTCCGGCGCCACCCGGAGATGCGCGAGGGTGCGAACGCGAACGTCGCGCGGGTCGTCGCGCCTTCGCGCCTCCTCGTGAGGACGTGGGAGCGGGGGGTCGAGGCCGAGACGCTCGCGTGCGGATCGGGCGTCGTCGCGACGGCGGTGACCGCGTGCGCGCTCGGGCTCGCGCGCGCGCCCGTCGCGCTCGAGACGCGTTCGGGCGAGACGCTCGTCGTGGATTTCCGCTTCGCGGGCGAGGTCGCGCGGGACGTGACGCTCGCCGGCGACGCCCGCGTCGTGTTCGAAGGGACGCTGACTCCGGAGGAGTGGGAGGCGACATGAGGTTCGTGCGTTTCGAGAAGGACGGCGGCTCCGCGTGGGGGCTCGTCGAGGGGGACACGATCGCGCCGCTCGCGGCGCCTCCGTGGGTGCCGGGCGGACCGCGGCGCACGGGGGCCTCCGTCGACCGGCGGAGCGCGGCGCTCCTGCCGCCCGCCGCGCCGACCAAGATCCTTTGCATCGGCCGGAACTACCGGGCGCACGCCGCCGAGCTCGGCAACGAGGTCCCCAAAGAGCCGCTTGTCTTTTTCAAGCCGCCGTCGTCCGTGATCGCGCACGGCGGCACGATCCGGCTCCCGAAGGAGAGCGCGCGGGTGGACTACGAAGGGGAGCTCGCGCTCGTGATCGGAAGACGCGCGCGGCGCGTCCCGGCGGACGCGTGGAGGGACGTCGTCTTCGGCGTGACGTGCGCGCTCGACGTCACGGCGCGCGACCTCCAGAAGACGGACGGCCAGTGGTGGCGCGCGAAGGGCTTCGACACCTTCTGCCCGCTCGGGCCGGCGCTCGAGACGGACGTCGACCCGACGAACCTCGCGCTCGAGACGTTCGTGGACGGCGCCCTCCGGCAGAGCGGGAAGACGTCGGACTTCATCTTCGACGTCGGGACGCTCGTCGCCTGGATCACGGCCGCGATGACGCTCGAGCCTGGCGACGTGATCCTCACGGGCACGCCCGAAGGCGTCGGTCCGCTCGCGGCGGGACAGAGCGTCGAAGTCCGCATCTCGGGCGTCGGGACGCTCGCCGCGTCCGTCGCCGCGGAAAGCTAGAGCGCCTTCAGCCGCTCGAGGAGCTTCCGGGGAAAGCCGTCGAACGAGCCGGAGGACATCGCGAGGACGACGTCTCCGGCGCGCAGCTCGGGGACGAGCGCCGCGAGGAGCTGCTCCGGGTTCCCGGCCGTGAGCGCCGGGAGGCCCGACGACCGGAGCCGGGCGACGAGCGCGGCTGCGTCGAGAGAGCCCGGTCCGCCCGGCTGGGCGAGGCGGGCGGCGTGGAACGGCGCGGCGAGGGCGACGCCGTCTGCGCCGGCGAGCGCCGCGGCGTACGGCTCGAAAAAGTCGGCGCGTCCCGCCGTCATCGAGCGCGGCTCGAACGCGGCCCAGACGCGGCGGCCCGGGAAGCGGCGCTTGGCGCCCGCGATCGTCGAGGCGACCGCGGTCGGGTGGTGCGCGAAGTCGTCGACGACCGTGACGCCCGCTTCGGTCCCGACGACCTCCAGGCGGCGCATCACCCCCCGGAAGGAGGCGAGGCCGCCCGTCAGCTGGGCGGGATTGAGGCCGAAGCCGATGGCGGCTCCGAAGGCCGCGAGCACGTTCGACACGTTGTGCCGCCCGGCGAGCGGCGACAGGACGCTGTAGGGCTCCTTGCCGGACCGGTGGACCGTGAAGCGCGTTCCCTCGGCGCCTTCCGCGATCTCCGTGGCGAGGAGGTCCACGTCGGGCGTGCCCGCAGGCCGGGGCGCGACACCGTAGAGAAGGACGTGTGCGCGGGCGGAGGCGATCACGTCGAGGACGTTCGGATCGTCGGCGTTCGCGACGAGCGTCCCGTCCTCGGGCGCGAGCGCGGCGCCCGCGCGGAAGGCCGTCTTCACGGCGGCGAGGTCCGGGTAGAGGTCCGCGTGGTCGAACTCGACCGACGTCAGGACGAACGTCCGCGGCGCGTAGTGGAGGAACTTGGGCCCCTTGTCGGCGTAGGACGTCGAGTACTCGTCGCCCTCGACGACGAACGGCGCCCCCCCGCCCAGCGCCGCCGGGCCCGGGAAGTTCGCGGGCTCTCCGCCGACGAGGTAGCCGGGGTCGCGGCCCGCCGCGGCGAGGAGCCAGGCGAGGAGCGCGGTCGTCGTCGTCTTGCCGTGCGTGCCCGCGACGACGACGGGGTGCCGTCCCTCGAGGATCTCGTCGTGCAGCGTCTCGGGCATCGACCGCACGCGAAGGCCGCGGCGGAGGGCCGCGAGGATCTCGGGGTTGTCCTTGCGGGCGAGGTTGCCCGCGACGACCTCGGTGACGTCCGGGCCGACGTTTTCCGCGGCCCAGCCGGGGAGGACTCCGATGCCGAGGGCCGCGAGGCGGTCCGACATCGGCGGGTACAGGGGACCGTCCGAACCCGTTACCCGCTCGCCGCGGGCGAGGAGAAGTGCGGCCAGGGGAGTCATCGCGGTTCCACCGATTGCGACGAGATGGAACGTGCGAGGGGCTTCCGACACCGGGCGCGCAGTTTGCAAGAGAGGGGGGGTGCCGTCAAACGGCGCCTCGCTGGCGTGTCGCCGGGTCGCCGGCGGCGCCACGTATACTCGCAAGACTCGAATTCCGAGTTTTTCAGGGGTTCCGGTGTCGCCGGACCCGTTCCCGAAGGAGGCTCCGGACATGATTCCCCCCCGCTATCCCAGACTCGTCTCCGCGCTCGCGGCGGCCGCGCTGCTCGTTCTGGTCCTGCCGGCCCCGCTCGTCGCCCAGGCGAAGGCCGCGGAAGCCGCCGGCCCGAAGCTCGTGGTCGTCGAGGACAAGAAGGACGTCGGCCAGGTCGCCAAGGGCGAGCCGATCAAGCACGTGTTCATCCTCAAGAACACGGGCACCGCCGACCTGCACATCACGGACGTCAAGCCGTCCTGCGGCTGCACCGTCCCCGAGTTCGACAGGGTCATCAAGCCCGGCGGTGAGGGAAAAGTCACCCTCACGGTCGACACGAAGGCCTTCTCGGGCCCGATCTCGAAGACGGCGCTCCTCGTCACGGACGATCCGACCGTGCCGCAGAAGACCCTCTTCCTGACGGCCGTCGTGAAGCCGTTCGTCGACGCGCTGCCCTACGGTTTCTTCCGTATCACGGCTCTCTCCGGCGAGGCCGCGTCCGCGGACGTGATTCTCGTGTCGGACGAGCCGGACTTCAAGCCCACCAAGGCCGAAGCCCCGAACTCGTTCCTGCGCGTCGCGCTCACGCCCGTGCCCGAGAAGGAGCTCGTCAAGGATCGCGGCCCGAACCAGTGGAAGGTCACGGTCTCGACGGCTCCCGACGCGCCCGAGGGCCTGCTCGGCGGCGCCGTGAAGGTCGCGACGGGCGTCAAGCGGCAGCCGGAGATCGAGCTTCAGGTCACCGGCTTCATCAAGCCCGCGGTGTCCGTGACGCCGCTCTCGATCAACTTCGGGAACTTCGACCCGAAGGGTGATCCCCAGAAGCGGAACGTCATGCTCGTGAACAACAACGCGGCCGTCGCGAACTTCTCGGTCACGAAGGCAGAGACGAACATCCCCGGCGTCACGGCCGAGATCGTGCCCGTCGACAAGTCGCGCGTGCAAGTCGTCCTGACGGTCGACCAGAAGATCAAGAAGGGCGTCTTCGAGGGCGACCTCACGATCAAGACGACCGACAAGGCTCGCGCCGAGGTCAAGGTCCCGATCAAGGGCGTGATTCTGTAGATCTATTTCTGCTTGCGGGTCGTCGACGTGGGCTGCGGCGACGTCGGGACGTCGTGGAGCGGCGGATACGGGAGGCGCGCGGCCTCCTCGGCGATCGCCTTGAACATGTGGAGCGCGGAGAGCCGCCGGGTGCGGCGCGTCCGCACGCTCCCGGGCGACAGGAGCGCCGAGATCGGCGAATCCGAGTCGTAGTGAGAGGCCAACGTGAGGTCCGTCGTCCCGTCGGGCCGGGCGTCGACGAAGAACGACAGTGTGAGCCGCTCGACCTTCGAGTCGAGGAGGTCCGCGTCGTCGCTCTTCATGAGGAACGCCAGCACCTCTCCGGGCTGCAGCGCGATGACGGTCAGGTCGATCCGCCGCGGCCCCTCGATCGTCGTCGCCTCGATCGAGAGGACGTCGCCCTTGGACGCCGTGGGGCCCTTGGCGTAGTACGCGCGGCGCGGCACGACGCCGGACACGCCGGCGAGGAGCCAGGTGCTGATCGTCTCGTGCCCGACGAGGAGGCGCCAGACGATGTCCTTGGGTGCGGCGATCGAAACGCATTCGGCGCCCTGAAAGGTCGCGATGGGGGTGTCCGTGAAGGTCTTCAGACGCGTCGTCAGCGGGTCCGGCTGCTGGGCCGCGGCGCGGCCCGCCGCGACAGCGAGAAGGCCGAGGACCGGGAGGGCGAGCTTCATCTTGTCCAGCATAACGGGAAACGTGGACACTACAATTCCCCGATGGGCCTGAAGCCGCTTGCGGCGCTCGTCCTCCTTGCGTCGCTGGCGGCGGCCCAGGACGCCTCCTCCCCGTTTCGTTGGGAGGGGCTCGCGCGGCGGAACCCCGGTTTCGTCCTCTTCCGGAGTCGCTGGGACCCCGGCGCCCTCGAGCTCCGAGACGACCTCGTGCGCTGGACGGACCGCGCGAACCCCGGGAAGAACCTCGTCCTGCCCGCCCGGCGCATCACGGGGCACGCCCTCGTTTGCCGCGGCGGAGCGGCCGCGCCGTGCACGGAGTGGCGCGTCTCGACGAAGACCGAAACGTACGTCTTCCGGGAGCTCCCCTCCGCCGCCGGCGCCGCGCTGCGGAGGGCATTCGACGCCCTGCGCGGAGCCTACGCGGACGTCCCTTCGGAAGAGCTCCGCTGAGCGCGGCCTATTTCTTGGTGGCGACGAGCGGAAGGATCTCGAGCCAGTCGAAGCCGGCCGCGAGCGTGCGTTCGTCGGTGGCGCCGGGGACACGGTCCTTCGGGGACTCGGCATAGGCGAAGGCGAACTTCAGCTCGTTCACGCCGCGCTTCCACGCGGCCTTCGGGGTCGGGATCGTGTAGACGCGCGCCTCGCCGCCGAGCGTCACGGCGCCGATCTTTCGGTCGTTCACGTAAAGGGTGACCGTCTGTCCGGGGCCGCCGGGGAACCCGAAGGGCCAGCAGCGGAAACGCACGAGACGGTCACCGTCGGCGCGGCTCTGGACGAGGACGCGCGCCTCCTTGCCGTGGGCCCAGACGAACGTGTCGCCCGTCTGCGTCCTCTCGAAACTGTCCCAGCCGGCGCCGAGGGCGCCCGCCGTCGTCTCGGGGTCGAAGTTGAGGGAGCGCGTCTCCTCGACTCGGCGGCAGGCGGACGAGAGGACGAGGAGGGCCGCGGCGGCGCAGAGTGCGAGCTTCTTCACTCGTTCGAGTCTATCGCCGGACTTCGAGGCCTGAAGCCACGAACACGGCACCGCCTTTGCGGGTCTCGGCCTTGCCCTCGGCGGCGAGCGTTCCGCCAGCGAAGCCATCGGGCAGGTCGTACGAGCCGTCCGTCACGATCGGGAGGATCGCGTCGCCCTCCCGGAGCGCGGGCCGGCCCGCGGGGCCTTCGTTCTTCCCCTCGACGCGCACGGCCTTCGCGGCGTACTTCTCGGGCGCCGCGACGACCGCCGCGCCGCTCACGGCCGTCAGCCCGCGCAGGGGCTTGCCGTAGAGATCGGCCGCGCGCACCGGCGCGGCGGAGAGGGTGGCGATCGCCGCGGCGGCGAGGACGGCGCGGAGAGAGGAACGCATCACGGAACGATCGAGAACGCCTTGGACCCGGTGAACGTGTAGGGCGAAAGGAGACTCACGCCCGGGCAGGGCGCGCCGTTCGAGCCCGTGGCCCGCGTGTAGTTGAGGTTGCCGTAGACGGTCCCGTCGTACTTCGGGAATACCGTCCCGCTGAACGATCCGTCGGCCTGGGCGCCCGAGAAGGAGATCGACCCGTCGCTCTGGGCGACGAAGCTCGTGTTCTTGCCCGTGCCGGCGGAGTCCCCGAACGCCTGGAAGTAGAAGACGTAGTTGGCGCCCGCACAGTTCGGGACGACGACGGCCATCGTCATGTAGTCGCCGTTCCCGCTGAGGATGTCGAGGCGTCCGGAGAACCCGAATCCGCCGTCGTTCAGGAGGAGGCCATACGCGCCGTTGTTCGCGCGGGCGACCTTCATCGGGGGCGAGTAGCTGATGGACGCGATCGCGTTGTCGATGACCGAGGCGCCGGTCGCGACGGGTCCGCCGCTTTTGACCTTCACGGTGGCCGTGAGGTTCGTGTCGTTGGCCGTGTAGCCGAACTGGCCGGCGATGCCGTTGATCTGCGTCTGGGCGTACCGGGCCAGCGTGACGTCGCGCGTCCCGAGGACGGTCCCGTCGCCTTTGAGGAGCGTGACCGTCACGACGGTCGAGTCCTTGCCGTTCGCCGAGAGCAGGAAGAGGTTCGTCCGGTAGCCGCTCGACCCGCTGTTCGAGGACGAGATGTACGGGACGTACGCCGTCTCGCCGAGGGCGACGAGCTGGTCCGTGTTCTGCGCGGGGATTGCGAACCCGTTCGTGCCCGGGACGCCCGTCGAGCTCACCGCATTTACGACGAGCGTCTGTGAGAGCACCCAGACGGCCTGCGGCGTGACGCCCGTGGAGTCGACGCGCAGGCCGCCGGCGCCGGTCGTCCCGAATTTCGTTCCGAGGACGTCGTCGACGGCGAGCGTCGAGTTGGCGGGAACGCTGACGCTGACCTTCGCGGGGTTCGTGCCGTTGTCGCCCGAACCGTCGCTCGCCGGAAAGAGCGTGAGGTCGACGGGCGCGGGCGCGGCATTCGGATTCACGATGCGGAGCGACGTCACGTACTGATTGCCGCCGCCGGTTGCTTTCGCCGACGTCACGACCCACTGCGTCGTGGCGGGCGTGTCCGCCAGGAGCGCGGCGCAGGGAAACAGGGCGGCGACGACGGCGAAGCGGGGGGGCAGGCGCATGTGAGAAGTCCTCTCAGGGGGATTTTGACCCGGATTCGACGGGAAGCGGCCGCCTAAGTTGCGGCCCCTCTGCCGGGAGTGTCGCGCGTCAGGGTCGCCTCACGTTCAGAAGACGGGTCCGGGCGCTCCCGCGAGGCGGCGGAAGTCGCCGCGGCGGCGGAGCGTGAGGAGCGGGATCACCTCTCCGGCTGTGAGATGGATGTGCCGCACCGCCTCGAGGAGGGCCGCGGCCTCCGCGGGGACGCGCACGACGAGACGCGAGGCGCCCGAGGCGCCCGCCCGCGCCGCGAGCGCGAGGAACAGCTGGGCGGCGGCCTCGGGACTCCGGCCCGCGGCGGGCCCGATCCACGCGCGGGTCCCGGCGCGGCGGAGGGCGCCGACGGCTTCCGGCCGCCCACGGCGGCGGAGCGTCAGAACTTCGCCTTTCGCGACGGCCCGCTCCCACTCCGGAACGCGCGCGAATCCGCGGGTCTCGCGGTCGAGGTCCGCGACCCAGCCCGAGAGCCCGGCTCCGAAGCCCAGGGGCTCGAGTACGCCCGCTCCGGCGGCGCTCTTCGGCGGCGCGCCCGCGAACGTGAGAACGAGGGAGCGAAGCGAGAGCCCGGCGCGGAGGAGGAAGGCGACGCCCTCGGGACCGCAAGGGGCGAGCGCTTCGAGGGCTCGGGCCCGGCGCGCCGCGCCGTACGCGCGCACGCCCTCGAGAAGGGCGCGCCCGACGCCGGCGCCCCGGTGAGCGGGCTCGACCTCGAGACGGGCGAGGAGGAGCGCGTCCTCGCGCACCGCTGCGGCCGCGCGGCCGAGGACGCGCCCGTCCTCCGCGGCCGCGACGAGGGCTCCGTCGGGGTCCGTCGCGAGAAGCGCGGCGTCCGCGGAGGTCTTCGGCCACTCGCCCGCGCGGGCGGGGCGCACCCGGAACGGAACGTTCTTTTTCGCGCTCAACCTCGACCGACGCTAACACGCGCTCGGCGGGACGCCCGGGGGCCGTGGATCACGGACCAATCCCTCGATTTTTTTGAATCCAGGGGCGAAGATCGGTCGGAGGGACGGCATGAAGAAGCGCAACGTTGGCCGCCCGCGCGATGGAGACCCGGCCGAAACGCGCCGCGACATTCTGAGGGCCGCCGAGGAAAGCTTTGCCGCATCGGGATTTGTCGGCGCGACGACCCGTCAGGTCGCGTCCCGGGCCGGCGTCAACGTCGCGACGCTCCACTATCACTTCGGGAACAAGGAGCGGCTGTACCGCGCGGTCCTCGCGGCCGCGGTCGCCGGCGAGATCCCTGAATCGACGGGCGCCGGCTCGCCGGCCGAACGCCTCACCGGGGTCGTCGAAGCGCTCTGGAACTTCGGCTGGACGCGCCCCGCGCTCCCCCGGCTGAGCCTTCTCCACCGCCTCGCTGGCCCGTCGTTCAGCGGCGGCGCGCACGAGGCGCTGGACGACCCGCGGGCGAAGATCCTCGCGAGGGTCATCGCGGAGGTCGCGTCGAAGGGAACACTTCCACCCCACGAGGCCGCACAGTTCGTCCTCGTCCTGATGGACGGCGCACTCGTGGCGGCGCGCAGCGGCCACGGCGCCGACGCTCCGGCACCCGAGGCGCAGCGCCGCGGGGTCGTCGCCGCGGCGCTGCGCGTCGCTGGCCTTTAGCGCCGCCGGAGGCCGAGGAGCAGCACGGCGCCGTTGACGCCGGTCCCGGCGAGGACCGGGTCGACGCCGGCGACGTGGAGGAACCGCTCGAGCATCGCCGCCGCGCCGCCGAGAATCATGGCGGCGCCCGCGAACCGGCGGTCGACGCGCACGCCGGGCACGAACGCCGCGAGGGTCGGGAGGATGAGCCCGGACGCGAAGAGCGTGTAACCGAGCCGGAACGTCTCGACGAGGTCGCGGAGGACGAGCGCCAGGGCGAGGCCGGCCGCGCCGTACGCGACGACGGCAACGCGCGCCAGGCGCACCCCTGCGCGCGGGACGAGGTCGTGGGCCGTTGCCGCAGCGGCCGACAGGAGCACCGAGTCCGCCGAGGACTGCATCGTCGCCACGAGCGCGACAAGGAGGAACGGCGCGAGGGCGGGGCCGGCCAGCGCGAACACCGCACGCGGGAAGAGCTGAGCCGGGGGCCCGCCGACGCCGAGCGAGACGCCCGCGAGCGCGATCGCGCAGGTCGCGAGGCCGAAGGCGAGCTTGGCGGCCGCCGCCCCGAACGCGGCGCGCCGCGCCGCCCGCTCGTCCCGCGCCGAGAGCACCTTCGCCCAGACGTCGCTCCCGACCGCGTGCGGAAGCCCGACGAGGACGAGGAGCGCGAGGGCGTCGGCCCACGAGAACGCCGGGCCCGTCGGGAACGTGAAGAGGCGCGTGGGCGGCGGAGTCTTCACGAGCACGGCCAGCGCGAGCGGGAATGCGACCACGAGGAGGCCGGCGACCATGAGCGAGAACTGCAGGAGATCCGTCGTGACGACGGCCCGCTGGCCGCCGAGGGCCGTGTACGCGACGAAGAGCGCGGCCGTCAGGACGAGGACGCGCGCGGGGTCCCAGGGCGTCGTCGCGACGATCACGGTCTGCGTCGCCTCCGTGAGGAGCGCGAACCAGACGATCTCGGCGCAGACGACGAGCGCCGCGGCGATCCGCCTCACGCCGGGGCCGTACGTAAGGCCGATGACCTCGGCGATCGTCGTCGCGCCGGTGGCCCTCACGCGCGGGGCGAGGAAGGCGCCGAGCGCGAGGAGCCCGAGCGCGCCCGCGAGGTCGAGCCAGAGGGCGGGCAGGCCCTTCGCGGCCACGAGTGCCGCGAGGACGAGCGTCGTGGAGCCGCCGATGACCGTCGACGAGAGCGCGACCCCGGCCCGGAACGCGCCGAGCCGGCGGTCCGCGACGAGGAACGCGTCCGTCGAGCGCGAGGCCGCGCGCGCGGAGAGAGCGCCGACGAGGAGGACGGCGATGCCGTAGAGGGCGAGCGCGGGGATCAAGCGGGCCGGGCCGAAAGGACGTCGCGGGCGTACGCCGCGAGGAGGCGCGCCGCGTGCGGAAGGGCCCGTTCGTCGAAGTCGAAGTCCGGCGCGTGGTGCGCTCCGCGCGGGCCGTCCGTCCGCGCCGCCCCGACGAACGCGAATGCGCCCGGGACGCGCAGGAGGAACTCCGAGAAGTCCTCGCCGCCCATCGTCCGGCACTCGGGCGTCGCGCGGCCCGCGCCGAGGAGAACGTCCGCGGCGCGCCGGGCGCGCTCGGCCTCGGCCGGGTGGTTCACGAGCGCGGGCGTGCGCCGCTCGTAGACGGTTTTCGCAGCGCAGCCCGCGGCTGCGGCGGCGAGGGCCGCGATCTCCGGAACGAGCGACCCGAGCCGTTCGCGCACGTCGCGGTCGAAAGAGCGGCAGGTCCCGGTGAGCGTCACGGACTCCGGGAGGACGTTGAACGCGGAACCGCCGTGCACGGACGTGACGGACACGACGGCGGGCTGGAGCGGCGAGAGGCGCCGCGCGACGATCGTCTGGAGGGCCGTGACGACCTGCGCGGCCGCGACGACGGCGTCGCGCGTCTCGTGCGGCGCGGCCGCGTGCCCCCCGGGGCTCGTGACGTCGATCCGGAACTCGTCGACGGCGGCCATCATCGCGCCGGACGCAACGCCCGCCGTGCCGAGCGCCAGCGACGTCCAGAGGTGGACGCCGAAGACGGCGTCGGGGCGCGGGTCGTCGAGGACGCCGTCGGCGATCATCGCGGCCGCTCCTCCCGCGCCCTCCTCGGCCGGCTGGAACGCGAAGACGACGCGGCCGCCGGCGGGCGGATCGAAGAGCAGCAGGTCGGCCGCCTCGTCGAGGGCCGCCACGTGCCCGTCGTGCCCGCAGGCGTGCATGCGGCCGTTCGTCGACGCGAACGGCAGGCCTGTCTTCTCCGCGACGGGCAGCGCGTCGAGATCGGCGCGCAGGAGGACCGTCCGTCCGGGCCGCCCCGTGTCGAGGACGGCGGCGACGCCGGTCCTGCCGAGCCCGGTGCGCACCGCGAGACCGCGCGCGCGCATCCGGTCGGCCGCGAGGCGTGCGGTTTCGACCTCTTCGAAGGCGGTCTCGGGGCGCGCGTGGATGGTCCTGCGCAGGGCAACGGCGTCGGCGTCGGCGGCGCGGGCGTCGCTCGCGAGCGGATTCACGGCGGGATCATAGGCCGCGGGCGCGCTATCCTTCGGCCGTGACCGAGCCCGTCCGGAAGACCTTCACGTTCGACGAAGCGCGCGCGCTGCTTCCGGCGGTGCGCGAGAGGACGCGGCTCGCCCTCGAGGCGCTCGACGGCCTCGCGGCCGTGTCGGACGACGATCCCGAGGCCGCACGCGCCCGCACGGAGAGCGCGATCGAAGGGATCCTGAACGGCTGGCGCGACGAGGTCGAGGCTCTCGGGATCGAGGTGAAGGGCCCGTGGCTCGTCGACTTCGACTCGGGCGCGGGCTACTACTGCTGGAAGTGGCCCGAGCAGTCCCTCGAGTTCTTCCACGGGTACGACGAGGGCTTCGCGGGGCGCGTCCCGCTCCAGTAGCTCAGGCGATCCCGAGGATTCGCTTCCCCTCGGGCGTCATCATCTCCGCGCTCCAGGGCGGATCCCAGACGAGCTGGACCGCCGCTTCCTTCACGCCGGGCACGCGCGCGACGCGCGACTGGGCGTCCGAGGCGATCGCAGGGCCCATCCCGCAGCCCGGCGCCGTGAGCGTCATCTTGACCTCGACGCGCGCGCCGCCCTTCTCCGCGTCCAGGACGCGCAGGTCGTAGACGAGGCCGAGGTCCACGATGTTCACCGGGATCTCGGGGTCGTACACGGTCCTGAGCTGCTCCCACAGCGCGTCTTCGCTGACCGGGCCCGCCGCGGCGGCCGGAGCGTCTTCTCCCGCCCCGGGCGTGATCCCGAGGGCGTCTCCGTCGGAGCCGGAGATGCGGAACAGGCCGCCGAGCGCGGGCGCCTGCACGGTGAGCGTCCCGCCGAGCGACTGCGTCAGGAAGACGTCGGTGCCGGCCTTGAGCGTGACGGGCTCGCCGGAGGGAATCCGGATGGCCGGGCAGTCGCGGGAGAGCTGGTGAGGGGTGGGGACCTGCGGCGTCATGGGGGCGATTCCTCCGCGCGCTTCTGCGCGTCGTCATTCTGCTTCATGAGGCCGGCCGCGGAAAGAACGAGTGCGCCGGCCTGCAGCGCGGCCGCGGCCCAGTGGGGTGCGTCGGCGCCGACGCGCAGGTAGAGGTTCTCGCCGGCGAACGGCCCGAAGACGCGCCCGAGCGAGGCCATCGACTGGTAGGCCCCGAGGACCTCGCCCTGCTCGTCCGCGGCCGTCCGCCGGCTCACGAGAGACGAGAGCGACGGCGTCGTGACGCCGATCCCGAGCGCGATCACGGCGATCGCGGCGAGGAGGCGCGGCACGGTCGTCCCGAACCGCAGGAGGAGGAAGCCCGCGATCAGGAGAACGCAGCCCGCGAAGACGAGGCGCGCCTCGCCGAAGCGCGGGGCGAGGCGGCGCACGAGGCCGCCTTGCACGATCGCCGAGCAGACGCCGACGAAGACGAAGAACCACGCCACCGTCGCCGGGCCGGTGCCGAGTCGGAGCGTGAGGAACTGCGCGAACGTGGACTCGAAGTTCGCGAACGCGGTCGTCGTCACGAACGAGAGGAGCATGAGCGCGCCGATCTCGGGCCGACGAAGTGCCTTCAGGAGGGAGCCGGCCGAGAAGAGCGACGCGGTGGACGCGACGCGGCCCGCCGGAAGCGTCTCGGGGAGCTTGAAGAACGCCCAGACGCACGCGATCAGGGAGAGGCCCGCGGCGAAGAGCCCCGGCGCGGCCTCGCCGAGGTGCACGGCGAAGCCGCCGATCGCCGGGCCGAAGATGAACCCGAGCGCGAACGCCATCCCGATCATCCCCATGCCGCGCGCGCGCTCGGAGGGAGACGTCGAGTCCGCGATGACGGCCTGCGCCGTCCCGATGTTGCCGCCTGTCGCGCCGTCGAGGAGGCGCGAGGCGAAGAGGAGCGGCAGCGAGTGCGCGAACGCGAAGAGCACGTAGCCCGCGACCGTGCCCGCAAGCGAGAACAGGATCACGGGGCGGCGCCCGTAGCGGTCCGAGAGCCGGCCGAGGAGAGGCGCGAAGAGAAACTGCATCGCCGAGAAGCTCGACATGAGGAGTCCAAAGACGAGCGGCGACGGATGGAACCTTTCGGCGTAGAGCGGCAGCAGCGGGATCACGATCCCGAAGCCGAGAAGGTCGATGAAGACCGTCAGGAAGACGATCCTCAGGATGGAGCGGTTCTGGGTCAGCTGAAAGACTTGCCGCAGCCGCAGCCCGAGGTCGCGTTCGGGTTCTCGACCGCGAAGCCCGCGCCCCGCATGTCCTCGACGAAGTCCACGGTGGAGCCGTGGAGCTTGAGCGCGCTCGCCGGGTCGACGACGACCTCGATCTCCTTCACGGCGAGAACGTGGTCCGTCGGCCGCTTGGCGTCGAACGTGAAGCCGTACTGGAACCCGGAGCATCCGCCGCCCTGGATGAAGACGCGCAGCGGCTTGCCGGCGGCGTCCGGCATCTTCGACGCGAACTCCTTCACCTTCGCGACGGCGCGATCCGTCACGCTGAGGACGAATACCGAGGGGGACGAGACCTGCGTGGCGGTGTCGGGGACGCTGGACATTGAAAGGACCTCCATCGGCGCGCGCGCCGCCTGTGGAATATGGCGGGGAATGCCCGCGGAAGTCAAACGCCCGAGAGGGGTTGCGGCTTCCGCACAGGCAGTTGAAAACCCCACCATCTAGTGGCCCCTCAGAAGAAAAGCACTATCCCTTGCGTTTTCCTCTTGAAATCACATCTCAGCGGCACTACCTTGTCCGACAGACCTGACAACGACTCGGCGATCACGAAAAGTCGTCTTCCCCGGTCAGACGAAGGGCCAGAGGTGCCGCCGGGCGGCGGCAAAAAGAGGACAGACCACTCACGTCTCGAGAAGGTGAGAGGGAGGCTTTTCCGTCCATGAGCAACATGAATTCGCGCGAGACGAAGTCCGGAACGAGGACGGAGAAGGCGAACGGCGCAGCCCCGCGGTCGGGCGCCCGGGGACTCACGTTCCGACGCGTCTACACGGACGGCGTGACGCACCCCTACGACGCGATCGAGTGGGAGCTGCGGACGGCCGCGATCACGAACGAGAAGGGCGAGGTGTTCTTCGAGCAGAAGGACGTCGAGGTCCCGAAGGCGTGGTCGATGACGGCGACGAACATCGTCGCCCAGAAGTACTTCTCCGGGAAGCCGGGCACCGCGCAGCGCGAGCGGTCCGTCCGGCAGCTCATCGGGCGGGTCGTCGAGACGATCACGGGCTTCGGCGTCCAGGGCGGCTACTTCCGCACGGCCGCCGACCGCGACGCCTTCTCGGACGAGCTCACCCACATCCTCGTGAACCAGGCGGCGAGCTTCAACTCGCCCGTGTGGTTCAACGTCGGCGTCGAGCCGAAGCCGCAGGCCTCCGCGTGCTTCATCAACTCCGTGGGCGATTCGATGTCCTCGATCCTCGACCTCGCCAAGACCGAGGGCATGCTCTTCAAGTTTGGCTCGGGCACGGGCTCGAACCTCTCCAACCTCCGTTCCTCGACCGAGTCGCTCTCCTCGGGCGGCATCGCGTCGGGCCCCGTCTCCTTCATGAAGGGTTTCGACAGCTTCGCGGGCGCGATCAAGTCCGGCGGCAAGACGCGCCGGGCCGCGAAGATGGTCATCCTCAACGTCGACCACCCCGACGTCGAGGAGTTCATCCTCTGCAAGGAGAAGGAAGAGAAGAAGGCCTGGGACCTCATCGATGCCGGCTGGGACGGCTCGTTCAACGGCGAGGTCTACAGCAACATCGCGTTCCAGAACGCGAACCACTCCGTGCGCGTCACGGACGCGTTCATGAAAGCGGTGGAGTCCGGCGGCACGCACACGACGAAGGCCGTCACGACCGGCGAGCCGATGGGGACCTTCGACGCGAAGGGTCTCCTGACGAAGATGGCCGAATCGGCCTGGGTCTGCGGCGACCCTGGCATGCAGTACGACACGCTCATCAACACGTGGAACCCGTGCAAGGCGACGCACCGGATCAACGCGTCGAACCCCTGCTCGGAGTACATGTTCATCGACGACTCCGCCTGCAACCTCGCCTCGCTGAACCTCATGAAGTTCGCGCGCGAGGACGGCGGCCTCGAGATCGAGAAATTCCAGCACGCCGTGGACGTCGTCTTCGCGGCGCAGGAGATGCTCGTCTCCGAGGCGTCCTACCCGACGCCGGCGATCGAGAAGAACTCGCACGACTTCCGGCCGATCGGACTCGGCTACGCGAACCTCGGCGCGCTCCTCATCTACAACGGTCTCCCGTACGACAGCGACGAGGGCCGCCACTACGCGGCCGCCGTCACGAGCCTCATGCACGGGCAGGCGTTCCTGACGTCCTCGAAGATCGCGTCCGAGATGGGCACGTTCGCGGGCTACCCGCCGAACCGCGACGCGTTCCTCGAGGTCATCTCGATGCACCGCGACGCGGCCTACGCCGTCTCGAAGCCGGGCGTTCCGAAGGACCTGTGGGAAGCCCAGCGCGCCGTGTGGGATCTCACGCTCGAGTCGGGCCGCCAGCACGGCTACCGCAACGCGCAGGCGACCGTCCTCGCGCCGACCGGCACGATCGGTTTCATGATGGATTGCGACACGACGGGGGTCGAGCCGGACCTCGCGCTCGTGAAGTACAAGAAGCTCGTCGGCGGCGGCACGATCAAGATCGTGAACCAGACGGTTCCGCACGCCCTCACGCGCCTCGGCTACTCGGACGCCGAGATGCACGCGATCGTCCGGTACATCGACGAGAAGGGCACGATCGAGGGAGCCCCCGGCCTCAGGAGCGAGCATCTCCCGGTCTTCGACTGCGCGTTCAAGGCGCTCGGCGGCACGCGCTCGATCGCCCCGATGGGCCACGTCCGGATGATGTCGGCCGTGCAGCCCTTCCTCTCGGGCGCGATCAGCAAGACCGTCAACATGCCGAACGACGCGACCGTCGAGGAGATCGCCGGCGTCTACATGCAGGGCTGGAAGCTCGGCCTCAAGGCGATCGCGATCTACCGCGACGGCTGCAAGCGCACCCAGCCGCTCAACACGTCGGCGTCCAGGAACGACGACTCCGTGAAGGGCACGCGCGACGCGCGCGGCAACACGATCCCCTCCGGCGTCCCCGCCCCCGTCGCGACGGCGCCGGGCCTCCGCCGACACAAGCTCCCGGACGAGCGCCGCGCGATCACGCACAAGTTCTCCGTCGCGGGCCACGAGGGCTACGTGACCGTCGGACTCTACGAGGACGGGATGCCCGGCGAGATCTTTCTCACCATGGCGAAGGAAGGCTCGACGATCTCCGGTCTCATGGATTCGTTTGCGACGGCAATCTCGCTGACTCTGCAATACGGCGTGCCGCTCGAAGCCCTCGTCGAGAAGTTCAGCCACATGCGCTTCGAGCCCGCGGGCTACACGAAGAATCCCGAGATCCCGATCGCGAAGAGCCTCGTCGACTACATCTTCCGCTGGCTCGCGTCGAAGTTCCTGACGGCCGACCTGAAGGAGCGCGTTGGGATCATCTCGCGCGAGGAGCCCGGTCCCGCGGCGAAGCCGACGGACGTCCGCGCGTCGTCCTCGCTCACGCCCGTCGCCGAGGCGGCCGCGGGCCCGATCGCGGCCGCGTTCCAGGCGATCGCAGGCATCAAGTCCGACGTGTCGTCGGACGCCGAGCCGCGAGCGATCGGCTTCGCGGTCCCGGCTTCCTCGAACTCGCGGCTCGCGTTCGAGAACAGCGCGGACGCCCCGAGCTGCCACGAATGCGGGAGCCTGATGGTGCGCAGCGGCGCCTGCTACAAGTGCCTGAATTGCGGAGCGACGAGCGGCTGCAGCTGAGACGCGAGGGAGCGAAGCTCGAAACGGGCCTCGCTCTGTTCGTCTTCGTCCAGGCGCTCGTGGCCCTCGTTCGGTCGGACCGCCTCGCAGTCCTGACGTGGTGGACTCGCGAGACCTGGCTGCTCCTGACGCTCCTCTGGGCGAAGGATCTCCTTCTCGCCGTGCTCGCCGCGGCGCTTGTCGTCGCGGTCTTTCGCGCCGTCGAACGCGCGCGCGCTGCCGGGCCCCGCGGCGGTTGGACGAGGGCGCTCGCCGTCTCGGCGGCGGCGGGCCTCGTCTTCGGCACGGTCCTCCGGTGGGTGGGGCCAACATTGATCCCGCCGGCCCAGTTCAGCGACACGTTTTCCGAGCTCGAGCGCGTCCTGCGCGACCCCGCCGGCGCACCGTGGATTGGGACGACGCCGTTCCCGGGAGCGGAGAACGACCAGATTTCCAACCTCTACGCGCGGGCGGCCCACGCCTCCGTCGTGACTTTCGGGGGCGGAGCGGCGGGCCTCCTGTCCGTTGCGGCCGTGCCCGGAACGCTCCTCCTGCCGGCGATCCTGTGGCTCGGCGTCGAGGCGGGAGGGCCAGCGGTCGGCGTCCTCGCGCTGTGGCTCGCGGCCTGCACCGCGTGGCCGCTGAACGTCGCACGCTGGGGATTCACGGGTTCAGCGATGCTTCCGCTTCTCGCGACCGGAGTCGCGGCGCTCCTCGCCGGGCGCCGGACGGGCCGCGCGGCGTGGGGCCTCCTTGCCGGAGCGAGTCTCGGCCTCGCGCTCCACACGCATCCGGGCGCCTGGGCGGCCGTCGGGATCCTCGCGCTCTGGGGACTCAAACGCGCCGCAGCCGGCACGGAAAGCCGGCGGCTCGTCGCGGGTGCGGCCCTCGCAGGCGCGCTCACGCTCGCGCCCTTCGCGTGGGGGTTCGTGAGCGAGCCGTCGCGGATCGGCGGCCACCTGCGCGACGTTCACCTTCGGAAGGCGGTGCGTGACGTGGAGGCGCCGACGGGAACCGGAGCCCTGGGGCTCGCGGGGAGGCTCGCGTACAACGCGCAGAGCTACACGAGCCTCTTCACAGGCGCGGCGGATCCGAATGTGCGACACGGCCCGACGTCGCGCGCCAGAATCCCGCTCCTCCTTGGCCTCGGAGCTCTGTGCGCGGCGGTCGCGGCGCTCCGAAGGGGGGCGTCCGCGGCCGAGCGCGTGCTCCTCGTCTATTCGGGAGGCTCCCTCCTCGCGGGAATCCTCTCGGACCCCGGCGGCGCGCCGAATTCCTTCCGCGTCTGTGCGCTGATCCCGGCCGTCCTCGTCTGGGCGGCGGCGAGCCTGCGCACGGCGTCGGTTCGAATCGCGAGCCTCGTCTGCGTCCGTCCAGCGCTTGTCGCGGGGCTCGTGGTCGCGACGGTCCTAACGTTCGACGGGGTGCCGATGCTGACCCGTTGGCCGTTCGACGCCGCGGTCGCAGCCCGTTTTGGCGCCGCAGAGACCGAGGCGGGCCGGCTCGTCGGACTCGCCGGGGTGACCTGCGTCGTCCTGGATCCCGGCGTCGTGTCCCACCCGATCGTAGTGGAGACCGTGGCTCGCCCGGTTTCCTTCGGGGTCCCGGTCCCTTCGTTTCCGGTTCGCGAGCCCGAGGCGATGGCCGGAACAGGAGCGTGCTGGTACGTGAGCCGCGCCCGCCGGCTCGGAGCGCTGTGCGCGGCTCGCCGCTGCGGACACCCGATCCGCCTCAATCCGTTCGGCGACGAGATGGATCTCGTGCGGCTCGGACCCCGAGAGAGCCGCGCCTTTCCTGGTCAGGTTCCGGCCCCGCAGGGCAGGGCGAGGCTCCGAAATAGGCCCTGAATGGTTCAAATGGGGGATGGACGGGCCGCCGCCCGACCCCCGACATTGACCTTGGATGACTCTGTCCCGGATTCCGTTCCACCGGCGCCTCGGCTTCAAGATCACCGCCGCGGCGGCCGGGGCGATCCTTGTGCCGGTGGCAATCGTCGCGGCCCTCACGATCCGCGCCCAGCACGAAGAGCTCGTCGCGCGGGCGCAGGGAAGCGCCGCGATCCTCTCCGAGACGGTCCGGAGCGCGACGCACGACTTCATGCTGAAGGACCAGCGCGAGGACGCGTATCGGATCGTCGAGATCGTCGGGCACGAGAGCCTGCGCAAGGACAGCTCGATCGAGAGCGTCCGGATCTTCAACAAGCTGGGCGCGACGGTGTATTCGACCGACCGCGCCGAGATCGGGCGCCTGGCGGACAAGCGCGCGGGCGCCTGCGCGCCCTGCCACGGCGGCTCCGGCGCTCCGGTCACGAACCCTGATCCCGCGACGCGGAGCCGGATCACGTCCGTCGGCGACCACCGCGTTCTCTCGTTCGTGACGCCGATCTACAACGAGGCCACGTGTGCCGCGGCAGGCTGCCACGCGTCCCCGAAGGATCAGCGCGTCCTCGGCCTCCTCGACGTCGCGCTGTCGCTGCGCGAGGTGGACGACCGCCGCGCGGCCGCGACGTGGCGGATCGTCGGTCTCTCGGTCCTCGCGCTCGTCCTCCTGACGGCCCTCGTCTCGGCGATCGTGCGGCTCCTGGTCGTGAGGCCCGTGTCCGAGATGCTCGCGGCGACGAAGGACCTCGCGCTCGGCGGCACGCCCGCGCCCCTGAGCGTCCGCTCGCGTGACGAGCTCGGAATGCTCGGGGGTTCGTTCAACGAGATGAACGCGTACCTGCGGTACGCGCGCGCGCGGCTCGAGGAGGCGGCGGACGGCCTCGAGCGCCAGGTGGAGGACCGTACGAACGCGCTCAAGCAGGCGCAGGAGGCGCTCGTCCAGTCCGAGAAGCTCGCGTCGCTCGGGACGCTCTCGGCCTCGATCGCCCACGAGATCAACAACCCCCTCGCCGGGATCCTGACGTTCGCGCGCCTCATGTCGCGCACGCTCGAGGCGGGCGAGATCGACGACGCGGCGCGCGCGACGTGCCTGAGGAACCTCGGGCTCATCCAGCGCGAGACGGAGCGCTGCACGCGCATCGTGCGGAGCCTCCTCGACTTCGCCCGGGCCCGGCCGATCGATCTCCACCGCGTCGACGCCGTGGCCGCGCTCGACGAGGCCGTCTCCCTCACGCAGCACAAGCTCCAGCTTCAGCAGGTCGTCGTGACGAAGCGTGACGAGGGCTCGGCGATCGTGAAGGGCGACTTCGGCCAGCTTCGGCAGGTCTTCGTGAACCTCGTCCTGAATGCGTGCGACGCGATGCCCGACGGCGGGAGCCTGACCGTGACGTCGAAGATCGTCGACGACGGCCGTACGCTCGAGATCGCGCTCGCGGACACGGGCACGGGAATCGCACCCGAGAACCTGTCGCGCATCTTCGATCCTTTCTTCACGACCAAGCAGATGGGGACGGGGCTGGGCCTGTCCGTCGTGTACGGCGTCGTCGAGAAGCACGGCGGCTCCATGAAGGCGCAGAGCCGCGTCGGCGAAGGGACCACGATGACGGTCCGGCTTCCGCTTGCCGGAGAGACGGCGGCGCCCGCCGGCGCCGCCCTGTGAGCGAGGTCCTCCTCCTTTGGATCGGCCAGAAAGACCCCGGCCCCGGGCTCCTCGAAGGCGTGCACCGGAGCGTCGCGCGCGAGTACGAGCGCCCCGTTCGCCTGAGCCGGTCCCCGGACAGTCCCGAGGACGCCTTCGACGCGCGGCGGGGCCAGCACTCCTCGTCGCGAATTCTCGCGTGGCTGCGGGAGCGGCACGAGGGAGCGGACCGCGTCCTCGGCGTGACGGACGTCGACCTCTTCATTCCGATCCTGACCTTCGTGTTCGGCGAAGCCCAGCTCTCGGGCCGTGCGGCCGTCGTCTCGACGGCCCGCCTCGGCGACACCCCTCTCATTCCGGGCGAGGGTGCGCGCATCGCGCTGCGCCTCCAGAAGGAAGCCGTCCACGAGCTCGGGCACACGTACGGCCTTCTGCACTGCGCGGACGCGCGCTGCGCGATGGCGCGCTCGCCGAGCCTGAGACACGTCGATGCAAAGACACCCGCCCTGTGCCGCGCCTGCCGCGCCCGCACCCGCGAACTTTCGGAGAACGGAGATCCCCATGAGCAAGAAGAGCACGCGAATCCTGATCGTCGATGACGAGGAGATCATCCGGGAGTCCCTCTCGGGATGGCTCGGCAAGGACGGCTACACGATCGGGACGGCGCCGGACGGGGCGACGGCGCTCAAGCTCATGGAGGAGAGCCCCTGGTCGATTCTCCTCGTGGACCTCAAGATGCCGGGCATCGACGGCCTCGAGGTCTTGAAGCGCGTCAAGGAGCGCTGGCCCGATACAGCCGTCCTCATCATGACGGCGTACGCGACGGTCGACACGGCCGTCAACGCGATGAAGGCGGGCGCATTCGACTACGTCGTGAAGCCCTTCGACCCCGAAGAGGTCAGCCTCGTCGTCGAGAAGATCGTCGCGCAGCAGGCGCTCGTGAGGGAGAACGTGATCCTCCGCAAGGCGCTCAAGAAGGAGTACCGGTTCCACGACCTCGTCACGAAGAGCCCCGCGCTCCTCGCGACGCTCGAGCTCGCGAAGACGGCCGCGCGGAGCCCGTCCACGGTCCTCGTCCTCGGCGAGAGCGGCACGGGCAAGGAGCTCCTCGCCCGCGCGATCCATGCGGAGAGCCCGCGGAACGGCAAGCCCTTCGTCGCGATGTCCTGTGCGGCCCTCACGGAGACGCTCCTCGAGTCCGAGCTCTTCGGCTACGAGAAGGGCGCGTTCACGGGCGCGAACGGCCGCCGGGAAGGGAAGTTCGAGGCTGCGAGCGGCGGGACCCTCTTCCTGGACGAGATCGGCGACATCAGCCCGAAGCTCCAGCTCGACCTCCTGCGTGTCCTCGAGGAGCGGCGGGTCACGCGGGTGGGCGGGACGGATTCCGTCCCCGTCGACGTCCGGATCATCGCGGCCACGAACCGGGACCTGCGGCGCGCGGTCGAGGAAGGACGCTTCCGGCAGGACCTCTTCTACCGGCTGAACGTCATCACGATCACGCTCCTTCCGCTCCGCGAACGCAAGGAGGACATCCCGCTCCTCGTCGACCGGATCCTCGAGCAGCTCTCCTCGGAGCTCAAGCGCCAGGTCGAGCGCGTCTCGCCGGAGGCGATGGCGGTCCTCTTGGCCCACTCGTGGCCCGGGAACGTCCGCGAGCTGCGCAACGTCCTCGAGCGGGCGATGGTCGTCTCGGACGTGCCGGTCCTCGAGGCGCGGCACCTCGGGCTCAGCCTCCAGGAGGGATCGTCGGCGGCCATGCCCGAGCACCCGGCCTCCCTGGAGGAGATCGAGCGCCAGTACATCGCGAGCGTTCTCAAACAGACGTCGGGCAACGTGACGCACGCCGCGCGCATCCTCGACATCGACCGTGTGACCCTCTACGCCAAAATTCGCAAGTACGGACTCAAACGCGCCGAGGACGGGGAGTTCGAGCCCGCAACACCAGCCCGTTGAGAACCGCAACTCTCCGTTGAGAAAGCGAACGCGCGGGCCCTCCGCGCGTTTTTCGCGTTCCGGGGCCGGATCGGGCGCAACGCGCTGCACGGAAGCTGGTTGCGGGCGGCGGGGCAGGCTGTCGGGAACGTGGCTCGATCCGTGCACTACCGGGATCGCCATGTTGAACGAAACCAAGACCACCTGCCCCTGGCTGAAGCAAGTGGTGATGCTCTATTGCGACGCGTGCCCGACGAAAAAAATGGTCCCGCGCGACCAGCTCGTATCCCAGGGTCCCTGCCTCGCCGGCTCCTTCGAGGAGTGCGCGATGTACCGCGAGATGGCCCTTCGGATCCAGGCTGGCGCCGTTGACACGGAGGCGACCCGAGAGGCCGTTTCCGGGAGGGAGGTCCCGTCATGATCGCCACCGTTCCGCTCGCCCTTCTCGCCATCCTGACGCTTCTTGCGATGGCCCATCAGAGCCGGGTTCGCACGGCGTGAGGGAGAGAGACGCGATGAACCTGAACCGCCGAAACCTGCTCAAGATCGCCGGTGCCGCGGGCGCGGCCGCGGGCGCTTCGTTCGCGGGCCGCGCCCTCGCGTCGGCCTCGACGCGCGGCGCCGCCCGGGACGCCGTCGGCGTCCTTGTCGACACCACCAAGTGCGTCGGCTGCCGCGCCTGCGAGGCCGCGTGCTCCGAGGCGAACGCCCTCGCCGCTCCCGAACAGCCGGGCGACGACGCCGTGTTCGCGGCGCGCCGCCGCACGGGCCCCACGCACCTGACGGTCGTGAACAAGTCGACGACCAAGAGCCCCTCGGGCGAAGATCGATACGCGAAGACGCAGTGCATGCACTGCGTCACGCCCGCCTGCGCCTCCGGGTGCGTCGTGAAGGCGCTCGAGAAGACCGCCGCCGGCCCGGTCGTCTACCACGAGGACCGCTGCCTCGGCTGCCGCTACTGCATGATCGCGTGCCCCTTCGGCGTACCGAAGTACGAGTACACGAAGGCCGCGCCGCTCGTCAGGAAGTGCACCTTCTGCGCGGCGCGCCAGGCCAAGGGCCTCCCGCCCGCGTGCACGGACGCCTGCCCTTCGGGTGCGCTCACGTTCGGGAAGCGGACCGACCTCCTCGAAGAAGCGAAGACCCGCATCTACCAGAACCCGACGAAATACGTCCACGAGATCTACGGCGAGTCCGAAGCCGGCGGCACGAGCTGGCTCTACATCTCGGACGTTCCGTTCACGAGCCTCGCACTCCCGGACGACATCGAGAAGAAGTCGTACCCCGAGATGGCGGACGGCGCGCTCTCGGTCGTCCCGTTCATCGTGACCCTGTGGCCCCCGCTCCTCATGGGCCTCTACACGTTCAGCAAGAGCCGCGATGGCGCCCCCGCCGACGGCTCCGCGCACAAGGAGAACGGCCATGAGTGAGCAGGTCATGAACCGCCCGTCGGCGTTCTCGGTTCTCGTCCGCGAGAAGGTCTTCCTCGGCATGGAGCCGAAGACGTACGCGAAGAGCCTCTACACGAAGACGAACGCGATCTTCGCCCTGATTCTCGCGATCGGCCTCCCGACCATGGCGTACCGGTTCTGGAAGGGCATGGGCGCGGTCTCCAACCTCTCGCAGACGAACCCATGGGGAATCTGGGTCGCGTTCGACATCGTGTGCGGCGTCGCGCTCGCGGCCGGCGGCTACACGGTCGCGGCCGCCGTCTACCTCTTCGGGCAGAAGCAGTTCCGTCCGGTGCTCAGGCCCGCGATCCTCACCGGCTTCCTCGGCTACGCGTTCGTCGTCGTCGGCCTCATGGTCGACCTCGGCCAGCCCTGGCGGCTCCCCTACCAGTTCTTCCTGACGCCCGGCACGACCGCCGTCATGTACGAGGTCGGCTGGTGCGTCTTCCTGTACCTGATGGTCCTCGCGCTCGAGTTCCTTCCGGCGGCGCTCGAGTGGCTCGGCTTCTCGAAGGTCCGCCGCTGGATGGGCAACCTGACGATCGGGATCATCGTCCTCGGCGTCACACTCTCGACCCTCCACCAGTCCTCGCTCGGCGCCTTCTTCCTGATGTCGCCCGGCAAGCTCCACCCGCTGTGGTACTCGCCGTTCCTCCCGGTCTTCTTCTTCAGCTCCTCGATCGCGGCCGGGATCGGGATGGTCATCTTCGAGAGCACGATCTCGCACCGGGCCTTCCGCGACCAGCTCGACCCGGAGGCGCACGTCGACATGGACGCGCTCCAGATCGGTCTCGCCAAGGGCGGCGCGGTCGTCCTGTTTGCGTACTTCTTCATCCGCCTCCAGGGTCTCGTGGCCTCCGGCCGCTGGGACCTCCTCGCGACGGGCTGGGGCGCGTGGTACGGGCTCGAGATGCTCGGGTTCGTCCTCCTGCCGTCCCTCCTCTTCGCCTTCGCGGTGAGGACGCAGAGCGCGAAGCTCGCTCGCGCGGCCGGCGTCATGACGGTTCTCGGCGTCGTTCTCAACCGCTTCAACGTCTCCCTCATCGCCTTCAACTGGAAGGTCACCGACCGATACATCCCCGCGCTGGGCGAGATCGTCATCTCGGTCACGATCGTCACGCTCGGCGTCCTCGTGTTCCGCTGGATCGTCAACCGCATGCCGGTACTCCACGAGCATCCGGAATGGCGCGGCGCCCACTGAACGAGGAGAAGAGGAAAGACATGAACGCACCCGAAGTCCTCAGCCCTCACGCCACGAAGGCCATCGAGTACCTGCTCGCGGTCTCGTACCTCCTGCTCTTCATCCCCTTCTGGCGCTTCGTGAACGGCGCGACGGTCGCGCAGGCCTTCGCCCTCGGCTGGTTCCAGGTGCCGGAGAACGTCCACCTGCACCGCGGCCACTCCTGGGCCAGGACGTTCGGCGGCGCGGTCGCGGTCGGACTCGACGACTTCGCCCACAAGATGATCGGCCCCCTCGACGCCGTCGAGCTTCCCGCGGTCGGCACGTCGCTCCGCCAGGGCCAGAAGGCCTTCACGGTCGTCGCGGACGGCAAGCCCTTCGACGTCGTCTCGCCCGTCGACGGCAACGTCGTGGCCGTGAACGAGGTCGTCCGCGCCCACCCGGGCGACGCGGTCCGCGACCCCTACGGCACGGGCTGGCTCCTCAAGGTCGAGCCCCGCTGGCTGACCGCGAACCTCAAGAACCTCGTCTCGGGCGACTCCGCGCGCCGCTTCCTGGACGCGGCCGCCGAGGTCCTCGCGGGCCGCATGAGCCCCGAGCTCGGCGTCGTCCTCCAGGACGGCGGCACGCCCGTTCACGGGATCGCCCGCGAGATCGACCCCGAAAACTGGGACACGCTCGTCCGCACGTCTCTCCGGGGCGAGTGAGGAGGACGTGATGAAGCCCCGCCTCCGCTTCCTCGCGGCCACCCTCCTCATCGCCCTTTCTTCGACCCTCTTCGCGGGCGCCCTCCCGAACCTCCCGAAGGACAAGGCGCTCCCGCAGGGCGACGGCAGCCCGGGCGTCGTGACCTTCCGCCACGACTCGCACGTCGACGCCTCGCGCCCCGACTGCACGGTTTGTCACACGAAGCTCTTCCCCATCGTCAAACGCACCGCCTCTTCGGCCGCCCCCGCCGCCATCCGCCACGCCGACATGGAAAACGGCAAGAGCTGCGGCTCCTGTCATGACGGCAAGAGCGCCCACGGCCTCGACGACTGCGGAACGTGCCACCAGGCCAAGTGAGGTGACCCATGACGCCTCTCGAGTTCCTCCAGCTCTCCGCGATCTTCCTCGCCGGCCTCCTCGTGCGCGCGCTCGCGTTCACGCTCGTCCTTGCGATCTGCGCCCTGCCGGTTCTCGCCGCGTTCGCGATCTGGCGCGCGTGGCAGAAGCTCCGGGACCGGCAGATCGGCCTCGTCGACGTCGGCGGGCTCGAGCTGGCCGAGGCTCACCACTACGGGCCGGGACACACGTGGGTCGCGCGCCGGGCGCGCGGCACCGTCCGCGTCGGGCTCGACGAGATCGCGGGCCGGCTCCTCCACGCGCCGACGGGCGTCTCGCTCCCGAAGCCCGGGACGATCCTCGCCGCCGGCCTGCCGGCCGCTACGGTGACCTGCGGAACCCGCTCGGCCGCGATCTCCGCGCCCGTCTCGGGCACCGTCGTCGCGATCAACCCCGCCGTCGTACGCGACCCCTCGCTCCTCGAGGAATCGCGCTACCGGGACGGCTGGCTCTTCGCGATGAAGCCCGCCACGGCCGCGTTCCTGACGCTGCCGACGGGCGACGCCGCCCGCAGCTGGTTCCAGGACGAGACGGCGCGCTTCTCGCATGCGCTCGAGACCGAGCTCGGCCTTCTCGCGGCCGACGGTGGCGAGCTCGTCGTCGAGGCGCCCGCGCTCCTCTCCCAGGAGAAGTGGCAGCGCCTCGTGTCGGAGTTCCTGAAGGGCTGACCCGGGTTCAGCGCTTGCCGAAGAGGTTGTCGAAGGCCGAGCGCGCCTGGTCCGGCGTCTCGGCGGCCTTCGCTCCCGTGAGGTCGAGGCTTACGACCGGCGCGTAGAACGAGCAGTCGTTCGCCCTCGACTTTGCGGCGAGAGGCGAGGGAATCGGCTGCCGGCACTGCCAGCGCGCAGCCCCGTCGAAGTGGCGGCACTGGCTGCAGGCGTGGAGCGCGGTCCCGCACTTCCGGCACGCCGACTCCATGGCGACCTCGACGTCGTTCTTCTCGCCGCACGCCTTGCAGCGGAAGACTTCGGCGCGGTCCCGGTCGGCCCCGCGGCCGCGGGGCGCACCCTCGAGGCGGGCCGGACGGTCGAACGTGAAGCCGCCGCCGCCCCCGCTTCCGGCGCCCGAGCCGCCTGTCCTCGCGTTGTCCTGATACCCCTTCGAGCGGTACTTGCGATCCGACATCCGCTTCATTCTACGGTCCGCGGCCCCGGCCTTAGAATCCCGGCCGAGGAGCTCACATGAGACTGCTTCTTCGCATCCTCATCAACGCGGCGGCCCTCTGGATCGCGGCGTCGGTCGTGGACGGCATCCACGCGGGCGGCGCGGGGTCGATTCTCGCGGTCGCGGTCGTCTTCGGGCTCGTGAACGCCCTCGTGCGCCCGATCCTGAAGCTGCTGAGCTGCCCGATCATCTTCCTGACGCTCGGACTCTTCACTCTCGTCCTCAACGCCCTGATGCTCATGCTCACGGCGTGGCTCGGAAAGCAGCTTGGGATCGACTTCACGGTCGCCGGCTTCTGGCCGTCCGCGTTCCTCGGGGCCCTCATCGTCTCCATCGTCTCGACGGTCCTGTCCTGGTTCATGCCGGACAAGGCCTCCTGAATCCGACCTCAAAGGAGTTCTCGCCCATGCGTGTTCCGGCCACTCTCGTCGCTCTCGCCGTCCTAGCCGGCTGCTCGAAGCAGCCGTCCACACCTGCGCTGAACGTCACGACTCCCGCGGCGGCTCCGGCCGCCCCCGCGTCCGGCGCGATGCCCGCGGCGCCGCAGCCGACCCTCGTCACCGTGTCGGGCACCGTCCTCGAGACGATGGACGCCGCCGACTACACCTACATGCGCCTCAAGACCGCTTCCGGCGAGACCTGGGCCGCGACCAACAAGACGAAGATCGCCAAGGGCGACGCGGTCACGGTCACGAACGCGATGGTGATGGACGGCTTCCAGAGCAAATCGCTCAACCGCACCTTCGACAAGATCCTGTTCGGCGTCCTCGCGGCTCCCGGCGCGGCGGCGGCGGCGTCCGCTCCGCCGATGGTCGCGGACCACAAGCCTGCGGACACGTCCGCACCCGTCTCGCAGGGGCAGATGGCGGCGCAGCACGGAGAGGCGGTCGGCGGACCCGCGGACGCCCCGGACGTGAAGGTCGAGAAGGCCGCGGGCGCGAGCGCGAAGACCGTCGCCGAGCTGTGGGCGCAACGCACGGCGCTCAAGGGCAAGGAAGTCGTCGTGAAGGCGAAGGTCGTGAAGGTCACGAACAGCGTGATGGGGAAGAATTGGCTCCACCTGCGCGACGGGTCCGGCTCGAAGGCCGCCAAGGACAACGACCTGTCCGTCACGACGGACGCCGTGGTGAAGATGGGCGACGTCGTCACCGTGACCGGTCTCGTCTCGATCGACAAGGACTTCGGCGCCGGCTACGCGTATCCCGTCATCCTCGAGAACGCACGGGTCAAGTAGGCGCTTGACGAACGGAGTACGCTCTCGGCCCTGATGTCCGGCACCTTCGCGCCCGCCTCGCTACCGTTCGCCGGGTATTTCTATACGCCGGTCAGGAGGGGCTCGGCCGCGTAGGCCGCGTGTCAACCCCGGGTGATTCCCGAGGCCCTCCTCCGAAACGCCGGAGGGGGGCCTTTTGCTTTTGATCGCACTCTCGATTTCGGAACGGAGGCTCCCATGGACGGTTCGAACCCCGAAGGCTCCCTGCCGGACGTCCCGACGCCGCGCGCCGGCTACCAGGGAGAGCCCGGCTCGTTCTCGGCGCGCGCGGCCGCGCGCGCGGGCCGTCCTCTCGCGTATGCGACGTTCGACCGCCTCCTGCGCGCGCTCCTCGGGAACGAGGTGGACCTCGCCGTGCTCCCGGCAGCCACGCACGGCGCGGGTCCGGTCGTCGAGCCGCTCGAGGCGCTCGCCCGCGTCCTCGAGTCCGGCGCGGCCCTCGAGGTCCGCGACGAGATCGCGATCCCGGTCCGTCTCGTCCTCGCTGCGCCTCCCGGCGTCGCCGAGGAGGACGTCAAGGAGATCCACTCCCAGCCGCCCGTCCTCCGGCAGTGCGCGAAGCTCCTCGCGCGGCGCGACGCGGTCCCCGTCGAGACGCACGACACGGCTTTCGCGGCCCGGCGCGTCGCCGAGCTGGGCGGCGCGCGTGCGGCCGTCTGCTCGGAGGAGGCCGCGCTCGAGGCCGGCCTCGTCGTCCTCGAGGAGGACGTGTCGGACGTGAAGCCGAACGCGACGCGTTTCTGGGCGGTCGCGCGCCGCTCGGACGCCGAGCCCACCATCCGCGCGCTCTTCTTCTCGGGCGCGCGCCTCGCCGCGGCCCTCCACGACGCGGGGGCCGAGATCCTCATGCTTGCGGGCCGGCCCGGCGCCGCCGTCGGCGGGTTCGCTACCGTACCTGCGTCTGCGCTCGCGAAATCGGCGGGCCTCGCTCCGAAGGCGGGCGAAACGCTCGTCTGGCTCGGGCCCGCGCCCGACCACGTGCCGCCGCCGCGCCTCAAGGACGCTCCGCGCGCGACCGAGGTGAAGGAGCCGACGGTCGTCTCGGTGGGCACGTTCGTCGTCGGCGGGGGGCGGCGCGCCGTCATCGCGGGCCCGTGCGCCGTGGAGTCGCCCGAGCAGGTGCTGCGCCTCGCGAGGGCCGTCGCGCGCGCGGGGGCGACCGCGCTTCGCGGCGGCGTCTTCAAGCCGCGTACGTCGCCGTCGGCGTTCCAGGGCCACGGCCTGACGGCGCTCCGCTGGCTCAAGGACGCGGGCGACGCGGTCGGCCTCCCGATCGTGACCGAAGTCATGGCGCCCGCGCAG
>JBBQDQ010000001.1:0-90832 GCA_038319835.1 Thermoanaerobaculia bacterium | reverse complement strand
AGAAGGGCGAGCGCGAGGCCCGCCGCGTGGACAAAGGCCGCTCCCGCGCGGCGGCCGGCGAGCGTCGCCGCCGCGGTGAGGATGAAGAGCGCGAGCGCCTCGGGAACGGCCGGCGGGACGACGAGCGACCTCTCCGCGGCGACGAAGAGAAGGAGCACGTGGCCCAGGAGCCCGAGGCCTGCCGCCCCGGTGGGCAGCGGGTTCGGCGGCGCGACACGCGCGCCGAGCGCCGGCGCGAAGAGGTAGAAGAGCGAGAGGCCGACCGCGGCCGTCAGGGCTGGCACGAGGAGGTCGGGCGTCAGCGACCCCATGAACCAGGAGCCGAGCACCGCCAGCGTCGCGAGGCCCGCGAGCGTGTGGAGGAGAGGCACCTTCCGGAGAACGGCGAACCCGAAGAGGCCGACGGCGAGGAGGCCGAGAAACGGGAAAAGGACGGGCCACGAAGTCCCGAGGAGGACCGGCGTCGCGAAGCCGCCGAGGAGACCGAGCAGCGCGATGAACGTCGAGTCGTGACCGACGGCGAGGATCACGGCGAGAGCCGCGACGGCGGCGAGCGCGACGAACGTCGCGCCGGAGCCGAGGATCCCCCAGCGCGCGTGCGCCGCGAAGAGCGTCGAGAACAGGATCACGAGGCCCGCCGCGTCGAGCGCGTTCGCGGTGACGGCGTACCGTCGCGCGGCCCGGAGCTCGCACAGGACGAGGAGCCCCGATCCGGCGGCGATCCCGATCGCCATCTGGATCGGCTCGGTGAGCCAGCCGCGGTCGATCGAGTAGCGCAGGAACAGGATCGCGCCGATGGTCAGGAAGATCCCGGCGATCCACGAGAAGAGCTTGATCCCCACGAAGCTCTCCCAGTCCATGCGCGCCGCCGGAGGCGGCGCCAGGGAAGGAATTCCTTCTGCTCCCTCGCGCACCGGCACGCCTCTCTCGAAGGCCTGAGGCGGAGCAGCGGCGTCGGTGGTCTGCTTGGAAGGGTAATTTGCTGGTGGAGCGAAGGCGACCGGCGGCGCGGGGAATGCGACCGGCGGTGCGGCCTGCTCCGGGGCCATACTCACATTCGAAGAAAATCTTCCTTCTTCCGTCCGCGCGCGCAGCGCGGCGACCTCGCTCTCCAGCCGCACGACACGCTCGCGCAGCCACGCCGCGAGCCCGAGGGCGGCGACCGCGGCGAGGAACGCGAGGACTTCGAGCACGCGGGCTCTCCGCCGTCAGGCGGCGGCCTTCTTCGGCGCGATGAACCGGTCGTAGAGGAGCATGCCGGCGGTCGCTGCGAAGCCGATCGCCGAGAGGAGGACCCACATCCCGCCGGGATTGCCGCCCTTGAGGTAGTGCTCGATGAGATACCCCGAGAGGGGCCCGGCCGCGAACGCACCGATCGCGACGGGCAGGAACGCGAAGCCCATGTACGTGCCCGTCTGTCCTTCCGGCGCGAGGTCCGCGACGTACTCGTAGAAGCGCGGCGCCTGCATGGACTCGCCGAGCGCGAAGAGGAGCATTGCGACGACGACGCCCTGCCAGCTCTGGCTGAGCGTGATCACGAGCCAGGACGCGCTCGCGATCGCGAAGCCGCCCGCCATGGCGCGGATCGGGCGGACCTTCTTCATGAGCGCCGTCGCGGGAATCGACAGGAAGATGATCCCGAGGGCGTCCACCGTCTCGAGGAGCTCGAAGCGGTCGATCCTGAGGACGTCCGTCACGTAGAACGGCAGCGCGTAGAAGACCTGCCAGAACATGATCCAGAAGCCTGAGAAGATGACGAGGAACGAGAGGAACCGGATGTTCGAGAGGACCGTCGACGCGTCCGAGATCACCTTCGCAAACGTGCGTCCCTCGCGCGGCCCCTCGGGCTCGCGGTAGAAGACGAGCGTCCCGAGCACGAGCGCCGCCGAGACGCAGGCCGACATGAGGAGGACCGAGGCGATCCCGAAGCGCGTCCGCACCTCACCGGCGAGGATCGGCCCGAGGAAGCCGCCGAAGTTCACGAGCGAGTAATAGATGGAATAGCCGAGGGACTTCGTCTCCTCCGTCGTCGTTCGCGCGACCGTGCCGACGATGCAGGGCTTGATGAGCGAGCCGCCGATCGCCGTCACGACGAGGGCGAGGACGACGAAGCCCTTCTTCCCGAGCGCGTCCACGAACGGCTGCCCCGCGGGCATCCCCGCGAGCCCGATGAGCGTGTACCCGACAGAGAAAATCGAGAAGCACGCGAGGAGGCTGCGCTTGAACCCGAACCGGTCGACGACGACGCCGGCGAGGACCGGGAGGCCGAAGACGAGCCCGCCGTAGACGCCGACGAGGTCGTTACCCGTCGTGCCGAGCCCGACGGCCCGGTTCAGATAGATCGCGAGGACCGCCTTCGACCCGTAGAACGCGAAGCGCTCGAAGAGCTCGAGGACGTTCGCGACCCAGAACGTGCGGGTGAACCCGGTTCGGAGGACCCCGAGACGCTGTGAAAGTTTCACGGCGTCGCGATCAGGCGTAGTGGTCGGCGTTGATCTGCTGGTAGTGCTTCCACTTCTCGGGAATCGTCTCCTCCGTGAAGATGGCCTTCGGGGGGCACACCGGCTCGCAGTTTCCGCACTGGATGCACGTGTTCGGGTCGATGTAGAGCTGCGTCGCCTCGGCGTGCCCGGCTTCGTCCTTCTTCGGATGGATGCAGTCGACCGGACAGACTTCGACGCACGCCGTGTCCTTCACGCCGATGCAAGGCTCCGCGATGATGTACATGCCCATGGCCGCCCTCCGAGGGACGGCAGATTAGCAGGGGCGGTCTAGTCGTCGTCGCGGGCGACGAGGTACCCGATCAGGACGCCGACCGCGAGCGCGCCGAACGCCATCACGAAGGCGTTGTCTCGTCCGACGCGGTCCACCTGCCTCCAGCGGCGCGCGAGCTCCTTGCGGACGCGCTTGCCCTGGGCTCCGGCCTCGTCGAGCACGTCTTCGACACGCGCGGCGACCTGCGAGGCGATCTCCTGGCCACGGTCCCCGGCGTCGCGGACCGATCCGAGAATGTCGTCCATCCGTGAACGTGCCATGGCGATTCTCCCTGCCGACGAGTTTACGCCTCCGGGCCGCGCCGGTTTCGCTAGACTCCGGGCGAATTGGACGACCGCGAGATCCTGACGCGGCTCTACCGCGCCGCCGTCGCCGCCGTGGATCCGGCCGCGCTCGTCTCGGAGGCTCTCGGGCGGCGGGGAGACGGAGTCTTCGTCCGTTCCGTCTCGTCGGCCGCACGCCGCGAGTTCGTCTTCGCGCCCCAGCACGTAACGATCCTCGCCGTCGGCAAGGCCGCCGTGCCGATGACGGTCGCGGCGACGGCGAGCCTCGGGCGCCGGCTCGACGACGCGCTCGTCGTCGCTCCCGCGGGTTCGGCGACGGACGGCCTCCCGGCCGGCACACACGTCGTCCTCGCGCGCCACCCGCACCCGGACGAGAACAGCCTCCTCGCCGGCGAGAGCGCGCTCGCCCTCGCGGCGCGCCAGCGAAAAGGCGATCTCCTCCTCGTCCTCCTCTCGGGCGGCGGCTCCAGCCTTCTCGCGGCCCCGGCGGGCGGCCTCGCGCTCGAGGACAAGTCCCGCACGGCGTCGCTCCTCATGGCGGCTGGCGCGCCGATCGCCGACGTCAACGTCGTGCGCGGCGCGCTCTCGCGCGTCAAGGGCGGGCGTCTCGCGGCCGCCGCGGGCGCCGCCGAGGTCGTGACGCTCGTCCTCTCCGACCTCGGAGACGACGGCTGGCACCTCGTCGCGTCGGGCCCGACGCTCGGCGTGCCGCCACGCCCGGCCGAGGCGCGCGCGATCCTCGAGCGGTACCGCCTCGGGCCGCTCGTGCCGCACACTGTCCGCGCTTTCCTCGACCTTCCGGCCGCTCCCGGCGGCGAGGGGGTCGGGCCGCGGTGGAGCGTCCTCCTCGCGGACGTGCGCACGGCGCTGGACGGCGCGCGGATCGAGGCGAGCCGCCTCGGGCTCGAGACGCGCGTCATGCCCGAGCTCCTCTCGGGCGAGGCGCGCGCGGCGGGCCGCCGTCTCGCCGTCGCCGGGGCCAGCGCCGGGAACCTCCGGCGCAGAAGCGTCGCCGCGCGCCGCCTCCTCACGATCTTCGGCGGCGAGACGACTGTCACGGTGCGCGGCCCCGGCCGCGGAGGCCGCAACCGCGAGCTCGCACTCGCCGCGGCGTACGCGATCACGGGAGTTGACGGCGCCTCGCTCCTCTGCGCGGGGACCGACGGCATCGACTTCGAGCCGTCGGCGGCGGGCGCCTTCGCGGACGGGACGACGCTCGCGCGCGCGGAGGCACTCGGCCTCGACCCCGGCCGCGCGCTCCTCGACAACGACACGGGGCCCTTCTTCGAGTCGCTCGGCGACGCGTTCCGGCCCGGCGCGACCGGGACGAACGTCGGCGACGTCGCCTTCGTCCTGGCGCCGCAGCCCGGAACGCCGGACTCGGCGGCGGCTTAAGATCGGCGCGGGCGAGGAGGAAGGATGCCGGGCGTCCTGACCGTGCGCGAGGCGGGCCACGAGCGCCGGATCGTGTTCGACGCACGCGCCGTCGTGGGCCGCGACGCCGCATGCGAGGTCGTCCTCGCGAGCCGCTCCGTCTCGCGCCATCACGCCCTCATCGAGCGCTCCGCCGACGGGTGGATCGCGCGCGATCTCGGGAGCGCCAACGGGCTCTTCGTCGAGGGCAAGCGCGTCTCGGAGTCCCCGCTTTCGTCGGGCGCGTCCCTGCGCTTCGGCGACGTCGAGGCCACCTTCGAGGGTGGTGCACCCCGCTCGACCAGCGCCGAACGCCTCGCGCAGTCCCTCTCGATCGCGTCGGCCCGCAAGGCGCGGCCCGCCGCCGTGGTCCTCGTCGTGACGCTCGCGATCGCGGCGCTCGTCTCCGCGACGATCTGGGCCCGCTACTGCGACCGCGCGCCCGACGCCCCCGCACCCGCGCCGGCCGCGGCGCCCCGTTGACCGATCCGCGCCTCCCCGGGGAGGCCTTCGCCGCGCTCGGGCGCGTCCACCCGCGCGTGTCGCGCGCCGGCTTCGGCTGCTATCGAGTCGACGACCGCTCCGCTATCCACCGCGAGGCGCTCTCGGCCGCGCTCGCGGCCGGCGTCAGCCTGATCGACACGTCCACGAACTACGCCGACGGGCACAGCGAGACGCTCGTCGGCGAGGTCCTCCGGGAGGGAATCGATCGCGGGACCGTGAGGCGCGAGGACGTCGTCGTCGTCACGAAGATCGGTTACCTGCAGGGCGGAAACCTCGACGAGGCGCGCCGGCGCGCCCGTGCCGGACGGCCCTGGACGGAGATCGTCGAATACGGGCCCGACCTCTGGCACGCGATCTCACCCGACTTCCTCGAGGATCAGCTGACCGCATCCCTCGGGAGGCTCGTGCTGCCCCGGGTCGACCTTCTGCTCCTCCACAATCCCGAGTACTTCCTGACCCACGCCCTCCACGCGGGCGTCCCGCGCGACGAGGCGCGGAAGACGTTCTACGACCGCATCGGCCGCGCCTTCGGGCGCCTCGAGGCCGAGGTCGCGGCGGGCCGGATCGGCGCCTACGGCGTCTCTTCGAACACGCTCGTCGTCGCGCACGAGCGCGCGGACGCCGTGTCGCTGCCCCGCCTTTGTGCCGCCGCGGGCCCGGGCTTCGCCGCGATCCAGCTCCCCTTCAATCCGATCGAGGCCGGCGCGCGCGAGCCGATCCACACGGACGACGGCCGGAGCGTCCTCGACGTCGCGAGGGAGGCGGGCCTCGGCGTCCTCGTGAACCGGCCCTTCAACGCGTTCTCGGGCCGCGGGCTCGTGAGGTTCGCGGACCTCCCGCCCGACGAGCTCGCCCGGCTCGGGCGCGACGACGCGTGGGAGAAGGCGCGCGTCGGCGAGCTTCAGGCCTGGGTGACGTCCGCGTTCGCAGGCGCCGCCCCCATCGCGGGCTCACTGGCGCAGCGCACCCTGCGCGCGCTCGTCGCGACGCCGGGTGTGGACGTCGTCCTCGCCGGCATGCGCCGGCCCGCATACGTCCGCGACGTCGCGGGCGCCTTCGGCTAGGGGTTCGCGATCGAGAGACGTTTCTCGACGCGGAATCGGCCGTCGCCGTCGGGCGCGAGAAGCAGGAAGTCCCCCGTGTAGCCCGGCGCGAGCGCCGGCGCGCCCTCGAGCCACGCCTTCGCCTCCTGCGAGAGCGCGGCAGTCGTGAGCGTCAGGGTTCCGTCGGGTGTCGCGAAGCCCTTCGTCTTCAGCGCCTCGAGCACCTTCGCCCAGCCCTCAGCGCCGCCCTTCGGCGCCACGCAGAGGATCCTGTTCGTCGCGTCGATCTCCGTCTTGCCCTTGAAGGAAGCGAGGTCGCCGATCTCGAGCACCGCTCCGGCGCGTCCCCGGCCGACCGCCGAACCCGTGAAGCCCGGGCGCATCACGGGGATGTTCCACCCGATGTCTGCGAAGAAGGTCGGCAGCCCGCCGCCGCCGATCACGAGGGCGTTCCGCACGGCGACGTCGAAGAGCCGATCGCGCACGTTGAGCGGGATCGCGTCGTACGCCGCAGCGTCGACCTTCGCGACGGACCCGTCCGCGAGGGCCGAGAGCGTGCCGAGGAGCGCGACGAAGTTGAGCCGGACGAGCGCTGCGGCCTCGTCGGCCCCCGCGGCCGAGAAGCCGCCCGACTCGATCAGAAGCGTCGGGGTCCCCCACCGGGTCATCGAATCGCCGAAGGCCCGCGCCGTGTATTCCATGTCGTAGCGCGACACCCGCCCCGGCGCCCACGGCTGGAGGATCTCGCGCACGAGGACTGCGAGCCGCTTCGTCGTGCGCCGTCCGTCGTTCTCCGTGAACGCCTCGTCGAACGGCACGGCGAGGAGCGAGATCGCGGCCTGTGCGCCGGCCGGACCCGCGAGCTGGTTCGGGCCCTGGTTGTGGAGGTTGTAGCCGATGGACGGCTTCAGCCGGTCGCGAACGGACTTCAGGAAGCGCCCCTCGGGCGTCTGGAGGCGCGCCGCGTCGCGGTTGATGTCGATGCCCTGCGCGTTCGTCCGGCGCGTGCGCTCGGCTCCGTCGGGGTTGAGCATCGGAATCACGGCGAGCGTGAGCTTCGAGAGGAGCGCCTTCGTCGCAGGAGCTTCGCGCGTCGTCCCGAAGTAGTTCAGGACGTCGAGGAGCGCGGACGTCGCCGTCGGCTCGTCGCCGTGCATCTGCGACCAGAGGAGGACTGTCGTCGGCCCGTTCCCGAGGACGAGGAGCGGGATCGGCCGGCCCTCGGAGGACACCCCTTCCTCGTCGACGCGGAACAGGCCCGGGTGGCGCGCGGCGAGGCGGGCGAGCTCCGCGCGGAGGCCGGCGTGCTTGAGCGCGAAAGGATCGCCCGCGTAGACGCGGGCGGCGGGCCAGGCGTTCCAGAGCGACGTCGAAAGAGATTCGGCGGCGGCGGCGGGGCCGGCGGCGAGCAGGGCAAGAAGAAAGACGGCGGAGGCGGACGCACGGTGAAACGACATAAGGCCGGGATTGTAGATAAACTTCACCAGGGCCATGCCTCTCGAACCCGGTTCCCGTCTCGGGCCGTTCGAGGTCCTCTCGCGCCTCGGCGCGGGAGGCATGGGCGAAGTCTGGCGAGCCCGGGACACACGCCTCCAGCGCGACGTCGCGATCAAGGTTCTCCCCGAGGCCTTCTCCGCAGATCCCGACCGCCTCGTGCGCTTCACGCGCGAGGCCCACGTCCTCGCGTCCCTGAACCACCCGAACATCGCCGCGATCTACAGCTTCGAGGAGGTCGACGGCCTCCGCTTCCTCGTCCTCGAGCTCGTCTCCGGCGAGACGCTCAAGCAGCGCATCGTGCGCGCGCCCGTCTCCGTGCACGAGGCGATCCGCTTCGCGCTCCAGATCGCAGACGCGCTCGAGGCCGCGCACACCCGGGGCGTCCTGCACCGCGACCTCAAGCCCGCAAACGTCAACGTGACTCCGGAAGGCAAGGTCAAGCTCCTCGACTTCGGCCTCGCCAAAGCCTTCGCGCTCGGCGCGGCCTCCCCGGAGATCTCCCACTCGCCCACGATCGCCGCCGATCCGACGCACCAGGGCGTCGTCCTCGGCACGGCGAGCTACATGAGCCCCGAGCAGGCGCGCGGCCGCACGCTCGACGGTCGCTCGGACCTCTGGTCGTTCGGCTGCCTCCTCTACGAGATGCTCGCGGGCAAGAAGGCGTTCGACGGCGAGAGCGTCTCGGACATCCTCGTCGCGATCCTCGACCGCGAGCCTGACTGGGCCGCGCTACCCGCCACGACGCCCGCGCCGCTGCGCGACCTCATCAAGCGCCTTCTCCAGAAGGACCCCGCCGGGCGCCCCGCGGCCGTGTCGGACACGCGCGGGTTCCTCGAGGCCGCCGCCGGCTCGCGCACGACGGCGATCTTTCCGGCCTCCGGCCGCTCGGGATCCATGGCCCGCCGCGGCGGCGGACGCGCCCTCCTCGCCGCGGGAGCCGTCCTCCTCGTCGTCGGCGCGGCGCTCCTCTGGTTCGCCGTCCACGAGCGCGCCGGAAAGGCCCTGCCGGCCTCCAAGCTCCTCGCGATCCTCCCCGCAACCGACCTTACCGGGCGGCCCGACGGGCGGCAGCTCTGCGACGGCGTGTCCTTTAGCCTCGGCGTGAAGCTCCAGGGCGTCCCGAACCTCGCGATCACGCGGCCCTCGAGCGCCGCGATGCTCAAGGAGACCGACCCTTCGAAGTGGACGCGCGACACCGGCGCGAACCTCCTCGTCCAGCCCGCCGTCCGCCAGATGGGCGAAACGCGCCAGCTTTCGTTCTCGATCTCCCTCGCGGGCTCGCCCATACAGATCGCGGCCGGCGAGGTGTCCGGGCCAGCGGCCGAGCACTTCCGGCTCGAGGACGAACTCACACAGAAGCTCGTCGCGGCCCTGAAGATCCAGCTCGCGAAGGGTGCCGCAGCGGCGCCCGCGTCCCTCCCCGCGGGCGCCCCGCAGACGGACTACGTCGTCGCGCTTGGCTACCTCGAGCGGTATGACGACCCCGCGTCCGTCACGCGCGCGATCGAGATCCTCAAGGCGATCCCGGGCGGCGACGCCTCCGCGATCGTGCAGGCCGCGCTCGGCCGCGCGTACCTCGCGGCGTACCAGAACACACACGACAGCGCGTTCGTGTCCCTCGCACGCGCGAGCGCCGAGAGCGCGCAGACGCTCGACCCCGCGCGCTTCGAGACGGTCCTCACGCTCGGCCGCATCAAGGCGGCGTCCGGACGCTTCGACGAAGCGGCGGAAGACTTCCGGCGCGCCCTTGGGCGGGATCCCGGTTCCGTCGAGGCCCTCCTCTACCTCGGCGACGCCCTCGCGGACTCCGGGAAGACCGCGGACGCCGAGACCGCGTACCGGCGGGCCGCCGCAGCGCGCGCCGCGTACTGGGCGCCCCAGAACCGCATCGGCGCGCTTCTCTTCGTCAGAGGCGACTACGCGCGCGCGATCACCGCGTACGAGGAGGCCGCGCGCCTGAACCCGACGAGCCCCCGGCCGCTCTCGAACCTGTGCGGAGCGTACCTGCAGACCGGGCGCCTCGAGGACGCCGTCAAGGTCGCCCAGAAGTCCCTCGACCTCCAGCAGAGCTCGAGCGGTTTCTCGAACCTCGGGACGGCGTACTACTACTCGGGCCGCTACGCGGACGCCGCGGCCGCGTTCGAGAAGGCCGCCGCCGCCGCACCGAAGCGCTCGACGCCCTGGATCAACCTCGGCGATGCCCTGCGCTGGTCGAACGGCGACGCCCAGCGCGTGCGCGGCGCGTACACGGAGGCCCTCCGCCGCGCCGAAGACGAGCTGCAGGTCAACCCGCGGAGCATCCCGGCTCTGCGCAACCGGGCGCAGGCGCTCTCGCTCCTCGGCGAGGACGCCAGGGCACGCGAAGCGATCGTCGCCGCCCGGGCGGCGGCTCCGGACGACCCGAACGTCCTCCTCGAGGCCGCGCACGCTGCCCTCAGACGGCACGACCGGCCGACCGCTCTCGCGCTCGTCGGGGACTGCGTCCGGCACGGGTTCAGCCCGTTCCTCCTCCGGGCGGACCCGGACCTCGCCGAGCTCCGGCCCGATCCCCTCTTCGAGAAGGCCCTGTCGACGCCGGGCACGACGGGTGCAAAATGAACGAAACGAGAAGGAGGCCGATCATGTCCGTCGGAACGTCTCGGCGAGCCCGGACGGGGCTCGTCATAGCGTTGTCCGCCCTCGCGGGCGCTTGCACCTGCCCGCAGACGAGGATCGCACCGGAGACCCCCATCGTCCGGGCCGGCGTCGGGCTCGCCGCGCTCGAGCAGGAGCCCCGCCACTACAAGGCCCTGGCATTTCCGGGAACGCGCACCGTCAAGATCGACAAGATCGTTCCGAAGATCTACCTCGTGACCTGGGGGTACGGCCACAAATCCACGGTCATCACCTTCGACGAGAAGGAGATCGGCAGGGGAAACCAGCCGGAGTGCAGTGACAACCTGGGCTCATGCACCTGGGTGATCCCGCAGAAGCTCGTCGAGATCGAAGGAAAGCACAAGTACAAGTACACGATCACGGGCGAGTACGACGAGAAGACGAAGCTCGACCCGAACGATCCCTGGATCGAGGTCGACCGGTAGAGCGCGCGCGCCTACCGGAGCTTCCTGACCGCCGTCCGGAAGGCGCGGCGCGCGTCGTCCGACGGGATCTCGCCTTCGAGCGCCGCGACGAGCTGGGCCAGAGAGCCCGCGCTCTTCGCGGCCTTCTTCACGAGGATGCGGGCGAGCGGGCCCACGTGGCGCGCGAGCTCGGCTTCGAGGGCGTGAAGGTCCGGGTCGCTCACGTACACGGAGTTGCCTCCGCCGAGCGAGGCGCCGGGCGTCCGGTGGGCGGGCGCCGGCGTCGGTCGTCTCTCCAGCGGCGGGGGTGTCGTGCGCGGCGCGCTCGAGCCATACGGAGGAGGAGGCGTCGCGGGCGGAGCAGGCGCCGGCGGCGGGGTCGCCGATCGGCCGGCCACGAGGCACCTCGAGCGGAACGCCTCGCGTGCGGGCCCGGCTCCGATCTGCTCGGACAGCTCCCCGCACAGGGACTCGAGCGACGGCAACGACTTCGCCGCCCGCCGGACGAGGACGCGGGCCATCGGCCCGACCTCCGACGCGAGGAGCTCCTCGACGCGGTTCAGGACGCTCGAGTCGAACGCGGAGTGCGGCGCGGGCGTCGCTGTGTGTGCGAACGCGGGAGCCTCGGGCTTCGACGGCACGCGCTCGCGCACGATCGTCTCCACGGCGGTGGCGCCGGGCTCCGCCGCCTCGGGCATCTCCCCCGTCTGCAGCCGGTAGAGGTCGCGGTCGAGCACGTCGACGTCGGCGTAACGCTCCTCGCGGTCCTTCGCCATCATCTTCCGGATCACGCGGCAGATCCCCTCCGAAAGTCCCGCGACGTACGTGCGGGGATCGGCGAGCGGCTGGGAGAGGTGCAGCGACATGACGAGCGCGCCCGACGTCCCGCGGAACGGTGTGTGGCCCGTCACGAGGTGGTAGAGCGTGGCGCCGAGCGAGTAGACGTCCGCGCGGGGATCGATATCCCTCGAGCCGCGGATCTGCTCGGGCGAGATGTAGTGCGGCGTGCCGACGGCCTGGCCCGTCTGCGTGAGCGACTGGTCCTCGTCCACGCGCTTGGCGATCCCGAGGTCCACGAGCTTCACCTCGCCACGGCTCGTGAGCATGAGGTTGTCGGGCTTGATGTCGCGGTGGACGAGTCCCTCGGCGTGCGCGACGGCGAGCGCCCGGCACGCGTGCCGGATCACGAGGATCGCGTCGCGCTCGCTGAAGTGGCCGCGCCGGAGGTACTCGCCCAGCGAATGGCCGTCGACGTACTCCATCGCGAGGTAGTAGGTGTCTCCGTCCTGGCCGAAGTCGTAAATCTGGACGATGTTCGGGTGGTTCAGCCGCGCCGCGGCGCGCGCTTCCTTCAGGAAGCGCTGGACAAACCCCGCGTCCGTCCCGAACTGGGGCGCGAGCATCTTGAGCGCGACCGTCCGCTCGAGCGTGAGGTCCTTCGCGCGGTACACGCGCCCCATGCCGCCGGCGCCCAGCTCGGCGAGAATTTCGTAGTCTCCGAAGCGCGCTCCCGGCGCTAGGGTTCCGTCGGTCACAGCGTCCGCGTCTTCCTGGTCACTCGTCCTCGAGCATCTTGAGGGCCTTCGTCAGGCTGATTCGCATCCGGTTGAAGGAGCCCGCGAGCACGGCCACCTCGTCGGTGCCGCGGACGGCGACCTCCGGGACGTCGAGGTCCCCGGTCGAGACGCGGTCGGCCATCGAGGAGAGGGTCCGGATCGGCCGGATCACGACGAACCACAGGAGGACGTTCAGGAAGAGGAGGATGAAGACGAAGACCCCCACGAGGGTCGCGAGAAGCGTCTGAAAGGCTTTCGTCGCCATCGCGATCGGCACCGACATCGGGACCGTGACGATCTGCGCGCCGACGGTCTCGTTCAGCTTCCAGCCGTAGCCGTTGTTCGAGCCGTACGACTTCACGACGGACGCCGGGGCCATCTCGGGCGTCGTGTGGCAGGACAGGCATCCCGCGTCCGTGATCTTGATCGGCCGCGCGAGGTGGAGCGAGCGCCCGAGCGGCCCCTCGCGCTCGCCGATCACTTCCGTGAGCTTCGGGTCCGCACGGAACGCGTTCACGACGTCGGCTTCCCAGTCGACCGTTCGGTCGCGGGGGTTCGTCGGGTTCAGCGTCGCTTCCTTGTACGTGTACTCGGGATTGCTCTCGCGCAGGTTGTTGAAGATCTCCGTTGCCGAGTACGCCGGCACCGACTGCGGCAGGAACTCCTCCGCGAGCCGGGGCGCGAGGAGGGGCTTGATCTGCTTGTTCGTGTAGCCGCGCGTCGCGAGGGCCGTCTGCATCATGATCCGCGCGTTCTGCACGATCTGTGTGCGGGCGTTCGTCTGGAGCAGCTGGTTCGACAGATAGGCCGCCGGGACGAGCGCCACGGCGAAAACCAGGATCAGGATCAAATTGAACTTGACGAACAACGACATCGCGCAGCCCCTCTGTGAGATTGATTCTAACCCGCTGCGCGCCGCGAACACCCGTTATGCCGGGGCCCGCTTCTTCCTAGATCCGGCTCGCCACGAACCGGGCCGTCACGAGGTCCATCGTCTCGATGTGGTTCACGAACCACTGCGGGACGTCGCCGAGGACCCAGGCCCTCAGGCGCGCCGCGTCTCCCGTCTCGCGGAAGCGGCGGATCTCGTCGTCCAGCTCGGTGAGCACACGCACGTGCTCGGCGTGGTGGACGGGGAAGGCGGGGAACCCCGTCCGCCGCATCGCGTCGTCCTCGCGCCCGAAGTGGTGGGCCGTGTGGTCGCGGAGCGCGGCGAGGCTCGCGAGCGCGGCTTGCGCGCCGCCCGTCCCGGCCTCGAGCGCGTCCACCGCCTCGGCCACCACGTTCAGGAGGCGGCCTTCCTCGCGGTGGTCGGCGTTCACGAATTCGAGCGGGACCTGGGGAATCGAGTCGAGATCGACGAGCGGCATAGGTGTCTCCCCTGCACGTTCTAGCCGTCCCCGGGCGTCCTGTCCATCCGTCACCCGTAGAATTGGGGTCGGATGACCGCTCCGGATCCCACGAACCGCGAAGCCCGGGCCGTCGTCACGGCGCGTACCGACGACGAGGCGCAGCGGCGGCGCCGCGCCTACGAGGTCTTCAAGGACCGGTTCGGAACCGCGCCGCCGCCGGCGTGAAGGCCCTTCGCACCTTCCTCGCCTTCGTCCCGCTCGCTCTCGCCGCCGAGTGGCTGCTCCATTCGCCGACTCTCGTCTTCGTTTTCGCGTGCCTCGGCCTCCTCCCGCTCGCGGCCGCCATGGGAGAGGCGACCGAGCATCTCGCCCACCGCACCGGAGAGCGCGCCGGCGGGCTCCTGAACGCGACGCTCGGCAACGCCGCCGAGCTCATCATCACGGTCGTCGCGCTCCGGGCCGGCAGGGTCGAGCTCGTGAAGGCGTCGATCATCGGCTCGATCCTCGGGAACCTGCTTCTGATCCTCGGGCTGTCGCTCCTCGTCGGCGGACTGAAGAACGGGCTCCAGCGCTTCGACTCCCGCGCCGCGGGCACGGCCTCGACGATGATGCTGCTCTCCGTCATCGGCCTCCTGATCCCGACGCTCTTCGAAGTCGTCCACAAGCTGCAGCGGAACCTGCCGCTCCTCACCGAGTCGTCGGACCCGCTCCTCGACCGGCTCTCCCTCGGCGTGGCGGCCGTCCTGATCCTCGTCTACGTCCTCTCGCTCGTCTTCTCGCTCACGACGCCGTCACGCGGCATCGCGCCCGAGGTCGGCGTCACGCATCGCGAGACTCCCGCGGGCGCCTGGAGCCTCCGCAAGGCCGTGAGCGTCCTCGTCGGCTCGACCCTCGCGACGGTCGTCCTCTCCGAGCTGCTCGTCGGCGCCGTGGAGCCCGTCGTGAGACGCACCGGCGTCTCGGAAGTCTTCCTCGGCATCGTTCTCATCCCGCTCATCGGAAACGTCGCGGAGCACCTCGTCGCCGTGTCGACCGCGGCGAAGAACCGCATGGAGCTGTCCCTCGCGATCTCCCTCGGCTCGAGTCAGCAGATCGCGCTCTTCGTCGCGCCGCTCCTCGTCTTCGTGTCGCTCCTCTTCGGCAGGGAGATGACGCTCTTCTTCAACCCGTTTGAGGTCGCGGTCCTCGCGGCGTCGGTCCTCATCGCGGGCCAGATCGCCGCGGACGGCGAGTCGAACTGGCTCGAGGGCGCGCAGCTCCTCGTCGTCTACGCGATCGTCGCGATGGCGTTTCTCTGGCTGTGAGGCGCCTGGCGCGGGTCAGTCCCCGAGGATTTCCTTCGTGTAGTAGTCGACCCAGGCGTTCCGCGCGAGGAGCGGCCGCGCGCGCTTGAGGAGCGCCCGGGCGCTCGCGACGCTGCCCGTCTCCCGCAGGGCGACCGCCGCGTAGAACATCGCCGGCTCCTCGCCATCCGGGAACGGCTCGAGGGCGGCTCCCTGCGCGTTGCACGTCTCCCAGTCCTTCGTGAGGGCCGCGGCCTCGAGGAGCGCCTTGCGGGCCTCGCGGCTCTTCGGATTGGACTCCACGGTGCCCCGGAGAAGCGCCTTGGCCTCGGCCGCCTTGCCGCCCTTCACGAGGGCGCGCGCGTTCGCGAGCTGCGTCTCGAGCGGGTCGGCCGCCAGGAGGGCGAGCGGGAGAAACAGAAGCGCCAGGCTCCGCGTGGACCGGTTCATTGAGATCAATTCTCGCATTTCATGCTGCGGTTCGGAACCGGGCGCCCCGCCGCCGTACGGTACGCTTGAGTTTGATGCTCTCGCGGCGGATCGGAAACGCGCTGATCGGCGTCGGAATCCTGCTCCTCGGAGTGTGGGGCGCCGCCCGTCTGCATTCGATCCTCGGGTCGCGCCGCGACCGGCAGGCCTTCGAGGCGCAGAGGGCCGCCGAACGGGGGCGGCCTCCGGCCCCCACCGCCGTGCCCACAGCGGCCGTCCGCCTCGAGGAAGGGCCGGTCGATGTCTCCCTCTGGTCGGACGTGCGGGTGAGGGAGTGGAAGGAGAGCCTCGCGGCCGACCACCGCGCGCCGCTCGCGCTCCTGAAGATGCCGCGCCTGAAGATCGACGTCCCGGTCCTCGAGGGGACGGACGACCTGACGCTCAACCGCGGAGCGGGCTGGATCGAGGGGACGGCGCGCCCCGGCGAGGCGGGCAACGTCTGCCTCTCCGCTCATCGCGACGGCTTCTTCCGCGCGCTCAAGGACGTCGCCGTCGGGGACGAGATCCTTCTCGAGACCCCGCGCGAGACCTCGCGCTACATCGTGACCTGGACGAAGATCGTGGACACCGAGGACGTCTCCGTCCTCGACGAGACCGGCGGGCCCGCCGTCACGCTCGTGACGTGCTACCCGTTCTACTTCGTCGGCTCGGCTCCCCAGCGGTTCATCGTCCGGGCGACGCGTCGCTCCTAGGGTAGGCGAGGTCCGAGCGGTTCGGCCCTTGCGGGCCGGCCCGGGCCGCCCCACGTTGTGTCTTGACCACAGAAAGGCCGGGTGACGTCATGAGGAAGCTCCTTCTCCCCTTCGCGCTCGCGCTCGCAGCCGCAATGTCCGCACAGGCCGGAACCCTCGGGCCCGGTGGGACGCTCAACGGCCTCGACGGCTGGCCGGGCCAAAAGTTCGGGATCAGCTGGATTGCGAAGGACCTGAAGCCCGGGACGAAGATCAAGGTCACGCTGCTGAGAAACGGCGCATCGCTCCGCGTGCTGGCCACCGGCCTCTCGCTCACGAACGAAGCCTCTCCGCAGCGTGGCCCGATTCTGCGTGGCAATCTCTGGTGGACGCCGACCGCCGCCGACATCGGCTGCAACTACGCCGCCCTCGTCGCGACCGAGGACGGAGCCCTTTCGTTCACGACCGAGACCTTCGGGGTGTTCGCGGCGATGGCCTTCCCCACGAAAGGAGGACTGTCGAACGTCCGCGTCGACCAGCCGGTCGCCGGGCGCGTCCTCGTGCTCGGGCAGCAGGGCGCAATCGCGTGGTCGCTCATCGCCAACCCGAAGCACTGGCCGTCGAAGAAGCTGAAGCTCGAGCTGTTCTACGACACCTTCAAGGTGGGCGACATCGCCGACGTCCCGCTCGACTTCACAAAGTGCCCGGCGAGCGGCTCGTACTCCTGGATTGTGGGCAAGCTCACGAGCATCACCAATTACTCGCGCATCCCGGACGGGAAGAACCTGGTTCCCGGAAACAGCTACTGGGTCCGCGCCAGCGGCGACGGAAGCTCGTACTTCGGGCCCGTCTTCGTCATTGCACCGAGTTCGGGGATGCCCGCGGCCGTCGGGACACACGTGCCCAAACCCGTCGGCGGGGCCAGTCCGCCTTTGAATTAGGGCCGGGGCGCCAGCGTGGGCAGGGCCTTCACGAGCACCGGGCGGAGCGCGAACTGCGCGATGTAAACGGCGTGGATCCGGTTCAGTTTCCGCCTTCCAGCACACGAGGATCGACGTCGTTCCGAAGCCGCAGGCCAACCCGGTTCGTACCAGGGAGCTACACTTTTTTTGCGAATGAGGTTCGTCGAGAGGAGCGCCGCCGCCGTGAGAGCTCTCGGCGCCGTCTTCGCCGCCGTTGCGCTGCTTCCCGGAGCCGCGCTCGCGCAATCCGCCTATTCCATCTTCGTCCCGTCGACGGCCCGGGCCGGCGGCGCGAACGGAGCCTTCTACACGACCGCCCTGAGCGTCGTGAATCCGAGCACGGCCGCCGTCTCGTTCACACTCAGGTTCCTCGGCCACGACAAGGACGGGACGTCGGGCCCCGAGCGGACGTACTCGCTCTCGGCGGACGTTTCGAGCGCGCGGCTCGTCTTCTCGCCCGTGAACGGCACGTCGAACTTCCGGGCCTACGCCTCGGTGATCGACAACGTCACGAACGACCCGCGGACGCTTCCGACGCTCGCGCCCCTCGACCGCCGAAGCGACTAGACTCCGGGCTCGAGGGGAGGGCCCCATGCCTGACTCCATCGCGTTCCGGCTCAACGGCAAACCCGTCCAGGTCGACGTCGACGGCGATCGGACGCTCCTCTGGGTTCTGCGTACCGACCTCGGGCTCACGGGGACCAAGTACGGCTGCGGCGCGAACCAGTGCGGCGCCTGCACGGTCGTCGTCGGCAAGCAGGCCGTGCGCTCGTGCCAGCTGCCCGTGAAGTCTGTCCGCGGGAAGGACATCACGACGATCGAGGGGCTCGAGCGGAACGGCAAGCTCCACCCTCTCCAGGAGGCCTTCGCGGACGTCGGCGGCCTGCAGTGCGGCTTCTGCACGCCCGGGATGATCATGAACGCCTACGCGCTCCTCCTGAAGAAGCCGAAGCCGACGCGCTCCGAAATCGTCACCGCGATGGACGACAACCTCTGCCGCTGTGCGGCCCACCACCGGATCGTTAAGGCGATCGAGCAGGCGTCCGCACCGGGAGGTGCCGCGTGAGCGCGGCGTCGACGGCCGCGCCGCGTCCCGGCCTCGACCGCCGCGACTTCGTCCGCCTCCTCGGGGGCGGGATCATCGTCCTGTTCACCGCGGACCTGTCCGACCTCATGGGCCAGGAGACGCGCACGCGCGGCTACCCCACCGACTTCAACGCGTACCTGAGGATCGCAGCCGATGGCCGTGTGACGGTCTACTCGGGGAAGATCGAGATGGGCCAGGGCATCGTGACGTCGCTTGCGCAGATGGCCGCAGACGAGCTCGGCGTGCCGCTCGCGTCGATCGACATGGTCATGGGCGACACGGCGACGTGCCCGTTCGACAACGGGACGTACGGCTCGATGTCCACGCGCTTTTTCGGCCCCGCGCTCCGCGCGGCCGCAGCGGAGGCGAAGGCCGTCCTCGTCGCCCTCGCCGGAGAGCGCCTCGGGGCGCCTGCCGCCGACCTCCGCGTCGAGGACGGCGTCGTCGTCACGAAGGATGGCAAGGCGCGCGTCTCGTTCGGCGACCTCGCGAAGGGCCAGAAGATCGTCCGGACGCTCGACGGAAGGGCCGTTCCGAAGGCCGTCGCGGACTTCCGCGTCATGGGCAGGCCCACGAAGCGCCTCGACGCGCGCGCGAAGGTCACGGGCCGCGCCGTCTACGCCGGCGACGTGAGGTTCCCGGACATGCTCTACGCGAAGATCCTCCGTCCGCCGGCCCACGGCGCGACGCGGAAGAGCCTCGACGTCTCGGCCGCCGCGAAGGTCGACGGGGCCGTCGTCGTGAACCAGGACGGTCTTGTCGCGGTCCTCCACCGAGACCCCGAGGCCGCCGAGAAGGCGCTCGCCCTCGTCAAGGCGGAATGGGACGTCCCCGCGCCCGCGTTCGACGACCGGTCCGTCTTCGACCACCTCGTCGCGAGCGGGGGCGCCGGGCAGGAGTCCGAGAAGAAGGGCGACCTCGCCGAAGGCGCGAAGAATGCCGCGAAGATCTTCGAGGGCCGGTACCTCAACGGGTACGGCGCGCACGCCGCGATGGAAACGCACACATCCCTCGCCCGATTCGAGGGCGACGCCGTGACGGTGTGGACTTCCACGCAGACGCCGTTCCCCGACCAGGCCGGCGTCGCGCAGGCGCTCGGCCTCCCGAAGGAGAAGGTCCGCATCCTCACGCCGTTCGTCGGCGGAGGCTTCGGCGGCAAGAGCGGCACGCGCGGCCACGCCGTCGAGGCCGCGAAGCTCGCGAAGATCGCCGGCAAGCCCGTCCAGGTCACCTACAGCCGGGCCGAGGAGTTCTTCCTCGACACGTTCCGCCCGGCGGCGGTCGTGAAGATCAGATCCGGCCTCGACGCGGCGGGAAAGATCTGCCTGTGGGACTACGGCGTCTGGGGCGCGGGGACGCGCGGCGCCGAGCAGTTCTACGACGTCCCCCACAACCTCATGAAAGCGTACGGGCGCTGGGGCAGCGACACACCAAAGATGCACCTCTTCGCGACGGGCCCCTGGCGCGCTCCGGGCGCGAACGTGAACGTCTTCGCGCGCGAGTCGCAGGTCGACGTCATGGCCGCGGCGACGAAGCAGGACCCGCTCGAGTTCCGCCTGAAGAACACCTCCGATCCGCGGATGCGGAGCGTCCTCGAGGCCGCGGCCGGCGCGTTTGGATGGAAGAAGGCCGCCGGACCGACCGGGCGCGGCTTCGGGATCGCGTGTGGGATCGACGCGGGAACGTACGTCGCACTCATCGCCGAGGTCAAGGTCGACGCGGCGACGGGCGGCGTGAAGGTGGTCCGCGTCGTCGCGGCGCAGGACATGGGGATCGTGATCAACCCCGACGGCGCGAAGATGCAGATGGAGGGCTGCGTGATGATGGCCCTCGGCTACGCGCTCACCGAGGAGGTGCGGTTCACGGGCGGGAAGATCCACACGCAGAACTTCGACATGTACGAGCTGCCGAAGTTCTCGATGATGCCGGCGCTCGAGACGATCCTCGTGAAGAACGACGACCTGTCCCCGCAGGGAGGCGGCGAGCCCGCGCTCGTCCCGGTCGGCGGCGCGATCGCGAACGCGATCTTCGACGCGACCGGCGCGCGGCCCTTCGAGATGCCGTTCACACCCGCGCGCGTGAAATCGGGATTGCGGGGATCGGCCTACTCCGCAACGTGATCACCGCGGTCTGACTCCCTGTCCCTACTGCAAGAGCGCTCCTGCGCCGCCATCGATCGCGGTCCCCCATAATCGGCGGCCACGACCCATGAGCCTCGCCCCCGGCACGAAGCTCGGCCCCTACGAAGTGCTCTCGCAGCTCGGCGTCGGCGGGATGGGCGAGGTCTGGCGCGCGCGCGACACGCGTCTCGGCCGCGAGGTCGCCCTCAAGGTCCTGCCGGAGACCGTGGCCGGCGACCGCGAGGTGATCGCGAGGTTCCAGCGCGAAGCGCAGCTCCTCGCCACGTTCAACCACACGAACATCGCGTCGATCCACAGCTTCGAGCGAGCGGACGGCGTCCAGCTGCTCGTCATGGAGATGGTGCCGGGCGAGACCGTGAGGGAGCTCCTCGCCGCAGGGCCGCTCCCGCTTCCGCGCGCGCTCGACATCGCCCGGCAGACCGCCGAGGCGCTCGAGGCGGCGCACGCGAAGGGAATCCTCCACCGCGACCTGAAGCCCGCGAATGTGAAGGTCACGCCCGAGGGCAGGGTGAAGCTCCTCGATTTCGGCCTCGCGAAGGCCTTCGCGCCCGCGTCGGAGGTGTCCGACCTCTCGGAGTCCCCGACGCTCGGCGCCACCGCGACCCGGTCGGGAACGGTCCTCGGCACCGTTCCCTACATGAGTCCCGAGCAGGCGCGCGGGAGGACGCTCGACCAGCGGAGCGACGTCTGGTCGTTCGGATGCCTCCTCTACGAGATGCTCGCCGGCCACAAGACGTTCCCGGGAGACTCGCAGGTCGACATCCTCGTCGCCATCCTCGAGCGCAAGCCCGACTGGAACGCGCTCCCGAAAGAGACACCGCCCCGGATCCAGTCTCTCCTCGCGCAATGTCTCTCCAAGGATCCCGAGAGCCGCGCCCCCGACATGTCGTCCGTGAGGAGGGAGCTCGAGCTCTCCGCCGAGGAGAAGAGCCCCGGAGCCTCCCGAAGCATCGCGGCGGTTTCCGTCCGGATTCCCGGGGCGCCGCGGTTCTGGGCGGGCGCCGGGGCCCTTCTCGCGGCCGTGATCGCCGTCCTCGCCGTCGTCTCGTTCCGCGGAAAGGAAGGCACCGCCCTCCCGGCCTCCAAGCTCCTCGCCATTCTCCCGGCCACCGACCTCACGGGGCGATCGGACGGCCGCCAGCTCTGCGACGGCTTCTCCGTGAGCCTCCGGTCGAAGCTCCGTCGGGTTCCCGGCGTGTCGATCATGCTGCCCGCGGCGGCCCGCCTCGAAACGGACGCCGCGAAGGTGGCGCACGACACCGGCGCGAACCTCATCCTCGTCCCGAGCGCGCGCCGGAGCGGCGACCAGGTCCAGCTCTCGTACTCCCTCGCCCTCGCGGCGTCGCCCGTCCAGATCGACGCGGGCGAGGTGACCGGTCCCGAGAGCGAGTGGTTCCGGCTCGAGAACGAGCTCTCCGAGAAGATCTGCGCCTCCCTCGATCTGGCGCGCGGCGGCTCCCCGCCCGTCCGCGAGGAGATCACCCGCGGGCCGTCCCAGAGCGAGTACGTCGTCGCCCTCGGCTGCATCGAGCGCATCGACGACGCCGCACTCCTCAAGAGAGGTGCCGACCTCCTCGAGAATATCCCCGGCGGAAACCGCTCGGCTCTCGTTCAGGCTGCGCTGGGCCGCGCCTACCTCCTCTCCTTTGCGCTCACGAAAGACGCCGGGGCGGCCGAGCGGGCGAAGGCCGCCGCCGCGCGTGCCCTCGCCCTCGATCCCGGCCTCCCCGAAGCGCAAGTGACGACGGCGCGCCTCTCCCTCGCGACGGGCCGTCCGGCGGAGGCTCTCCCGATCGTCCGCAAGGTCCTCGAGAAGAGCCCCGGGGACGTCGAGGCCCTCGCGGTCCTCGCGGCGGCGCTCCAGGGCGTCGGGGACTTCGCCGGCGCCGAGACGACGTGGACCCGGATCGTGACGATGCGGCCCACGTCGTGGTCGGCTTACAAGGACCTTGCCGGGTTCTTCTTCTTCAGAAATCGCTACGACGAGGCGGCGCGGGCGTACCAGAAGGCGATGGACCTCAATCCCGACGCGTACGGCCTCCCCTACAGCCTCGGTGCGGTCCGGATCCGGCAGGGACGCTTCGACGAGGCGATCGGGGCTCTCCGAAGGTCGATCGAGATCAAGCCGAGCGCGCTCGCATACTCGAATCTCGGAGCCTGCCAGTACCTGCTCGGCGACTTCGCCGGAGCGACCGACTCGTTCGGGAAGGCGATCACGCTGACGCCTGGCGACTACCGCTATCACGTCTACCTCGGGGACGCGCTCACGTTCGCGCCCGGCCGGGCCGAAAAGGCGAAGCAGGCCTACGAAGAGGCGATCCCTCTCGCGGAGAGCGTCCTCCGCGTGAATCCGCGCGACGGACGCGCGACGGGCCTGCTCGCGCTCTGCAAGGCACGCACGGGGCGTACGGAGGAGGCGGCACGGCTCGTCGCGCGTGCGGTCGCGCTCGAGCCGGAGAACGCCACCGTCCTCGAGAGGGCAGCGATCGTGAACCTCGCCCTCGCGCGCCGCGACGAGGCGCTCACGCTCCTCGAGCAGGCGGTCGCGCGCGGCTATGGTAGCGTCGAATTCCGGTCGGATCCCGAGTTCTCATCACTTCGAAACGAGCCACGCTTCCAGCTGCTCCTCTCCGGCGTGGGCGGGGCGGGCGCGAAGCAGAACTAAGGAGTTTCCCGATGCCGGCCCTCTCGCACGACCTCGACGACGAACAGATTGCGTGCGTTCACGTGAAGGGAGATACGCTGAGCGTGTCGCCGGACAAGATCCCGGTCTCCGTGAAGGACAAACACCGGGTGCACTGGATCCTCGCCGGCGAAGGGACGATCGATGCGATCGAGTTCGAGAACGGCAAGCACCCGTTCCACGCGGACCACATCCACCCGAAGTCGAAGCGGCACGTCCTCTCGCACCACGTCTCCGACGCGAAGCACGTCGGCAGGTCCTTCAAGTACACCGTCTTCGTGACGCTCGCAAACGGGAAGAAGGTCTCGCTCGACCCTGAGGTCAACGTCGTCCCCTGAGCGGCCTGGCGGGTGCCGCCGCGCTCAGATCGCGCCGGACTCCTTCAGCCTGTCGAGGTCGGACCTCCCGTAGCCGAGGGCGCCGAGGATCTCGGCCGTGTGCTCGCCGAGCCGCGGCGGCGGGGCCTCGACGACGGCCGGCGTGGAGCCGAAGAGCGCCGGGAGATTGAAGAGCGGGAGCGGCCCGATGCCCGGCGCGTCGACCGTGGTGAGCGTTCCGCGGTGGACGATCTGCGGCTGATGGAGCGCCTCGTCGAGGCCGAGGATCTCGCCCGACGGGACGTCCTTCGCGTTCAGGAGCGCGACCCATTCCTTCGTCGTCTTTCCCGCCAGCTTCGCCTCGAGGAGCGGCGTGAGCTCCTTGCGGTTCTTCTTCCGCGTGTCGCGCTCCGCGAACCGCGGATCGATCTTCAGCTCCGGCACGCCGAGGGCGTCACAGACCGCTTCCCACTGCTCCTGCTTGTTCGCCGCGATGTTGACGTAGCCGTCGCCGGTCCTGAAGACGCCGCTCGGCGCCGCGGTGAAGTTGTCGTTCCCCATCAGGACCGGCTGCTGGCCGCCGATCAGGAGATTCGCCGCGACCCAGCCCATCAGCGGCATGATCGCGTCGAGGAGCGCGACGTCGACCATCTGCCCCTCGCCGGTCCGTTCGCGGTGGAAGAGGGCGGTCATGATCGCGAAGGCCGCCGTCAGCCCGCCGACCGTGTCGCAGACCGGAAAGCCGCAGCGGAGCGGGTTGAGCCGCTCGTCGCCGTTGACGGACATCGCCCCGGAAAGCCCCTGGATGATCTGGTCGTACGCCGGCTTGTCGGCGTCGGGTCCGTCCTGCCCGAAGCCGGAGATCGCGCAGTAGACGAGGCGCGGGTTGACGGCTCTCATGGCGTCCCACCCGACTCCGAGCCGCGTCATGACGCCGGGCCGGAAGTTCTCGACCACGGCGTCGGCGCCCGCGGCGAGCTTCAGGAAGATCTCTTTCGCTTCCTTCTTCTTCAGGTTCAGCGTGATCGACTTCTTGTTCGCGTTCTGCGCGAGGAAGCTCGTCCCCATCAGCTCCTTGTTCAGCTTCGGGACGTTCCCGAGCTTTCGCGCGAGGTCGCCGTCGAGCGGGTTCTCGATCTTGATCACTTCGGCCCCGAGGAGCGCGAGGTGGAGCGTCGCGAACGGACCGGAGAGAACGTTCGTCAGGTCGAGGACGCGGATGCCTTCGAGCGCCTTCTTCGTCACGCGGAGACCTCCACGGCCTTCCGTCCGTCCGGAACCGGCCCCGCCTTGTAAACCCGGCCGGGCATCTCGCGCCCGAAGAACGCCGAGACCGCGCGCGCGACCTCGATCAGGCCCGCGAGGTCCACGTCCGTCCGGAGGCCCGACCTCTGCCAGCCGTGGACGAGGTCCTCGGTCGCGACGTTGCCCGCTGCGACCCTCGTGAACGGGCAGCCGCCGAGCCCGGCGAACGAGGACTCGAACGAGACGACGCCCGAGCGCATCGCCGCCCAGACGTTCGCCATGCCGAGCCCGAACGTGTCGTGGAAATGGCAGGCCGGCTCGGCGTCCGGCGCGAGCGCGAGGATCGCGCCGTAGAGCCTCTCGACTTGATCGGGGTAAGCGTGCCCGGCGGTGTCCGCGAGCGAGATCCTCCTCAGGCCCGCACCGAGATACTCCTTCACGATCGCCAGGACGCGCTCCTCGGGAACCGGTCCCTCGAAGCCGCAGCCAAACGCCGACTGGACGGAGACCTGAACGGCCCGGCCCGATTCGACGGCTCTCTTCGCCGTCGCGACGATCCGTCGCGTCGCTTCCGCCGTGTCCATTCCCGTGTTCTTTCGGCTGTGCGTGTCGCTCGCCGAGACGCCGAGACACACGAGGGGGACGCCGCAGAGGAGCGCGCGGTCGAGCCCCTTCTCGTTCAGGACGAGGCCCGAGAGGACTGCCCTTCCGGCGTCCGGCCGCTGCGCGAGCAGGCGGAACAGCTCGTCCGTGTCGGCCATCTGCGGGACCTTTTCCGGATGGACGAAGGAGCCGACCTGCACGACGTCGACGCCCGCGGCGAGCAGGCCATCGATCCAGCCGAGCTTCGTCTCCGTCGGAACCGTGCGCGACTCGACCTGCAGGCCGTCGCGCGGCCCGACCTCATGGAGGAGCAGCCGGGCCTTCGTCATTGCTTGACGATCTCCACCCGCCGATTTTTCGCCCGTCCGTCCTCGGAATCGTTCGACGCGACCGGGGCGAGCGGCCCGACGCCGTAACCCTTCAGCCGCGCGGCGGCGACGCCGTTCCCGCCCGTGAGCGCCGCGACGACGGCCTCGGCCCGCGCCTGGGAGAGCTTCATGTTCGCGTCGACGGCGCCCACGGCATCCGTGTGCCCGACGACCCAGAGCTTCAAGGCCGGATCGGCCGCGAGGAGCTTCGCGACTTCCTTGAGGGCGGGCGTCGACTCCGGCTTCACAACAGACTTGGCCGTGTCGAAGTAGATCCCCTCGACCGCCACGTGCCCGGTCGACTTGAGGTCGTTGCCGAAGGAAGCCGCGTCCGCCACGATGTGCTGCTCCATCGCCTGCTTCTCGACGACGCGGAGCCAGATCGTGCCGTTCCCTTTCTCCGCCTCGGCCCAGGCTTCCTTCCCGTCGACGACGGCCGACAGGGTCACCCACCGGTCCGCGGCCGTGCCCTGGACCGTGCCGCCGATCTTCTTGATCGCGTTCTCGTAGTTGCGGACGACGGCGACGCCCGACTGGTCGTCCTTGCGGTCGTCGACGACGTACGTGAGCAACGTGAACTTCCCCTCGACTGTCTGCTTCTTTCCGCCCGCGAGGCGGAACGTGTATGCATTGAACTCCTTGATCTCGCAAGCCGCGATCCGGTAGTTCGGCATCCGGGTCGGGAAGAGGGCGTGGTCGGCGCAGCCCGGCTTGTCGGGCTTCACCGCGAGGGCGGAGGCGGAGGCGAGGAGCACCGCGAGCGCGGCGACCGTTGTTTTCGACATCGAATCCTCCTGGCGTCCCGATGAAGGGGCGTCAGTTCGATGTTCGTCCCGGGAGCTCCGCCTGGCTACTGACGCAACTGCATCACGGTGGGCGGAGGCCCCCGGGCGGCCCGCCGGGGTCGCGTACGAAGAGTTCGAGAGCCGCGTGCTCGTGCCCGTCGTCTACGGCCGCCCGATGCGCCTCCCGTCCGAGGAGGCGCCTCTCCCGCGCTGAACGATCCGGAAGCCCGGCGGCTCACATCGCGTGCGGCTTCTCCGGCTCGGCGGCCTTCGGGGCGGTGCCGTCCTTCTTCATCATCGGGCATTCCGACATGGAGTGGCGGGCGCCCTTCGCGTCGTGCGGGCCCATGTGATGCCCCATGTGCATCATCATGGCGGGCTCCATTTCCATCATCATCGTGCGCATCGCCTTGCGCTGCGCGACCAGCTCGGTGACGACGGCGGCGATCGGCTTCTCCATCGCGTCCACCTTGTTCAGGGCCCCGGCGGCGTTCATGTCCGCGACGAGCTTGTCCAGGGTGGCGTCCATCGCTTCGATCTTGGCCTGCATGTCCTGCTTCTTGGCCATCATGGCCTGACACTCCGCCATCATGCCGTCCCTGTGGTGGTGGCCGCCCTTCATGCTCTGCGTGGACGGTGTCTTGGGAGCGGGGCTCGGCGTCTGGGCGGCGGCGGCCGGGGCGAGCGCGAGCGATGCGGCGACGGCGAGGCTTGAAACGACTCTCGTCCCGGCGTTCTCCTTCTGGTTAGTGCCGTCACGCGACGGCAGCGGTTGACACGGGAAAGGAAGGGGCCGGGTGAATGTCCCCGGCCCACCAGCGGGCGTTCCACGGGCTGTGGTCGAGGGGCAGAACGCCCCCAAGCTCGGCGGCCTGGTCGGCGCGAGCTGCCGTGGAGGGAAAGCGATTACTTCTTGACGGCGTTGCCGAGCCGCGCGAGGGCATCACCGACCTTCCGGCGGGCCTTGCCGAGATCCGCCTCGACCGCCCCGGCGGCGCGCTCGACGGCGCCCTCTCTCTCGAGTTTCGGGTTCCCGATCGCGACCCCGGTGGCCTGCTTGATCCGGCCCTTCAGGCTCTGGGTCTTGCCGTGCACTTCGTTCTTGTTCATGACTTCGCCTCCAGGTTGATGCTCACGCGCGTGCCGCGATCGCCCTTCTCCTCGACGAGCCGCACGCGGGAGCCGACGGCCACCGGGCCGACGACGCTGACAACCACGTCCTTCCCGTCGAGGGCGACGGTGTGACGCGTGCTCTCCCCGGTGAGAACCTCGATCGTCTTGCCCGCTTCGTAGACGGTCACGGTTCCGACGAACGTCTGAACGTTGCTCTTGAGCGTGCCGTCGTCGGTCTTGCTCTTCGTCTCGGTCTTGACCTCGAGTGTGTTGCCGACCTGCTTGGACTCCTGCTTGGTCTCGACCGACCCCTGGGGGCTCGTGATCGTGGAGTCCGACTTCCGCTCGATCGTGTCCGCCGGCTTGCTGCAGGCGGTCAGGACCGCGGCCGCGGCGAGGGCGACGAAGGCGGCGTGAAAAGTCTGCTTCATTTGGGACCTCCCTTGGTTCCGACTGCGTTGTTGCAATGCGGCGGCCACATTTCCGAACCGGTCAGCATGCCGGAGTCTCCCGCCCTCAGCGCTTCTCCTTCGCGTCGGGCTTGTGGCCCTTGTCCTTGTCCTGGCCCTTGTCTTGGCCCTTGTCCTGGCCCTTCTTCTGCTCCTCGCCGGCGCCTTTCACCGCAGCCGGCTCCACCTCGCGGCGCGCCCGGCCCGGCGGGAGCGCCCGCGTGACCGGCACGGGGGCGGGCACGGCCGCTCGCGCGTTCCTGGGTGCGAACGTGACGCGGCCCTCCTCCGAGACGACCGGCCGCGTGGCCCGGATCTCCCTTTTCTCGGCCGGGAGGCGCGCGGCCTGAGCGGGCGCCACCGGCGCACCGCGGTTTTCGCGGATGACGGTCTCTTTCACGCGGAAGGGAGCCGGGGCCGCGGGCGGCGCGCGGCGTACGACGACGGCGCGCTCCAATGTCGCGGCAGGGGGGCGCGGCGCCGGGACCTTCTTCGTGGAGACGCGGATCGAGGCCGCGATCGGGACGACCGGGATCGGCCCGCGGATGGCCGGAGCCCTGGAGATCTCCCGGACCGTGTTCGCGTCGCGGATCACGTGCGTCGCGACCGCAGCACCCGAGACGAAGTTGTTCTGGCTGACGACCGTCACGTGCGTGCGGTTCACGTATGTCACGTTCGGCCCGGCCGCGGCGTGCGCGCCGGCTCCCCACCAGGGAACGAACGGATCGCGCGGCGCGAGCGGAAACCAGCCGACGTAGCCGCCGCTTCCCACCCGGACGGACGGCGAAAAGCCCGGGCCGCCGACGAAGGCGACGAGCGCGGGCGCGTAGCGGATCGTCCGGACGGCAGGTCCTACCGGCACCCAGTACCAGTGTGACCGCGCCGTGACCCAGCGTCCGTAGTGATAGGGAGCCCAGCCCCACGGCTCGCTCGAGATCCAGCTCCAGCCCCACGGGTCCTGCCAGGCCCATCTTCCGGCCCGGTAGGGCTGCCAGCCCGCCTCGACGTTTGCGGGGCTCCAGCACGTGCCGTACCCCGGGACCTGCGACCAACGGCCGTACTCGTTGAGGTCGTCGACGCCGGCGATGTCCGGGTTCACGTACCGGCCCGCATCGCGGAGGCGACTCGCGCGTGTCGCGACCCACCGGTCCCAGGAGTCCTGGCGCGGCAGCGCCGCGAAGTCGTAGACGGGCGAATCGATGCCTTCCACTTCCATGAGCTGACCGGCCGCGAGGGGCACCTCGCCGCCGGCCGCGGCCACGTACGCGTGCCCGCGCCGGACGGCGATGCGCGTGTTCCCGTCACGGTCCACGTCGATCCGATATTCGCCCGGCTTGTCGAACGTGACTGCCGCGTTCGGGGTGTCGACCTCGAAGGACTCGCCGGGGTCGAGGCGGCGGATCAGGAACGACGCGGACCCGGCGCCCAGCGAAAGCTGCGTCACGTCGTCCGTGAGGTCCAGCGCGGCAAGATCCGTATCGGACGCGAGGTAGATCGCGCCGCCTTCCGTCTGGAGCTCGAGGCGTGAGCCCTTCGCGGTGTAGAGGCGGTCGCCGAGCGTCATCGGGAAGTTGAGCGACGCCGGCTGCCAGTCGTCCGGCGCGTCGCCGCGGCTGTACGAGACCGTCCCCGTGAAGTACGCGAGGCGCGCCACGGTCTGGGTGATGTCGTCCGTCTGCGCCCGGGACGGGGACGCGAGCGCCATGGCCCCGACGAGCGCGGCGATGGCAAGGGAGCCCGGGGCGGTCTTTCTCATCGCGGACCTCTTTTCTCGCCTCCTCCGCTCGTCCACCGGCCGGAAGGGTGAGCTCCCGGTACTGCAATACCGCCGCCAGCAGCCGCGCCGGCGAGGGCGACGCGCGCCGGCTGTGCCGGGCCCGGGAATCCGGCACCGTTCCTGCTCCCTTGCCCACCATGAACAAGTCGTTTACCTCGCTAGCCGGCCTCGCGCTCATCGTCCTGGGCGTCGTAGCGCTCGTCTGGGGTGGCATTTCCTACACCCGGGAGAAGAAAGTGCTCGACATCGGACCGCTCAAGGCGACGACCACGGAGAAGAAGACGATTCCGCTCTCTCCGCTCCTCGGCATCGTGGCGATCGTGGGCGGCGTCGCGCTGGTCTTCTCATCCCGCCGCGCGTAGCAAAGCGCAGGTTCCGCCCTGATCTCCGATCCTCCCGTCTGGCACGCGCCGTGCTGAGGCTCGTACCGAAGGGTAGGGCCAAGGCATGGCACAAACTCGTTCCCGCCGGCATCTGACGATCTGGGGCTTCGCGGCCATCGCGTCCACGTGGACGGCGGCGGCCGTGGCGGCGCCTCTCGAGCTTCCTCCTCTCGTTCAACCGGCGACTCCGGATCGCCTTCCGGGCAAGGTGGTCTGGGTCGATCTCGTCACGCCCGACCTCGAGGGCGCGAAGAGCTTCTATTCCGGACTCTTCGGCTGGACGTTCCGGGACGTCCGCTCCGGCGAGAAGGACTTCGTGCTCGCGATGCTCGACGGACACCCGATCGCCGGGCTCGTCCAGCGGGCCGAGCCGAAGCACAAGTCGAAGCAGCCCGCCTGGCTGACGTTCATCTCCGTCCGCGACGTGGCCGAGGCCGAGCGAGTGGCCGTCGCGAAGGGCGGAAAGGTACTCGCCACGTCCCGCGAGTACCCTCAGCGCGGCCGCCAGGAGATCCTCGCCGACCCCCAGGGAGCCGTGTTCGCCGTCCTGCAGTCTTCCAGCGGCGACCCCGCCGACGTCCTCGCCGAGCCGGGTGACTGGATCTGGAGCTCGCTGATCACGAGCGACACCAACGCCGGCAGCGCCTTTTACCAGGCGATCTTCGACTACGACGTCTTCGACATCACGACCAGCGGCGACGAACGCCAGCACCTGCTGCTCGCGACCGACGGGTACGCCCGCGCCACCGCGAACAACCTGCCCTCGCACCCCGGCAGGCGCCGCCCGCACTGGCTCAACTTCGTCCGCGTCGTCGGCGCGAAAGACACGGCCGCCAAGGTCGTGTCCCTGGGCGGGCGCGTTCTCGTCGCGCCGCATCCCGACCGGAATGGCGGGATGGTCGCGGTCGCCGCCGACCCGTCGGGCGCGCCGTTCGGGCTCATGGAATGGTCGGACACGGAAAGCAAAGAGGTGTCCAAATGAGAGCGACTCTGCGGTTGATGTCGAAGATCGTGCTCGCCGCTGCGTCGCTGGCCGTCATGGCCGGATGCGTCGCCACTCCGGGCTACGGCGGAAGCTCGATCGAGGTGGGCTACAGCGTGGGCTTCTACGAGCCCGCCGGCTACGTGTACGGCGACTGGCCGTCGAGCTACCACGTCGCGCCGCCGCGTCCGGACCACGATCGCAACGCGTACGTGGGCGCGTCCCATCCGGGAAGGAGCCCTTCGCGGCCAGCGTACCGGCCGGCGCCGCCGTCGCGGCAGCTCCCGTCGCTGCCCAACCGCCCCAGGCCGCGGCCTCACTAGAGATTAGAGTCCACGAGGCGCCGCCGGTGTGAGGCGCCTCGTGATCGCCGTCCCGAGCGCGCACGCCAGGACTAGGATGGTCCCGTGACGCCCGTCTCCGAGATCACGCTCCACGGCCATCGCATCACGTACCGGACCGCCGGCCGCGGGCCGCTCCTCGTCCTCCTGCACGGCATCGCGGGCAGCTCCGAGACGTGGGAGGGGGTGATCCCGGCGCTCGCAGCGCGCTTCACCGTGCTCGCGCCCGACCTCCTCGGCCACGGAGCCTCGCCGCGGTCGACCGGCGACTTCTCGCTCGGCGCCTATGCGAACGCGGTGCGCGACCTCCTCGAAGCGCTCGGCCACGGCCGTGGGACGATCGTGGGCCATTCCCTCGGCGGCGGCGTCGCGATGCAGTTCGCGTATCAGTTCCCCGAGCGCTGCCAGAGACTCGTCCTCGTGTCGAGCGGAGGCCTCGGCCGCGAGCTCCATCCGCTGCTGCGCGCCGCGGCGCTCCCCGGGGCCGAGTTCGTGCTGCCCTGGCTGAGCGCGGCCGGCGACCGCGGGGTCCGCGAGGTCGCGCACATGCTCCGCCGCGTCGGGTTCCGGGCGAGCGCCGATCTCGAGGAAGCCTGGCGCGGCTTCGCGTCGCTGCGCGCCCCCGACGCGCGTCGCGCGTTCATCCAGACGGTCCGCGAGATCATCGATGTCGGCGGCCAGCGCGTCTCGGCCCACGAGCTCCTCTACCTGACGGAGGAGATGCCCGCGCTCATCGTCTGGGGCGAGAACGACCCGCTCATTCCCGTTCGCCACGGCGTCGAGGCGCACGCGAGGATGCCGGGCAGCCGGCTCGAGGTGTTTCCGCGCGCCGGCCACTTCCCCTACCTCGAGGATCCGCTGCGGTTCGTCTCGGTTCTGATCGAGTTCGTCCAGTCGACGAAGCCGCTGCGGACCGACCCGACGCGCCTCGGAAGCCGGCTCCGGGCGGGGCCGAAGCCTGCCGCGGCCTAAAGCGGGCGCCTCCCCGCAGGCGAAGCCGGCTCAACCCCGATCGCCGGCCAAGACTGGCTATTCCGTCGTTTTGCCTGTCCGCGAAGGCCGGCCGACGCTTCGAAGAGGTGGAGTCGGAGCTCGAGCGCACGTGGCCGGCCGCGCGCGGGACGACTCCATTCGATTGGAAGGAAGTCCGTGAAGCCACGCGCGATTCCTGGATCCGGGTGCGCGGGAGCTGAACGATCGTGAAAAGGGGGGCCGATCGGCCCCCTTTGTCTTCCCGATCTCGATCGGCGGAGAACTCCAAGACCGTGAAAAGCGATTCTGGAAAGACCGTCTCTCCGTGGATGGGCGTCGATAGCCCGCCGGGCTCTCCGCTCAAGGCCGACCTCGAGGTGGACGTCTGCGTAGTGGGCGGCGGAATCTCATCCTGCGCCGGAAGAATCGCTGGGCCGAGCTGTATGACCCGAAGCGCATTTCAGCGACAGGATCTTCCCGGCCATGCTCGACGCGATTGCCTCCGCCCGGAGGACCGTCAACTTCGAGGCGTACATCTTCTGGTCGGGCGACGTGGGGTCGCGCTTCCGCGACGCTGAAGACGATGATCGTGGACGGGCTGCTGTCCACGCTCGGCTCGGCGAACTTCGACGATCGCTCCTTCCACCTGAACGAGGAGCTCAACCTTGTCGTGTACGACGCGCTCTTCGCCGCAGTGATGGAGGAGCGGTCCCGAAGCGACCTTGCGCGGTGCCGTCCGTTCCGCTCGGAGATCTGAGCCGTCAGCCGGGCCGTCGTCTGCGGCCCGCTCGCCGGCCCCGGTTCGCCGGCACGGATCTTCTTCGTGGATGCGGAAGTCGCGATCCTCGTCGTCTGGGTGCTCACGCGGTACCGGGAACCCGCACGGACCTGAGGCTTTCTCCTCTTCAGGGCAGCGTCGTGAACTTGATCGTCGGCGTGTACGGGAGATGGGGCGGGGGCGCGGGCGGCTCGGTGACCCAGCCCGCTTCAGGCGCGACCGGTCCGGAAGGAGTGCCCGCGACGGAGCGCCAGACTTCGCCCGGAACGACGTCCGTGCCGACCGTCGGGCCCGAGGTCGTCAGTCCCACATTCAGCGAGTCGTACGGGCCTCCGGACCCGAAGGGCTGATAGCCCCACGAGCGCGTGTTGTAGGCGATGCCGTATGTGAACGTGTCCGGCAGGACCACACCGCCGAGGTTGAACGAGAGCGCGAACGCGTACCCGTTGTAGCAGTTCCCGTTGCTCGCGCGCCACGCGAACCCGGCGCCGTACCCCGTATCGGGACACGTCGGATCCGCGACGGGCCTCCAGGGGATTACAAAGTTCTGTGTGATGGTCGCGACATCCGGTGTGTGCGCAGCGGCGTGCGCGGCATCCGAGTAGATATTGAGCGTGATCGGATGCGACCAGCCTGCGGCGCTCATCGCGGAGTAGTCGGAGTGAAGCGCCCACGTGGACATGAGCAGGGCAGCCGAAATTCCGCGCCGGGCCGAGCCCGCGAGCAGGATCCGGTCGCCGAGCTCCGAGTTCTGGCAGCACTCGAAGCCTTCGCTCACCACGTTCGGAGGTGTCGAATTCGGCATGCTGTTGAAGACGACGGCCGGAGCGAGGAGGCAGTTGCGGAACTGGTCCCAGTCCCCAGACGAGATCGCGCAAGACGTGTCGAAGGTGCCGGTCGGACCCTGCGGTCCGGTCGGGCCGGCTGGACCCGTCGCGCCCGTGAGGCCGGCGAGGCCTTGCGGACCGGTCGCTCCCGTGAGACCCACGGATCCCTGCGCGCCCGTCGCGCCCGTCGCGCCCGCCGGCCCCGTCGGTCCGGCCGGTCCGGCCGGTCCCGCCGGTCCCGTGCCGCTCGCCGCGCTGATCGAAAGCGTCCCTACTCCTGGCGTCAGCGTGACGTTCGTTCCCGCCACGAGCGTCAGGTCCCCGCCTTGGCCGTTCAGGCTGTTCACGACGCCGAGAGGCGAGTAGTAACCATTCGTGTCGAGGACGAGATCGCCGCCCGAGACGCCCATCGCAACCGAGAGACCTCCGCCGGCGCTCAGGGGCACGACGGCCGCGTTCGCGATCGTCTGGCCCGCGAGATAGTTCAGCGTCGAAACCGACGGAAACACCCCGCCCTGGGCCCAGAGGGTCAGGAACCCGGGGCCCGTCGGATTCACGACGGTGGCGTTCACGGAAATCGCCTTCGCGTCCGCCGGGATGTTGCAGACGCCGGTGACCGTGTAGGTGCGGGCCGTGGAGGGAGGCAGGAAGCCGCCGCCCGGCAGGGCCGCGGTCAGGCCGCGCGTGTCGACGAGACGGCAGGGCGCGACGGCCACGAAGGGCAGCGGAGCCGGGGCCGGGGCGAGCGCCTGCCGACCGGCGAGGGCGGCCCGGCCGCTCTGCTCGACGGCCGTGTCCTTCGGCGATGACCAGTAAGGAGGCGTGGACCAGTTCTGCAATCCCGAATCGACCGGCTCTACTGCCCGCGCCACAGGAACGGCAAGCAGCATGGCGGCAAGAAGCGAGAATGTCGTATGAGCGCGATTCTTGGTCAATGGTTCTCCTCTACGCGACAGAGGTGGATACTCTGCGGCGCGAGACACATGACAAGCAAGAGTTGCGCCCGAGGTGTTAAGTGATTCTACACAACATTTAGCGTGTGGAAACCGCCGTTCGGAGCCAAAATTCGACGCTACACCGGCGTCCTGAGACAGTTATCTGACACAGTCGCTCTTGAGAGCGTCGACCTTGTCTTTCACGAATTTCCCGCTATCTCTTCGGGACGGCGGGCGCAGCGGTCTCGGGCGCTTCGACAGCGGGTGCGTGCGCCCGGCCGAGGAGGTAGCTCACGAGCTCGTTCACGTTCATCGTCGAGACGTTCGCCGACGGAACGAGCATGATCTTCTTCCGCGCGAGCTGTTTGGCGACCTGCATCTTGACGTAGGCGTCGCCGCCGAGCTTGCCGAGCGCCTCGGCCTCCTTGCGGACGCCTTCCGCCTCCGCCTGCGCGACCGCGATCTGGGCCTTCGCGGCGTTCGTCTTCGTCTGGTAATAGCCGTCGGCCTCGTTCTTGATGCGGCCGGCCTCGCCAAGAGCGTCCTCGAGCTGCTTGTTCCATTCGGAGCGCTTTCCCTCGAGCTCGCTCTGCTTCTGCACGAACATGTTCTTCTGCTGCTCGATGAGCGTCTGGACGTCGGCCTCCGCCTGCTTCTGCGCGTTGATTGCGTCCTGATACTCCTTGTCGAACCGGTGCTGCTGGACCTGAAGCTGGTCCACGATGATGCCGAACGGCCCGAGGTCCTTCTCGAGCAGCTCCTTCGCGCGCTGCGCCATGCGGTTCTTGACGGTGACCTGGTAGTACTCCTCGCTCGTAATCTCGTTGAAGACGTCGCGGATGATCGAGCGCGAGACCGGGCGCACGAGGCGCTCCTTGATCTCCGTCGCACTCTGGCCGACGTTCGACACGAGGGACGCGGCCTTCGCAGGATCGATGCGCCACATGACGTTCACGTCGATGAAGACGTTGTTCCCGTCCTTCGTCTTGAACGTGATGTCGTCGCGGCCCAGCCGGTCGCCCTCGTTCGAATTGGCCGTCATGGAGAGGTTCTGCTGGGAGATCGGGAGCGTCGACCAGGCGTTGATGACGGGCAGGAAGAAATACACGCCGCCCGGCTGGTAGATCTCCTGCGCCCCGCGCTTCTCGAAGAACCAGACGAGCCGGGTGCGGACGCCGACCTCGGTCGACGTCGTCGCGCCGCAGCCCGAGAGCGCGCCCGCGAGGGCGACGGCGAGAACCGTGCGGAAGCGGCGCACGGCGCTCACTTCACGCCTCCCGCCGGCGGCGGACCGCCGGGGCTCGCGCCGATGACGGCCCAGGCGTTCCGGATGAAGGCGATGTACTGCTCCGGCGTCATGACGGCGCCCTCGATGTTGTCGAACATCTTCGCGGTCTCGAGCGCGACGACGTAGCGCCCGCCCGCCCCCGTCAACGCGTCCGCCTTGAGGCGCTTCGCCTCGGCCGCCGCGACGTTGACCTCCTTGTCGCCGCGCGCGTGCACCTGCGACGAGTAGAGCTCCGCCTCGGCGCGGATCTTCGCGATGCGCGCGTTCACCTCGGACTCGGCGATCGTGATCGCGGCGTTGCCCTTCGACTCGATCTGTCTCAGCTTCGCCTTCTCCTCGTTGACGAGGCTCTCTTTCCGGTTCTTCTCGGTGAGCTGCACCGCGACCTTCTTGTCGTGCAGCGACTTCTCGTAGTTCGCGACGTAGGCGTAGCTCCGGAGGAGGAGCTTCTCCACCCGGAAGCCGCGGTCGGCGAACTTCTCGCGCAGCGTCGTCTCGGCCTCGGCGACCGCCTTGATGCGTACGGCCTCGTCGTAAAAGGACTCGGCGTTCATCTTGCCGAGCGTCGTGAGGACGCCGTTGTGGAACGTGTTGATGACGAAGGAATCCATGTAGAGCGTGCCCCAGCCGTAGGCCTTGGCGACCTTGACCGGGTCCACGATCGAGAAGAGGAGCGTCACGTCCGCCGTCACGGAGTAGCCGTCGGAGGTCTGGACGTTGATCGCGTCGATCACGCGGTGCGTGTCGCGCCCGAGGACCTTGCTGCGCAGCCTGGAGCGCTCGGCGGTGTCGCCCTGTCCGGTGGTCGCCTCGAGGACGTGGATCTCCCGCGAGAAGGAGTGCATCGTCGTGCCGGGCCCGACGAGGTAGAGCCCCGGACCGAAGGTCCGCTCGACGATGCCCGTCTTGAAGCCGAACTTCCGCTGCTCGACGCCCAGCTCGTTCGGGAGGACGCGAGCGGCGCAGCCCGTGTAGAGGAAGGCGAGGACGATCGCGGCGAGGAGGACCGTGAGAGCCGTCCGCCGCGCATTTCCGCGGAGCGACTCGAGGAACGACTTCTGCCCGGCGACGTTGACCATCAGGACTCCTCGCCGGCCGGCAGGGTGAGTGGCGGCTCTCCCGGCTCCGCCGGCCGGAGGAGGAGGCGCACGTTGAGGCGGCTGATCTCGTCGTCCACGTTCGAGACGAGGCGGTTCAGCTCGCGCTCGTACCTCCGGACCGAAAGAAACCCGCGCAGGTCCGGGAAAAACAGCCCCCCGAGCATGAAGGGGAGCACCCACTCCTTGGACCAGAGCGGGATGAAGGGCGCCCAGACGACGAGCCCGCCGAGCACGAGGCCGGCGACCGCCCAGCCGAGCCGCTCGAGCCCGTGGAGCGGATCCGGCGCGACGTAGAAGCCGTTGCGCTCGCGCAAAGTGAAGCGCGAGGAGAGGCGCACGTACGCCGGGAGGACGACGCTCCGGATCATCCCGTCGACCTTCGCGAACACGAGGGACCGCTCCCCGGACGAGAGCTGCGGCTCCTCGATCCGGATCTGGTCCTTCAGCCTCGGGACTTCCTCGTCGTAGAGCCTGCCGAAGAACGCCTCGGGCGTCTCGCCCGAGGGCCCGGTCTGGTCGTCGTGGATCCCCGGGCGGCAGTTCTCGAACTTCTGAAGGAGCGCGTCGACGAAGCCGTCCAGCGCCCCGGAGGAGCGGTGCGTGCCGCCGGCTCGGAGAGCAAGGACGCGCACGAGCCTCTGGATCACGGTCCCGGCATTCTACGCCGGGCAACGCGCCTCACTGGCGGAGAAGGGCTGGAAGAGCCACGCCCTCGTGTTGGTCTTTTCTAGCCGCGGCGGGGCGTCCCTGAGGACCTCGAACGGCGTCGTTCCGACGTTGTGGACCCGGTGCGTGAGCGGCTCCTTCTCGCAGGCCCGCGCCGACACGAGGCCCGGGACGACGAACTCCGGATCTCCCGTCGGCTTGCCCGGGCTGTCCGACGTCACCGTCGCCTTGCTCAGTCTTACGACGGCGTCGTCGTGTGCGTGCACGTGCATCCCCGTGCTCTTGCCGGGCGCGAGGGTCACATGGAAAGCCTGCACGTACTCGTTCTTGAAGACCGTCTTGTGCTCCGGTTCCTGCTCCACCGGCACCGCACGTTCCTGCGCGGATGCCGTCGCGGCCACGAACGCGGTCAACAGGATGACGTTTAGGTTCATGCGCACTCCCTGCTGGAAGAGCGTACCCCGTTTGCGTTCGAGCCGGATCAGTGAGCGGTGGCCTCGCGGAGGCGTCGGCTCACCCGCTTCGAACGCTCGATCAGCGACATGGCCTCGTACTCACCCGAGCGAGGCCGAAGAAACGCGAGACGGGGGCGCGCCGGAACGCCGAAGAGCGCGAAGGCGATTCCGGGGACAGGCCGGTCGAGGATCGCGTAGCACTCGCCCTCGCCCCAGATCGCCGGAAGGGGCTGGCCTTCCAGGCTCGCGTACGTCTGGCGGGGCTTCCCGGACGGACCGAGGACGGACGAAACGAGGCTTTTCTCGGGATAGGACTCGAAGTCTCCTGCGCGGGCCAGAACCTCGCCGAACTCGTCGATGACAACGCCGCACGAAAGGCTCTCGATCTGCAGAACCTCGTCGAGTATCCGGGTGAGCTCCATACGGCTTCTTGAGGCCGACCATATCCAGTTCCTCCTCCGGACGCCGTGACGGGGCGCACGCCTCGTGAGGTGCGGGCCCGGGTCCGCACGATATCCTTGGGTCCGTGATTCGGTGTCCTCAGAAGCTGTTCTGAGACTGCTCTAGGGTGGAGGCCATGCAGAACCCGACCGTCCTGATCGCGTCGTTCCTTGCCGTGGGCCTGGGGGTCACCCTGTTCCTGCTGCGCCGGCAGAGGCGGCAGACGCGCGACACACAAACCCTGAAATCGTCGATCGAGAAGGAGCTCCACCTCCCCCCCTCGCTGCACCCGGTCATCGACCCGAACACGTGCATCGGGAGCCTCTCGTGCATCAAGGTCTGCCCGGAGGGCGACATTCTCGGCGTCGTGGACGGCCGGGCCGCGCTCGTCGTCGCGGCCAACTGCATCGGCCATTCCCGGTGCGAGCTCGAATGTCCGGTCGGCGCGATCAAGCTCGTGTTCGGGACGAGCGAGCGCGGGCTCGACCTCCCTGAAGTCGACGAGTTCTTCGAGACGAACCGCCCCGGCGTCCACATCGTCGGGGAGCTCGGCGGCATGGGGCTCATCAAGAACGCCGTGAGACAGGGGCTGCAGGTGGGGCGGCGCGTCAAGGACGTCGTCGGGCCCACGACCGGAGGGCAGTTCCACGCCGTGATCGTCGGCGCGGGGCCGTCCGGGATCGCGGCGGCGCTGGCGATGAAGGAGGCGGGCGTCTCTTTCGCCCTCATCGACCAGGGGACCTCGCTCGGCGGGACGATCGCGAACTACCCGCGCCAGAAGCTCGTCATGACGGAGACCGTCGACCTCCCCTTCTACGGAAAGTTCGGCAGGCCCCTCATCTCCAAAGAAGCTCTGATGGAGATGTTCACGGAGGCTCTCCGCAAGGCCGAGATCAAGATCGTTCACGGCGTCAAGGTGACGGGCATCGACGGCGAAGACGGGAACTTCGCGGTCCAGACGGAAAAGGGCCGGATCCGGTGTCAGAAGGTGATCCTGGCCATCGGCCGCATGGGGACTCCGCGCAAGCTGGAGGTCCCCGGCGAGGACCTTCCGAAGGTGACCTACCTCCTCCTCCATCCGGAGCAGTACGCCGGGAAGAAGGTCCTCGTCGTCGGAGGAGGCGATTCGGCCCTCGAGATCGCGCAGATGCTCGCCGCCGAGGAGGGGACCGAGGTCAGCATCTCCTACCGGTCCCCCGCCTTCGGACGGGCCAAGCAGCGCAACAAGGACAACATCGAGAAGCTCATCCAGGACGGCCGTGTGAACGCGATCATGAGCTCCACTGTCGTGGCCATTCACCCGGACCGGGTGGAGATCGACGTCGCCGGGCTCCGGACCGAGATCGCGAACGACTACGTCGTCGTCAACGTCGGCGGCGTCCTGCCCACGGAGTTCCTCAAGAGCGTCGGCGTGTCCATTCAGCGGCACGTCGGGCAGGTGGCCCAGAAGCCGAAGAAGAAGTCCGTCTCGACGACCTCGCGCGTCCTGACCGAAGAGAACACCGAGGAGCGCCACCGGATCCGGCTGGGCACGGCGCTGGCCGTCCTCGGCGTGATCATCCTCGCGGGCCTGTGGTACACGGGCCGGAACTACTACTGGCTCCCTCTCGCCCAGCGCTCGTACTCACCGCTCCACAAGTTCCTCAAGCCGGGCGGCGGGTGGGGGCACGGCGTCGGGGTCGTGGCGACGCTCGTGATGCTCTCGAACTTCCTCCTCCCGCTCCGCAAGCACTGGCGCCGGCTGAAGGGCCGCAAGCCGATCAAGGAGTGGCTCACGTTCCACGTCTTCGTCGGCATCATGAGCCCTCTCGTCATCCTCTTTCACGCGGCGTTCGGCTCCAACAACATGATCGCGACACTCTGCTACACGTCGCTCGTCTGCGTGGTCGGAACGGGGCTCGTCGGGCGTTTCCTCTTCGGGCTGATCCCCATCGCGGGAGACCACTATCTCGAGATGGCGGAGCTTCGGAGCGAGATCGTGCAGCTCCGCGAGAGCCTCAACCCGCTGCTCGCAAACGTCGTCAAGCCGCAGGACATCCACTGGCTCCTGAAGACCGCGACGTCCGATCCTCCCGAGGGGATGGGCTTTTTCCGGGCGATCTTCTCCTTCCCCCTGGACGCGATCCGGGTCCGTCTCTCGCTCGTCTCGTGTCGGTCCCTCTTTCCGACGCGGCAGGACCATCACGACTTCTCGACGACGATCAAGCGCCTCCTCAGGATGAGGCGGCAGGCGTCCGTGTACCGGACGGTGAAGATGGTCATGAACTACTGGCGCGGCTTCCACGTCGTGCTGGCCGTCCTGCTCGTCCTCGTGATCACCGTCCACATCGCGACGGCCTGGTACCTCGGATACCGGTGGCTCTTCTAGCGTCCCGCGGGCGCGAGCGTCAGGATCGCCTCGAGGACTCCGCCCGCGACGGCGCGGGCCTTGTCGGAGATCGTGAAGCAGTTCTCCCTCACGCACCGGGGGTCCACGTCGCCCACCTTCATACCTGCGTGGACCCGGGAGCCCGGGCGCAGGAGCCCGCGGACGACTCCCGCGATCGCCGCGCGCACCGGCGTTCCATCCACCGTCAGCACGGCGTCTCCTGCCTCGACCCGGTCTCCGATCGCCTTCACCGCTTCGACGACGCCGCCCGCCGGGGCGTGGAGCACGCGCTCCCCGCCGTGCCCGCCGACGAGGCCGGGTGCCCCCGTGTTCGCCTGCGTGGCGCCGGCGTAGATCACGCGCCCGAGGTCGTGTCCGCGGTTCGTCTCGACGACGGCATGGACGTCGCGTCCGGCGACGAACCCCGGGCCGAGCCCGACGACGGCCGAGGCCATGTCGATCCGCGTGCCGAGGTTCCGCTTCGCCATGATCGCGTCCACGAGCGCGAGCGGTGCGAGAGGCGCGAGGCTCGTGCACTCCGGGTCGACGACGACGGGCACCTCGTCGCGCGCCCACGCGGCCGGGACGGAGGAATGGAGGATTCCGCGCACGCCCTCGACGGCCGCCACACCGTCGTGTACCGCCTCGCACAGGCTCACGGTCCGGCGGACGGCTCTCGGGTTCGGCAGTTCGAGCGCGAGCACCCGGAACCCGGACTTCACGAGGCGCACGATGCACCCGGTGCCGAGGTCGCCCGCGCCGCGCACGACGACGAGGCCGCCGTCTTCCGGCGTCATGGGGGCGCTTTCTTCCGGCTGTAGGGCGTTCCCGCGAGCGGCAGCTCCGTGCGGAACGTCCCGTCGCGCCGGAAGTAGGCGCCCGCCACCGCGGGCGCGGTCGGGATCGTCGAGATCTCGCCGAGGCCCTTCGCGCCGTACGCGAGCGGCGAGGGGTTCTTCTCGATGAGGATCGTCCGGATCGGCGGGACTTTCGAGGCGCTCAGGAGGCCGAGCGTCCCGTACGTCGCCAGCGGCTCGCCGTCCCTGAGCGGGAAGTCCTCCGTGAGCGCGTAGCCGAGGCCCATCGTGACGCCGCCCTCGATCTGCGCCTCCACCTGCGCGGGGTTCACGGCGCGCCCGATGTCGTGCGCCGCCACGACGCTCTCGAGCTTCCCGTTCCCGTCGAGGAGGACGACGTGCGTCGCGTACGAGTACGCGACGTGGCTGACGGGGTTCGGCTTGTCGGACCCGAAGCGGTCGGTGACGCCGGAGTATTCGCGGTAGTACTCGCGGCCCTCGAGCTCCTCGAGCGTGTGGGAGACGAGGTCGCTCCTCAAGTCGAGCGCCGCGAGGCGGGCCGCCTCTCCGTTGAAGACGGTCTGCCGGGACGCGGTCGTCGTCCCGCCGTCGGGCGAATTCGACGTGTCCGGGCGCGCCACCGCGATTGCGTCCCACGAGAGGCCCGAGGCCTCCGCGACGAACTGCATGAGGACGGACGCGAGGCCCTGCCCGACGCAGGCCGCGCTCGTGTAGACCACCGCCTTCCCGCCTTCGACGCGGATCCTCACGCGCCCGACGTCCGAGAGCCCGACGCCGAGCCCGGCGTTCTTCACGGCGCACGCGATCCCGGCGTCGGGGCGCGAGAGGTAGGCCTCCTTCACCGCGAGGAGCGTCTCCTTGAGCGCGGTCCCCGCGTCGGCGATCTGGCCGTTCGGCAGGACGTCGCCCGGCTCGACCGCGTTCCGCCAGCGGATCTCCCACGGGTCGAGGCCCATCTTCTTCGCGAGGAGCGTGACGCACGACTCCATCGCGAAGCACACCTGCGGCACCCCGAAGCCCCGGAACGCGCCGCCCGGCGGGTTGTTCGTGTAGACGCCGGTCCCCTCGACGTCGACGTTCGCAATCCGGTACGGGCCCGCCGCGTGCGTGCAGGCTCGCTGAAGTACCGGACCGCCGAGTGACGCGTAGGCTCCAGTGTCCTCGAGAATGCGCGCGGAGACGGCGGTGATGCGTCCCGACGCGTCCGCGGCCACCGTGTAGTCCATGTCCATCGCATGGCGCTTCGGGTGGACGCGGATCGACTCCTGCCGCTCGAGCGTCAGCTTCACGGGAGAACCGGTCCGGAACGCGAGGAGCGCGGCGTGGTGCTGGACCGAGAGGTCCTCCTTGCCGCCGAAGCCGCCGCCGACGCACGCGCTCACGACTTTTACGCGGTCGGGCGGGACGCCGAGGACGCCGACGATCCCGTGGAGGTCGTCGTAGATGCTCTGCGTGCCCGTGTAGACGGTCAGCGTCCCGTCCGGCTCGGGGACGGCGAGCGCGCTCTCCGGCTCCATGAACGCGTGCTCGGTCTCCGGCGTCCGGAACCTTTCGCGCACGACGTACGCCGCCTCGGCGATCGCCTTCTCCGCGTCGCCGCGCCTCAGGACCGATTTCGCGAGGAGGTTCCCGTTCGGGTGGAGGCGCGGCGCATCCGCGTCGAGCGCGCGATGCGGGTCGACGAGCGGCGGCAGGACTTCGCAATCGAGGCGGATCTTCGCGACCGCCTCCCGCGCGATTTCCCGAGTCTGGGCGGCCACGAGCGCGAGCGCGTCGCCGACGTACCGCGTCTCTTCGCCGACCGCGACGAGGGCGGGCCAGTCCTTGACGATGTGCCCCTGCAGGCGCTGCCCCGGGACGTCCGCCGCCGTGAGGACCGCCATCACGCCCGGCAGCGCGAGGGCCTCGGTCGCGTCGATCCCGAGAACCTTCACGCGCGGCTTCGGCGCGCGCAGGACCGCCCCGTGGAGCATTCCCGGGACCCTCATGTCGTCGACGTAGACGGCGGTGCCGAGGACCTTGGCGAGCGCGTCGGGGCGCGGGACCCTCGAGCCCACGGCGAGCGGGATCTCATGGCTGTCGGGCACCTCGGCGCCCTCGCGCAGGATCCGCGCCGACTCCATCACCGCCTTCTCGATCTTCACGTAGCCCGTGCAGCGGCACATGCCGTGAGAGAGCGCCTTCGTGACGTCCTCCGGCCGGGGCTCTGGGTTGGCGTCGAGGAGGCCCTTCGTGCTGATGACCATGCCCGGCATGCAGAAGCCGCACTGCACGGCTCCGGCGTTCGCGAACGCCCATGCGAAGACGTTCTTCTCGCGCGGCGACAGCCCCTCCACCGTCACGACGCTTTTTCCGTCGACCTTGCCGGCGTCGAGGAGGCAGGCCTTCGTGGCCCGGCCGTCGACGAGCACCATGCAGGCCCCGCACGAACCCTCCGAGCAGCCGTTCTTCACCGACGTGACGTCGAGGTCGTCGCGCAGGAGATGGAGGAGGTTGCGCTCCCTGGTCGCCGTGACCTCCCGCCCGTTGACGTGGAACGTGGCCATGTGCCCTCCTCTCAGAGGCTCCGCACCGCGGACGCCCCGACCTCTTCGGGAGTCCGGCCCACGATGGAAAGGTAGTGCTCGCGGTCCGTCGCGCCTTCCGTGACGACGAGGAGGACCGTCCGGTCCTCTCCGAGGAGGCCGCGCGCGCGGAAGGCCGCCGTGGAGACGTCGCCGTGGAGCGCGCAGAGCGCGCCGAGCGGCGAGGCGCCGGTCTCCCCGCCGACGACGCCCGCCTCCGCGAGCTCGCGCATGCCCTGGCGCGCCCGGTCGCTGCCGATCCCGACCATCCAGTCGACGCCGGCGGCCAGGCGCGGCCACGCCACGGACGACGGGAGACCGCAGTTGAGCCCGACCATGATCGAGCGATGCGGCCCCGGAACTGCCGTCATCCGCCCGGCCTGCGCGGAGACCTGCAGGCAGTTCGCGTCGTCGGGCTCGATCGCGACGAGCGCTCCCGTCCACGGGCGGCTCCGGAAGAATGTGACGGCGGCCGCCATGAGCGCGCCGACGCCCACCGGGACGATTGCGACGTCCGGCGTGGGAGCGCCCGCGGCGGCGAGCGCCTCCTCGATCTCCAGGAAGATCGTCGTGTAGCCGTCCATGACGCTCCCGGGGATCGTCTCGAACCCGGGCCACGACGTGTCGGAGATGACGAGACACCCCGGTGCGGCTTCCTCCGCCGAGCGCTCGACCGCGTCGTCGTAGTCGCCGTCCACGACGACGACCTCCGCGCCCTCACCCTCGATCGCGCCGATGCGCGCGGGCGACGTCCCTTCGGGGACGAAGATGCGGCACGAGAAGCCGAGGAGGCGCGCCACGTGCGCGACGGCGCGTCCGTGGTTGCCGTCCGTCGCCGCCGCGAGCGAGAAAGGCCTGAGGGACGCGACGCGCCGGGCGAGCTCGTCGACGTCCGCCCATGGCCCGGGCTCGGAGCCGAGGCGGTCGCAGAGCGCGCGATACGTCGCCCACGACGCGCCGAGGATCTTGAAGCTCGGGAGGCCCATGCGCTGCGACTCCGCCTTCACGAGGACGCGCTTCACGCCGTAGCGCGCCGCAAGGCCGGGGGCGTCGAGGAGCGGCGTCGGGCGATAGCCCGTCAGCCGCCGGTGGAAGGCGCGGATGGCCGGGTCCGGCGCCGGCCAGCGCTGACCGGGTTTCGCGAGCGGGTTCTCGAGGAGGATGGCGCTCACGGGATCACGTGCGTGCCGGTCCGCCCCGCGAGGGCGAGACCGAGGTGGGGCGGGTCCGTGATGATCGCCTCCTTGCCGCCGCCCTCGAGGAACGCGATCGCGGCTTCGATCTTCGGGAGCATGCTCCCGGGCTTGAAGTGGCCTTCTGCCGCCCAGCGCCTCGCGTCGGCCACCGTCATCGTGTCGATCTCCTTCTGCGCCGGCGTTCCGAAGCCGGTCGCAACCTTCTCGACCGCCGTCGAGATCACGAGGAGCTCGGCCCCGAGCTCGCGCGCGAGGAGGCTCGACGCGTGGTCCTTGTCGATCACCGCGGCGGCGCCGGCCAGCTCCCCCGCGCCGTTCTCGACGACCGCGATGCCGCCGCCGCCCGCGGCCACGACGACGAAGCCCGCGTCGAGGAGGCTCCTCACGGCGTCGAGCTCGAGGATCCTCTTCGGGATGGGCGAGGCGACGACGCGGCGCCAGCCACGTCCGGCGTCCTCGGCGACGTCCCAGCCGTCGGCGGCGCGGCGGAGCTCCGCCTCCTCCCTCGTGAGGAACGAACCGATCGGCTTATCCGGCCTCGCGAACGCCGGGTCGTCCCGGTCCACCTCGCAGAGCGTGACGACCGTGGCCGCGGCCTTCGAAAGGCCGATGCGCCGGAACGCGTTGTGGAGCGCGAGCTGAATGTGGTACCCGAGCGCGCCCTGCGTGTCCGCGACGCACGAGTCGAGCGGCACCATGTGGAGCTCCTTCGACGCGAGCTCCGAGCGGCGCAGGATGTAGCCCACTTGAGGGCCGTTCCCGTGCGTGACGACGAGGCGGAGCTCGGGATCCCGAAGCAGCGGCGCCACGTGCCGGCAGGTCTCGGAGCACGCGCGGTACTGGTCCGGCACCTTCTGGTGCTCTTTGTCCGTGATGAGCGAGTTGCCGCCCATCGCGAGGACGATCGTCCGCGACGCCATCAGAACCGCTCCCAGAGCGCGGCCGCGAGGCGCCGGCTCTCCGCGGCGAGCGCGGCCTCGTCGACGCCGAGGCGGAGGACCTTGCCTTCCATGAGGATCTTCCCGCCGCAGATCGTCGTATCGACGGCCGCCTGCGAGACCCCGAAGACGAGGTGGCCGAGCACCGTGGCTTCGTCGAGCGGCGTCGCCGGCTCGTAGTCGACGAGGATCACGTCCGCCGCCGCGCCCTCCGCGAGCGTCCCGACCGGGAAGCCCCAGAGGCCCGTCGCGATCTCGGGGTTGCGCACGAAGAGCGCCGCGGTCAGCTCGGCGAAGCCGCAGCCGGGGTCGGCCTGCTTGAGACGCTGCGCCCAGATCCCGGCGCGCAGCTCCTCCGGCATCGAGACCGTCATCGCGTCCGTGCCGAGGCCGACCGGGATGCCGCGGCGGACGAGGCCGGCGACGTCCGCGACGCCGACGGCATTGTTCAGGTTCGACTGCGGGTTCGTGACGACCCACGCGCCGCCCGCGCGAAGAATGTCCGCGTCCGCGTCGTCCACGTGCACCGCGTGCGCGGCGATGCTGCCGGGGCCCAGGATTCCGTGCGCGGCGAGCCGCGCGACCGGGGTCTTCCCGAAGCGCTCGAGGTTCTCCTCCACGTCGGACGCGGCCTCGGCGACGTGGACGTGGAACCCGGCGCCCACGTCGCGGCCGAGACGGCCCGCGCGCTCGAGCGTCGCGTCCGAGAGCGTGAACGCGGCGTGGAGGCCGACGAGGGCTCGGAGCTGCGGGTCGCGCTCCCGCGCGCAGGCCCGCGCGAAGTCCGCGTTCTCCTCGAGGCCTTCGATCGCCGTGCGTTCGCCGTCGCGGTCGGAGACCTCGTACGAGAGGCACGCGCGCAGGCCTGTGTCCTTCACGGCGCGGGCAATGCGCCCGAGCGAGCCGCGCACCGCGCGCGGGCTCGCGTGGTGGTCGACGAGCGTCGTCGTGCCCTTGCGGACGGCCTCGAGGAGGATCACCCGCGCGCTCGTCTCGACGTCGTCGAGCGTGAGCGCCCGGTCGAGGCGCCACCAGAGGTGCTCGAGGACCTCCCGGAACGTCGCGCTCGGCGCGACCTTCCCGAGGCCACGCGCGAACGTCGAGTAGAAATGCATGTGGGCGTTCACGAAGCCCGGGAGGACGAGCTTCCCCTTCGCCGAAAGGACGCGGTCGAAAGGCCCTGCGATTTCCCCGGTGGGGGCGATGTGCGCGATCCGGCCGTCCTCGATCAGGAGGGCGCGCCCCTCGAGGACCCGGCACGGGTCGCCGAAGGTCACGAGCGTGCCGCCCTCGATCAGGAGACGCGTCACGACCGCGCGACCTCCTCGTTGAACTCGCCGATGAGCCGGTCGAAGACGACGACCTCGTCCTCGAAGAGCGTGCGCCAGTACTCGGGATCCCACTGCGCGCAGATCTCCTCGTACGTCTTGCCCTGCTGCTCGACCCACGTGAAGTACTTCAGGTTGTGGATGGCCTTGCGGTCCGCGTACGTCAGCTCCTTGAAGGCGTCCGGCGTCTGCCGTTCGAGGCTGCCCGCGAAGGCGTGCGCCGCGTCGAGCGCCCCGAACGCGCCCCTCTCCTCCGAGAGCTGCGTGAGGCGCGAGCGGTACATCTCCACGCTGTCCGTGAAGACGGTGAAGATGACGTCGTTCTCGTCGAGCTCCCAGTACTTCGCGGCCTTGATCGCCGCGAGGACGTTGCAGATGCCGCTGATGCCGAGGAGAGAGAGCTTCCCGAACGTCGCCTCCGGCACGCCCGCGGCGGCGAGGAGCTCGCGCCCGGCGGGCTCGTTGAAGAGCCGGAGAACGCGCATGCAGTCCTCGTCGTCGACGGCCGCGACGGCGTCCGTGTTCCTCACGTTGTGGACCCACGGGACGTGCTTGTCGCCGATCCCCTCGATCCGGTGGTCGCCGAAGCCGTTCGAAAGGAGCGTCGGGCACTGAAGCGCCTCGGACGCGACGACCTTCGCGCCCGGGAAGCGGGCCTTGAGGTAGTCGCCCGCCGCGATCGTCCCGGCGCTCCCCGTCGCGCTGACCCACGCGGCGAGGCGGCCCTTTTCGCCGCGGACCGCGGCGAACGCCTCCTCGACGGCGGGCCCGGTCACGTTGTAGTGCCAGATCGGGTTCCCGAACTCCTCGAACTGGTTGAAGATCACGTTCGCGGGATCTCGCTTGAGCTCCCAGCACTTGTCGTAGATCTCCTTGACGTTGCTCTCGCAGCCCGGCGTCGCGATGACTTCGGCTCCGATCGTGCCGAGCCACGTGAAGCGCTCCTTGGACATGTTCTCGGGGAGGATCGCGACGGCGTGGCAGCCGAGAATCGCGGAGTCGAACGCGCCGCCGCGGCAGTAGTTGCCCGTCGAGGGCCACACGGCCTTGTGCGAGGCAGGGTCGAATTCACCGCTCACGAGGCGGGGGACGAGGCACCCGAACGCGGCGCCGACCTTGTGCGCGCCCGTCGGGAAGAACTTCCCGATGAGCCCGAAGACCCGGGCCCTGAGGCCCGTGATCTCGCGCGGGATCTCGAGGACGTTCGGGACGGCGAAGAGGCCCGTTTCCGGGTCGTTTTTCCACGTGATGCGGAAGAGATTGAGCGGGTCGACGTCCCAGAGCCCGACGCCCTTCAGCTTTGCCTTCACCGCCTCTGGGACGAGAGAGGGGTCCCGCATCTGGCGGAACGTCGGGATCACGATGCCGCGCTCCTTGCAGCGCTTCGCCGTCCGCGCCCTCACCCGCGTGTCGACGGTCTTGATGATGCGCGAGGTGTCTTTCATCGCACACTCCTACAGCGAGAGGGCCCGGTCGCGCTCGAGGATCGCGGCGAGCTTCGCCGCGGGGTCCTCGACCCGGGTGAGGAAGATGAGCGCGCCGATGACGAAGGGCTTGTACGACGCCTCGTGGTACGTCGGGATCCGGTACTCCTCGAAGACGTCGGCGCTCACCTCGCCCGCCTTGCAGCTGACGTCCGTGATGTCGGCCGGGAGGCAGTGCATGTAGAGCGCCTTGCCGCTCCTCGTGAGGCTCATCTTCTTTCGGTCGCACTCCCAGGAGGTGAATCTCGCGTTGCTCGCGAGGCACTCCTTCTCGAGCGCCTTGAGGCCGTCCTTGTCGGATTTCTTCAGGAGTTCCGTCCGCCGCTGCATCACGCCGTACGGCGCCCACGACTTCGGGTAGACGACGTCCGCGCCGGCGAACGCCTCCTCCATCCGGTCGACGACGCGGAACGAGCCGCCGGATTTCGCCGCGTTCCGTCCCGCGATCGCGACGACCTCCGGGATGAGGCCGTAGCCCTGCGGGTGGGCCAGCGTGACGTCCATCCCGAAGCGCGTCATCAGGCCAATCACGCCCTGCGGCACCGAGAGGGGCTTGCCGTAGCTCGGGCTGTGGGCCCAGGACATCGCGAGCTTCCTTCCCTTCAGGTTCTCGAGCCCGCCGAAGTGCGCCTTCAGCCAGGCGAGGTCGGCGAGCGACTGCGTCGGATGGTCGACGTCGCACTGGAGGTTCAGGACGCTCGGCCGCCGGTGGAGGACGCCCTCTGCCGCACCGTCCGTGAGCGCCTCGCCCACCTCGCGCATATAGCGGTGTCCCTCGCCGAGGAACATGTCGTCGCGGATGCCGATGACCTCGGTGAGAAAGCCGATCATGTTCGCGGTCTCGCGCACCGTCTCGCCGTGCGCGACCTGACTCTTCTCCTCGTCGAGCTCGGCGAGCGACAGGCCGAGCGCGCTCGCGGCCGACGCGAACGAGAAGCGCGTCCGGGTCGAATGGTCGCGGAAGATCGAAATCGCGAGGCCCGTGTCGAAGACGCGGAAGGAGCGGCCCTCGCGGTGGAGACGCTTGAAGGTCTCCGCCACCGCGAGCACCGCGCGGATCTCGTCTTCGGTGTGCTCCCAGGTGAGGAGGAAGTCCTTCCGGGCCATGTCGATCTTCAGGCCCCGGAGGAGGGCGGTCTCGGCGGCGGCTGCGAGGGAGGGCATGTTCGGCTCCTGTCTCGAAATCGATTTCGTCATGAGGGCCCCAGAGCGGCGCCGGGGCGGACGGCGGCCCGCGCCGCGGACCGGCCGGACGGGCGGGCGGACTCCAGCAGCCGCCCGTCCCGGACGACGGGCTCGCCCCGGAGGAGGACGTGCCGGAAGTTCAGGCGCGAGGTGAAGCCGGGGTACGTCTCGTACGCGTCCGCGAGCGTCGAGCGGATCGGGCGCTCGTCGCCGTTCGGGTCGAGGATCGCGACGTCGGCGTCGAGGCCGGGCCGGAGGGCACCCTTGCGGTCCGAGGCGCCGAGGCGCGCGGCGGGATTCGCCGACAGGCGCCGCGCGAGCTCGGCGGCTGCGCGGTCGGGCTCGTCCTCCCAGAGCTTCCATGCGAGGTGCGCGAGAGCGCCGAGGCCCGCGAGGCCGTTCGCGACCGTCCGCACGTCGCGGCCGTCCCAGTCGTCCTTCTCCCCGCGCGTGAAGGCGCAATGGTCCGTCGCGAGGATGTCGAAAGCGCCCGCGCGCGCGAGCTCGCGGAACCGCTCGCGCCCGTTGCGGAGCGGCGGCGAGCAGATCCACCGGTGCCCGTCGGGGCGCGCGAGCCAGGACACGTCGAGCCAGAGGTACTGCGGGCAGGTCTCGCACGTCACGTCCTGCACCGCGCGCGCCGCACGGATCCGCTCCGCGGCCGCGGACGTCGAGACGTGGACGACGTGGAGCGGAACGCCCCAGCGCGCCGCGAGGGCGAGAAGCGCCTCGACGGACGCGACCTCCGCCTCCTCGGGCCTGAGCCACGCGTGCGAGGAGGCGCGCGAGAGGTCGAGCCGCGCCGTGTCGACGGTGCCGAGCATCCCGTCGTCTTCGCAGTGCAGGAGGAACCGCACCCCGAGCGGCCCGAGGCGGCGGAAGAGCTCCGCGATGCGCGCCTCGTCCGAGAAGAGGCCGGAGGCGCGGTACGTCGTGTAGAGCTTGAACGTCCCGTAGCCGGCGCGAACGAGCTCTTCCATCTCCGCCCAGTCGGCCGGTTCGAAGCGCGTCGGCGTGAGATGCCACGCGACATCGGCGTGGCAGCACCGCTCCGCGCGGCTCCTCGCCCGCTCGACCGCCCGGCCGAGCGGCTCGCCTTCGGACTGCGTCACGAACGTGCAGAGCGTCGTGACGCCGTTCTCGACGGCGGCACGCGTGCCGCTCGCGTAGTCGTCGGCGAGGTCAAAGCGGCCGATCCGGTCGCCGATGTGCGTGTGGAAGTCGATCAGGCCCGGCAGGACCCAGCAGCCGGCCGCGTCGATCGTGCGCTCGACCGGGCCGAGGTCCCGCCCGACGGCGACGATGCGGCCGCCCTCGAGGAGGAGGTCGCCGTCCTCGACGCCGCCGTCGAGCGCGAGCCGGCCGTTCTTCACGAGCGTCCGCGTCATGCAGCCTCCCGTCCGGGAGGAAGCGCGGGGGCGGCATGAAGAAGCGCGATCAGCAGGGCGCACGTCGAGAGGTCGAGCGACGTCCCTTCCTCGGGCGCCCCTTCGAGGCAGGCCTCGGCGAGCGTCCAGCGCGACGCGTCGAACGTGGCGCGCAGCGACTCGGAGACGTATTCGGCGGCGTCGCCTCGGCGCTCGAGGCGGTGGCGCCGGCCGCCGACGCGCGCATCGATCGCCGTCGTGCCGCCTTCGCGCGTCATCCGGAACGCGTCGCCCTCCGCCTCGGCGAAGCCCTCGGCGTCGATCCAGAACGTCGGCTTGTCGCGGTACGGCGCGCCGGCAGCCGGGCAGAACGTCGTGCAGTTTCCGCACGCGTTGCAGGCGTCGCCGACGTTGACGATCTGCACGCCCTGCGCGACGGAGAACGTCGTCGTCCCGCACGGGACCGCCCGCCCCGCCTCGACGACGAACGACGGGAGCTCGAGCGCCAGCGGCGGGACCGCATACGACAGGTTGGCCCGGTTCGGGCAGACGGTGACGCAGAGGCCGCACGCCTCGTCGCAGTCGAGGCAGCGGCTCGCTTCCCGCCGGGCGGCCTCGGCGCCCAGGCTTCGGAGGACTTCGTCGAAGCCCCCGCGCTCCTCCACGGGGAGCTCGGGCACCGGCTCGGGCCCGACGAGGCTCGCCTTCTTCGCCATGAGATCCGCGCCGTCGGCGCGCGCCGGAGGCCGCGGCTCGGGGGCGACGACGATGCCGTGCCGCCGGGCGATCTCGCGCGCCGCGGCGAACCCGTCCGCCACGGCCTCGATGATCGAAGAGGGGCCGCGGACGGCGTCGCCGCCCGTGAAGAGCCCGGGCTGCGGCATCTCGCCCGTTCCGGCGCGTGCGGCGAGCGTCCCGTCTTCCTTCGCGGAGAGCGTTCCTCCGAGGAGCACGGTGGCGGGCTCCTGTCCGATCGCGGTGACGATCGTGTCGGCCGGAAGGACGACCTCGCTCCCACCGGTCGGAACCGGCCGCGGGCGGCCGGAGGCGTCGGCAGCGCCGAGGGTCATCGGCGCGCACGCGAGACCCACGACGCGCCCGCCCTCGACGACGACGCGCAACGGCGCGAGGAGCTCGCGGAAGAGGACGCCCTCGGCGAGCGCGTCCTTCACCTCGCCCGGATCGGCGGGCATCTCCGCGCGCGTCCTGCGGTAGACGAGGGAGACCTCGCCGCCCTTCGCGAGGCGGCGGGCCGAGCGCGCGCCGTCGAGAGCGGAGTTACCGCCTCCGACGACGAGGACGCGCCTGCCGAGCGGCCGCGCCGCGCCCTCGCGCAGGCCGCTCAGGAGCTCCAGCGCGTCGACGACGCCCTCGGCGCTTTCGCCGGGGATGCCGAGGCGCCTCCCCTTCCCGGCACCGACCCCGAGAAAGACGTGGACGAAGCGCGCGGAGAGGTCCGCGAGCGGGACGTCCGTTCCGACCGCGGTCTTGAAATGGATCTTCACGCCGAGCGCCGCGAGCCTCTCGAGGTCGCCCCTGAGCTTCGCGTCGTCGAGCCGGTCACGCGGCACGGCGCCGCCCGCCATCCCGCCCGCGCGGCTCGTCGCCTCGAAGATCTCGACGGCGAAGCCCAGGCGTGCGAGCTCGAGGGCGGCCGAGATCCCGGCGGGGCCGGCGCCGACGATCGCCACCGCGGCGCCCACGGGAGCAGCCGGCGCCTCCGCAGCCGTCCTGCCGTGCTCCACCGCGAAGCGCTTCACTTCGCGGATCCCGACGGGCGCGTCGTAAAAGTTGCGGACGCAGCGCTCCGTGCACGGGCGGTCGCAGATGCTGCCCGTCACGCCGGGCAACGCGTTCGACCGGCGGATGACGTTCAGCGCCTCGTCGTCGCGGCCCTGCGCGACGAGCCGGAGGTAGCCAGGGACGTCCTGATGTGCGGGGCAGGCTTCCACGCAAGGGGCCGCGACGCAGTCGAACGGCCCGAGCGGGCGGCTGCCCTTAAAGGCGAGCTCTCGCGCGCGGCGCGCGTAGCGGCCGTCGGCGGCGACGCGCCCGGCGTGCCGCGCGAGGTTCCAGCGGCGCCCGCGGCCTCCCGACGTCGCGGCCACGAAGGCGTCGAGGTCCGCCGCCCCCGCGGCCGACATCGCCGCGCCAAGGTTCGCGAGGTACTGTGAGAGACGCGCGTAGCCGCCCGGCTTGAGGAGGTCCGTGCAGACGGTGACGGGCGTCAGACCGTCCGCGACGAGGTCGGCGAAGTTCCAGGCGTCGGCGCCGCCGCAGAACGAGATCGGCACCCGCCCCTCGAGCTCGTCGTCGACGAGGCGCGCGAGGCTCAGCGTGAGCGGGTGGAGCGCGCGGCCCGAGAGGTACGCCGTCTTCTCCTTCGGCGGGAGGACGGGCCGGCGGTTCACGACTTCGAGCGTATTCGAGAGCTTGACGCCGAACCCGAGGCCCCGCGCGCGCGCCGCTTCGGCGAGCCGCTCGAGGACCGGGAGCGCGTCCGAAAGGCGCGGGTCGTGCGCGAACGCCTCGTCCGGGACTTCGATCGCGTAGCCGAGCGCCCCGTTCAGGAGCCCCCGGACGCGCTCGGGGCCGAGGAGCGTCGGGTTGAGCTTGATCCAGGTGTGGACGCCGACGTCCTCGAGGAGGTGCCGGGCGATCTTCTCGATCTCCGCCGGCGGGCAGCCGTGCATCGTCGAGAGCGTCACGTGGTCGGAGAGGCGCGCCGGGATCGGGACGTCGCGGACGCCGGGCCACGCCTTCGCGACCTCGTCCACGGCGGCGGGCAGGGCGGCGCCCGCGTCGCGCATCCGCGAGACGAACCCCGCGACGCGCGGGCTCCTGATCCCGGCGAGGTCGTAACCCACGCTCATCGCGAAGAGCGCTCCCGGCTCCGGCAGCCCCATCCGGGCGGCGAGGGCGTGAATCAGCACCCACGCCTTGAGGTACTCGCCGAAAGACTGTTCGAGCCGGAGCTCCTGCGACCACTCGCAGTTGAACGTCTCGTCGGCCGAGTCGATGCACGGGCGGCCGACGTCGATCTCGTCGAGGACCTGGACCGTCTTCAGCTCGACGAAACGCGCGCCGCACAGCCAGCCCGCGACGATGTTCTGCGCGAGCTGCGTGTGCGGCCCCGCCGCGAGGCCGAGCGGAGCGGCGAGGCGCCGGCCGAGTACGCGCGACGCGAGCCGCGCCTCGGGCACGGCGAAGTTCGCCCTCGGAATCCCGAGCACCGAGTCCGCGGACGCGAGATCCCCGAACACCCACCGCGCGAGACGCTCGAGCGGAAGGGGTCGGAAGGCTCTTTCCATGGCGTCAGCGCGGCGCGGCGAAGACGCTCGGGAAGCGCGCCAGGAACGCGGCGCAGTGCTGCATCTCGCGCGCGTCGAGGCACTCGCCGATCTTGTGCGTGTTCTGCTCGATGCCCGGCCCGAACCCGAACATCGCGGGGTGCTTGTAGCGCTCGCCCACGACCCAGCCCTTGCCGGCCGCACCCGGGACGCTCGCGTCCTTCGGGACCGGGAAGCCGACGCCGTCCGTGGAGAACACCCAGCGCTCGACGCGCGGCTCTTTCGTGAGGACGCCGCCCGTGCCGATCTCCCCGTCCACGTGCGGGCTCACGACGGAGCGGTACGTCGCGACGGCGGCGCGGATCGCGGGGTGATCCTCGGGCGTGACCCAGCCGAGGTAGACCTGCGGGTTGCCGAGGACGTAGCCCTTCCAGCTCGCATTCGGGTAGACGGGCACCGAGACGTCGACCACGAGGCCGGCCCGGCGCGCTGCGGCGACGGCGGGGAGGCGCTCGACGTCCTCGAGCGCCCGCTCGGGCGTCTCGCCGATCGTCAGGCGGCGGTCGAAGCGGAAGGCGAGGCGCTCGGGGACAGCGCAGTCGCTCGGCGTGTCGAGGCGCGCCCACGACGCGGTGCGCGTGCCGTGGCCGAGGAACGGGTCGTCGAGGAAGCCGTCGCGCCTCTCGTAGGCCTCCGCGGCCTCGCGCACGATCGCCGCCCCGTACTCGAACGGGTTCAGCCCCTCCCACGGCATCGACCCGTGGCAGGACTTACCCGTCACGGAGACCTCGATCTGCATCCGGCCCCGCTGGCCGCGGTAGATCCCGAGGGCGCCGCGCCTGTTGCAGCCGGTGCCGTCCGTGAGGATGACGACGTCGGGAATCAGCTCCGGCTTCGCGGTCGGGAAGATCTCGCGATTGAGGTACATCGGCCCGGCGCCGTCGTTGTCCTCCTCGCAGACGGTCGCGTACGAGCGGACGATCGCGCCCTTGAGCGAGCCTTCGCGCGTGAGCTCGACGAGGATTTTCGTCGCGATCGCCGCCGCGACGACGCCGCCGAGCTGGTCGGCCGCGCCGCGGCCGAAGACGAGGTGCTCCCACTCGGACTCGGGAGGCACCCAGCCGAGCTCCTTGAGGAGGAACTCCCGGTTGACCTTCGACCGGTCGAGGAGGCCGTCGTAGCAGTCGACGCCGCCGACCTTCGCCCGCCACTGGTCCCTCAGCGCGCGGACGGTGTCGGTGTGCCCGTCGATGTAGACGACTTTCTTCTTCGCGGGCGCGATCCCGTCGTCGGGATCCTCGACCTGCCACACGAGGTTGCCGAAGCCGTCGAAGAACGCGTCCTCGGGCCGGCGCACGGCCCGGATCTCGACGATCTTCTTCTTCAGGTACTCGAGGCGCGGGAGCTCGTGGTTCGAGAGGCCGCAGAGAGGATCGCCGCCGGCGTCCGCGGGCTTGTCGACGTAGTCGCCTGGGATCCGGACGGCCTCGCGGAGCATCTCGACCGCGAGCGGAAGGTACGTCGCGGCCAGCTCCGCGATGCGGGTCTCCAGGACTTCCGCGACGCCCGCGTCGACTCTCGGCATGTCGTCCTCCGTGCGCGGGACGGAACCGGAAAAGGGATATCCCGCCAGATGACATGGTCCGACGCCGGGGGCCGTTTCGGGGCTGATGCAGGTGAACCAGTTGCGGCCGTAGCTCCCAGCGCCCCAGCGACAGGCCGCATCAGGCTCGGCGCTAGAGAGGTCGCCGAGCGATCGCACCCGACCCGCAAACCGGTCCCTCGGGTTCGATCACGCGAGCGCGCCCCGCAGGACGGCCTTGCCGGACGTCACTTCGACGAGCGCGACGCTCGTCATCTTCTCGGCGCCTCGCGGGAGTGGCACGATCGGGATCTCGCCGTCGCCAGTCAGATCTGCGGTAAAGCCGGGGCCGAGGAAGACGCGGCGCCCCGCCGTGAACCGCAGCTGATAGCTCCCACGGGGCGCGAGGTACCAGCAGAAGAAAGCAGCCTTGCGCTCTCGGCGGTCGAGGAAGAAGCGGCCGAGCGGCGCGCCGCGGCGGCGCCGCTTCCCGGGGGGCGTGAGCGTCGTCGACGGAACGAGGTCCGCCGGGCGCGAGACGAGGTGGAACGCGGCCTCGCGCTCGGCGCAGAAGCCCGCGATGCGCCCGCGCACGCGCTCGCGAAGCCGGGCCGGTGCCTCGACCTGCGGCACGCAAAGGGCGAGCGCCCAGACGACGTCCGCGAACCCGGCGAAGACGGCGTCTTCAGTCAAGGGTCTTCCTCAGCTTGATCAGCCCCTGCCGGATCCGCGTCTTGATCGTCCCGAGCGGCTGGCCGAGCTTCTCGGCGATCTCGACGTGCGTGAGCCCCTTGAAGAACGCGAGCTCGACGGCCTGGCGCTGGACCGCCGAAAGCGTCTTGACCGCCTCGCGGACGGCGTCACGCGTCTGGCGGAAGGAGGCGACCATGTCCGGCGCCGCTTCCTCGTCGAGCGGGTCGAGGTTCACGGCGGGGTCGTCGAACGAGATCGTCCGGTCCTCGCGGCGGTGGCGGGCGCGGAGGCGGTCGATTGCGCGCGAGCGCGCAACCGTGAAGATCCAGGCGGGCGGCGCCCCCCGGGAGGGGTCGTAGCGGTCGGCCTGCCGCCCGACCTGCCAGAAGACGTCGAGGGCGACGTCTTCGGCCTCCTCGGGACTCTGAAGGATCTTCCACACGAGGGAATAGACGGGGGACGAGTAGCGCTCGTAGAGGGCGTCGAGCGCCGTCGAATCGCCGTTCTTGATGCGTTCCACGAGGTCGAGATCGGTCGCGGGCGCCGCTTCGGCTTTTGGCGACGCGGGTGTCAGGTCGTCGCTCATGTGGAGCGGCGAGACTAGCAGGCCCGAGTCGGGCCGGACTTGAAGGTACGTCTCCATCGGCTCCACTCCGACGGCGGGCGCCCGTTCGGATCTCGTGGAATCCGCACCGTCGCCGGACGCGTAGAGGGAGGGACGAAGACAATCGACCTACCGCCTGATGCTCCCGCCACCCACCAACAAACAATCAAGGAGTCACTCGTGAAGAAGTTTCTCGGATCTGCAATCGTCCTCGCCCTCCTCGCGTCTCCGGCCTTCGCGGAAGACCATTCGATGCACGCCACCAAGGACATCGTCGACGCCGCCGTCGCCTCCGCCGACCACACGACGCTCGTCGCAGCCGTCAAGGCCGCCGGCCTCGTCGACACCCTCAAGGGCAAAGGCCCCTTCACCCTCTTCGCGCCGACCAACGCGGCGTTCGCGAAGCTCCCGGCCGGGACGGTCGACAACCTCCTCAAGCCCGAGAGCAAGGAGACCCTCACGAAGATCCTGACCTACCACGTCGTCGCCGGTAAGCTCGACGCGGCCTCTGTCGTGAAGGCGATCAAGGCCGGCAAAGGAAAGGCCACCCTCACGACGGTCGCGGGCGGAAAGATCACCGCCTCGATGGCCGGCAAGAACGTCGTGATCACGGACGAAAAGGGCGGGAAGGCCACCGTGACGGCCGCCGACCTCATGGAGTCCAACGGCGTCATCCACGTCGTCGACTCGGTTCTCCTTCCGAACTGAACCGGTCTTTCGTCGAACACGGGGGAGCGGGCGCCAGCCCCCTCCCCTTTTTCTTTTCTACGGGCCGCTCGCCGCAGCCGGAAAAATGGGGACCTCTGTTGAATCGTTACGCCATATTCGCCCAAATCGTCATCGCCCTGTCGATCGCGATCGTCTGGATCGGCCGCTTCGACAACATCGTGCAGGAGTTCAAACGTTACCGCCTGCCGGACCTCCTTCGCACGGCCGTTGGCGCCGCGAAGATCTCCCTGGCCACCCTGCTGGTGGCGGCAATCTGGTATCCCGCTTTGGCCCTCCTTCCCGCTCTGCTCATGGCCGCTCTGATGGCGGGGGCTCTGTGGGCCCACTTCAATGTCCGCGACCCATTGAAAGAGTACCTGCCGGCTCTCGGCCTTCTGGCCTTGTCTCTTTTCGTGGCGGGCGTTCACTCAGGAGTCATCCCCGGGTGAGCCTCGTAAAGACGTCTCCGAAAACGATCCTGGCCTTCACTTTTCTTGGCCTACTCGCCACCGCCGCAACGGCCGACGCTCCCGCCTCCCTCTTCGACTTCACGATGAAATCGATCGACGGAAAGAGCCAGCCCCTCTCGGCGTACAAGGGACAGGCGATCCTCGTCGTGAACACGGCCTCGAAGTGCGGCTACACGCCACAGTACGAGGGGCTCGAGGCGCTCTACGGGAAATACAAGGACCGGGGTTTCACGGTTCTCGCGTTCCCTGCGAACAACTTCTTCGGCCAGGAGCCGGGGACGGACGCCGAGATCAAGCAGTTCTGCACGGCGACCTATCGCATCACGTTCCCGATCTTCTCGAAGATCAGCGTCAAAGGGAAGAACATCGACCCGCTCTACCGTTGGCTCACGACCCAGGAGGGTCTTTCGGGAGACGTCTCGTGGAACTTCAACAAGATCCTCGTCGGCCCGGACGGGAAGATCGTGGCCCGTTTCGGTTCGAACGTGGCGCCCATGTCGTCAGAACTCACCGGGAAGCTCGAGGCCGTTCTCCCGAAGAAGTGACGCGACGGGCGGGCTCACGCCCCCGGCGGGCGGCCCGCCGAAAGGCCGCCGTCCACGGGAAGAACCGCCCCGGTTACGTTCGCGGCACCGTCGGAGAGGAGATCGAGAACGACAACCCCGGCCTTCGCGGCGGCGATGGCTGCGTGATTCGGAAGGCCGAGCGTTGCGGCCGCCGAGCCGAAGAGCACGATCGACCCGCCTCGTGCCTTCCGCATCGGGTTAAGGTCGCGGGCAACGGCGCTCCCGATCCCGCCCGAGCCACCCAGGACGACGGCAGCCTTGCCCACGAAACGCGACACATTCGCCCGACGCCGTCTTAGAAGCCGCGGATCTCCGCGGCGGCGGCGAGGCCGGAAAGGAACGCGCGTTCGACTCCCGAGTTCCCGTCGGGAGGAGGGAACTCCGGGTGGGCATCACACGGGAGACCGAATGCGTCCCCTGCAAAGACGACCGGGGCGCCGCCGATCCGGCCGACCGCAACGGGCTCGGCGAAGAGCGAGGCGGCCCGGGCGTACCGCCAGCGTTTGAGGTCCTCTTCGGCGACCGCACGCAGGTCGAATCCGAGGGCGGCCGCCGCCGCCGCCCGAAGCACCGGGGCGACGTCGGCGGCCGCGGCTTCGAAGTGCTCGCGCGCCCAGGTCTCGCGGGCGTAGATGGACAGACGCGACGGACCGCCGTCGCGGGCGTTCTCGAGGATCCGCGAGATCGGTCCCCCGTCCCGGAGCGTCAGCCCGCCGGAAGGCATCGGCACGCGCGTCTCGAGCCGGAGGAGGAGGACGAACGCGGGGTGGTACGCGACAGCTTCGAGTGAGGCACGGAGCCCCCCGGCGAGAGAGTCGAGGACGCCACCTGCTGCGACCAGCTCGAGCGACTGTGGGACCGGAGCCGTGAGGACGGCCGCCGCACCGCGGAGCGCCGGCCCGTTCTCGAACGTGACCGTGAGGCCGCTCCCCTTGGCGAGAGCCGTTGCCTTCGCGCCGGGACGAACGTCCAACCCGCGGGCGAGGTGCTTCGCGAGCCGGGTCGCCGGACCGAGCACGCGGAACGCGCCCGTCCCGTCGCGCAGCCGCTCGACGAGTCCTTCCGACTCCCACTGCAAGAGGCGCCGCCGGAACGGCTCCGACACCGCGTCGAAGAGCGCGGCCCCGTGGTCGAACGCGGAGCCGTCTGTGAGTCGGCGCGTCGCAAGCCGTCCGCCGACTCCCCTGCCCTTGTCCACGACAACGGCGCGCATTCCCCGGTCCTCGAGACTCCGCGCCGCGACGAGCCCGGTCACGCCTGCGCCCACGATCAGGACCGGACCGGGCGTCATGCAAACTTCTTACGCGGGCAACACTCCCCCGGATTCCGCGGGTTGTGTCTCGCATCCACGCGCCGCCGGACGGCGTAATTTCGCGTGGAGGCCCGATGAACAACCCCTACGTGGATCCCGACACGAAAACCTGGCCCGATCTCGCGATCGGCCTCTTCGAGAAGCTGACCGGCCGCGGCGCCGAGATCACCTACGATTTCGAGAACCTGAACGTGCACGTTCCAAGCCGAACGGGCAAGGACGCGGACCACGCGCTCTGGACCCTGAACGGCCGCGTCGTCATCCGGACGCGCGAGATCGCGGCCGCGAAGCCTTGAATCCGGGCCTCGCCGTCGACGGCTGGCTGGCTCTGACGGGCCCTTCAGGCTCGATGAGACTGACCGGGCTCGGCAGCCGCCTCGTGCTCGACGCCTCTGGCATCCGCTGGACGTCTCTCCCGCGGATGGCCGTGCGCGGCCGGGAGAGGCGCTGGCTTCGTCTGGCGGCGCGCTCTCTCGAGACTCATCGCCTCCGTATCGACGTCGAAAAGGGCGGGCGCGTGCTCTTCTCGATGGGATCCGGGTGTGGTGGTGGTCTTCTCTCGTGGCTCCTCGGAGGCGCCGCGGTCGCCCGGCGGCCTAAGGAAGGCTCGCCGCACGCGGAATCGGAACCGGGCTGATCCCGGTTGGATCATTCGTACGGTTGTCGATACGGGCGACCGACGCGACGACCCTCCCGCCCGGCGCCGGAATCAAGAGGAGCGTGGCCGAATTCACCGGAATCCGGGAGCCCGGTGCGAAGAGCCGTGCGAACGAATCGACCTGCCTGATCTCGCCCGGACCGAGGTCGACCGTGACGTGTCCTCCGAGGACTCCCCCTTCGTACAACATCCGGAGATCGACGGTCGTGCCGGGCCCCTCGTTCACGAGGACGAGATTCGAGCGAGCCTCCCCGAATTCGGCGACTCCGACAAACGCGGAGGGTGACGCGGCGGTTATCTCGTCTCCCCCTCGGATCGACGCGACGTCCTGCGACGCGGGGCCCGTGTCCGAGTCGCTCCGCGTCACGGCGAGAACCTGAACGCCCGCGCTGCTTCGAATCTCGAGCGCGCCCGCGCCCGGCACCGACTGCGGAAACTCGCTGCGCAAGACGTCCGCCAGGATCCGCGTTGCTCCCCGTGGGACCGCGGTCGTCATGGTCACGGGAGGACTTCCGTCGCGGGATCGGAAGGTGAGGTCGACCGAGACCCCGGAATCCGGCGCGCCGGGAGGCGCGCCGAGGAAGACGTCGCTCGAGAAGACGGCTCCCTCGCGGCCTGGAGCGGCGGCCACGGCCGGGACCGTCCAGACCGTCGAGACATTGCTCCGCGCGAGCGGTGGGCTTCGGAATGGATCGTTCGTGGACGCATTCGAGATCGCGGTTCCGTAGACCTGGGCCCGTCCCGTCAGGATCGAAAGCGAAACGCGCCCCGGATTCGGAACGCCGGCCAGGACGTCGTTCATCTGCGTCCGTGATCCGGCCGGGAGGGAGAGAGGTCGGCTCGTCGCGCGGGCGCCGTGAGGGTCGAACGTGTCGAGAACCGCAGTCACGTCCTCGAAGGGGGCAAAGAGCGAGACGTTCAGGCGCGCCGGGTGGGCGTCCGAGGCCCCGAAGAGATCGACCGTTTCGCCCGCGCTCAGAACGGACTCACGCGCGGAGAGGACGGGAAACGACAGACCGTACGTCCCGCCGCCCGAAACCGTGTTGAAGACTCGCGCGGACGCGAGGAGGACGCCCGGCGTCCCCGACACGATCCGGAGGCGGAGGGGGGCGACTCCACCCGGCTTGCCGAGCGACGCGAAGAGAGCGTGCGACGACTTCGACAGGGTTTCGAACGAGGACATGTGGATGGAGGTCGTCGCGGCCGACCCGTCCAGCAGCAGCGCTTCGACCGTGAGATCCCGCGGAGACAGGTTCGTCAGCGTCAGCTCGGACCTGAAGACCGCACCGGAAAGGCCCTGAGCGTCGACGAGCGCCGGAACGAGAAGGTCGCTCCCGGATAGCGCTCCCGGCGGCCCGGCTTCGACTCTCACCTCTTCCCCGTGGAAGCCGTCCGCGGGCGAAAAGACGACGTCCGCGCCGGCCCGGCCGTAGAAGGCGCCTTCACTCTGGAGAATCCCGCCGCGAAGGACCTGAAGCCCCGCCGGAAAATCTCCCGTGAGGCGCACGCGGGCGAGCCCACCCGCGACATGCAGCGTCAGCGGCAGGGAGGGATCGAGCCCGGCGTCCTCGACGCGGACCTCGACGTCCGGGCTTCCCGAGACGGTCATCGATAGTGCGTTCGCCGCACGGTCCGCGATTGCGTCGAGGGCCGCAGGCGTCCCGTCCGGCGGGTTCATTCTCGAGAGCCGCGACCAGTAGTAGCTCCGGTCGGCCCCATCGTAAGACGTCGCCACGACCCTGTCCGGACGATGCGCCCGGACCCTGCCGAGCATGAAATCGAAGATCGGTCCGGGAGCGAGCACAACCTCTTCCACGTGGTCGACGCCCACCGGATAGGCGGTTTGGGTGACGTAACCCCCGGAATCCTGAAGCCGGAGCTGGGAGAGAGTCGCCACGGAACCCCGGGCGTCCGTGAATCCCGGCGTGTCGGCGATGTGGTGCGTGTTCCGGTACGGAAAGAGCGAGACCGAGTCGGGAACGACGGTATCCGACGTGCCGTGCGCCAGGTACAGCGGGATGTTCCTGGCGTTGCCGAGGTAGAAGCGAGGGGACTGTGCGAACCAGCGGGCGAGCACCGGACCCTGCGCTCCCACGAAATCGCCGCCCGCGGACGCGCGGTAATCGGGAAATCCCGGGGACCAGAGCTGCCCTTCGAAGGCATCCGACGGGCCGGCGCCGTCGACGATCGAAGCGAAGCGGTCCGGGTTCTTCAGTCCGATCAAAAGCGCACCCTTCCCGCCCTGCGAGAAACCAACGAGGTGGACGCGATCCGGATCGATCGCGAACGACGTGAGCGCGTTCGCAAGGCACGCGAGGACGTCCGTCTCGTCCGGAATGCCGTTCACGCCGTCGACGTACTGCGTGGAGAGAGCTCCGATCGTAGGATCGAAACGTCCCCGCCAGAAGACGAGCACGAACCCGCGTGCATCCGCCTCGGCGAAGTACCCATCCGTCTGAAACGACGTCCCGCCTCCCCCTCTGCCGTGCAGGAAGAGAGCGGCCGGCATTTTGGAGACGCCGTCATACCCTGCGGGCGTTCGAACGTCATAGAGGCGCAAGACGCCGTCGGCAGGCGACACGTATGTGCCAACGTAGACCGTCGGGGCGCCGAGGAGCGGACCCGGGCCGAGTAGAGCCAGGAGGAGAAGGAGCGGGATACGGGGGCGCCGGGACATCCGCTGAAGAATGCTCCTATCGGGAGCTCTCCGCCGCACCTGCCCTTCGGGTCGCTGCGGCTACCTCGCAGACCCAGGAACGTGAGAAAGTGTCTCGATGCTGAAGCGGGAGGCTTCCGAGGCCGGCCCGGCGATTCCAGCGGCGCCCGACGGCAGCGTCCCGCGCGGCCGCCGGAAATGGGTGAGCCACGGGCTGTCGAACCGGGTCGTGTATCGCGGCCTTCACTACGGCGCGCTCTGGCTGCCTCTCGCCGTCCTTCACGGAATCTCGCTCGTCTGCAACGGCCTCGCGGTGATCGTGATGAAGGAGACGCTCGCCGGAATCCGGGAGAACTTCCGTCTCGCTCTCGGTGTCTCCAGCCGGGAGGCGCGACGCCTCGGGCGGTGCCTCTTCTTCGAGTACGGCCGCTCGGTCATCGACGTCTGGCGCCTCCGAAGCGACGCGTTCGTTCCCCGCATCACGTCGTTCGAAGCGGACCGCGCGGTCCTCGCGAGCGTGCGAAAGAACGGCCGGGGATTTCTCCTCGTCACCGGACACGTCGGAAACTGGGAGATGGGCGCCGTGACGTTGCGCGGCCACGGGCTGACGCCCGCCGTCGTGGGCCAGCCCGAGCTCGACCCCGACGTGGAGGCGATGCGCCTGAGTCTTCGGACGCGGCTGGGCGTCGAGTCCATCGACATCGGTTCCTCCATGGCCACGGCGTTCCGGGTGCGCGCTGCGGTCGAGGGGGGGCGCGCGGTCGCGCTGCTCGTCGACCGGGCCTACCCGGAAGATCAGGTGCTCGTCCCTTACTTCGGGCGCCCCACGCCGTTCCTCCGGTCGCCGGCCCTCCTCGCCCGCTTCTGCGGCTGCGAAATCCTGCCCGGGTTCTTCCTGCGCAGCCGCGACGGGTCTTACTTCAACGTCTGGGGGGCGCCCATTACCGCGGACGGCTCGCTCTCGCCAGAGGAAGACGCCCGCCGCGTCATGAGCCGCGTTGCAGCCGACCTTGAAGGCGTCGTACGCGCCCACCCGACGCAGTGGTTCAACTTCTACCGCTTCTGGGACGATCCGGGCGCATCGGCGTAGGCCGCCGGCGGCCGCTTCCACTTTCCGTAGACGTAGTTCCCGCAGCACCGGCTGCAGATCGGGAGCGGCTCTTTCGCGAGCTTTTCCCGGAACCGGCCGGCACGCTCCCCCGTCCAGATCTCGCGGAAGGAGGTCTTCCGGACGTTACCGATGAAGTAGTCCGGGAAATCACCGCAGAAGCAGACCTCGCCGTCCGGCTCCACCTGCGCGAAATACCACGCCACGGGACAGAGGTCGTGTCCGAACGTCTTCGTCGCGTCGGCGAAATAGTCCGACACCCCGTCCGCGGGCACGTCGGGCACGAAGGACACCCAAGGAAGTCCCCGGGCGGAGTCGAGAAATCGGCGGCGGCGGAGGCCCTTCAGGAGCTTCGCGAGCTCGGTCAGCTGGCGCCCCTTCGTGGCGACGAAGTCCGCTCCGTCGAAGTCGAACCCCTCCCACGAGCCGCCCGTGACGCCGAAGGTCTCCGACATCACCTTCTCGTATGCCGCACCGGTGTCCTTCGAGACGAACCAGCGGAGCCCGATGTTGACGGTGTCGAGGGGAAGCTCCCGGAGGGCCGCGAGAGCCGGCGCGACGTCTTCGAGGTTGAGCTCGGTGATCGGCAGCATCGCGAGGAGCATCGGCGTTGCCGAACCGAGCGAGGCGCGAGCGCGGGCCACGGCCCGGACGCCGGCCGCGGCGCGCGCGAAGGTGCCCGCCTGACCGCGGATCCGGTCGTGAAGGTCGGGAGGCCCATCGATCGAGACCATGATCGAGTCGATACCCGACTCCACGATCTCGCGCGCCATTTCCTCGAGCCGCCAGCCGCTCGTGATCATCGAGCACGTCAGGCCGCGCCGCTTCACCTCCCGGATGAGCGGCAGGAGATCGGGATAGAGCAGCGGCTCGCCGCCGAACAGGCTGATGATCGGCGCCGACGGCGCGAGCTCGTCGAGGAGACGGACGTAGTCGGAGAGCCTCATCTGGCGGTCGAGCCCGATCAGCTCCTTGATCCGGCTTCTCTCCCGCTCGCCGTCGGACACGGCGGCCTGGGCGTCCGCGCGGTAGATTCCCGTGTCGCCCCACTGTCCACACATTTTGCAGCGGAGATTGCAGAGATTCGTGACGCGGAGCTGCACGAAGGTCGGCATCGGGAGGTTGTCGGCGCGGGGGCTCGCGAGGTGCTGCATCACCTCTCTGCGGCCTCTGCCCATGCGGCCGAGGTGGCGGCGCGCGAAGCCGGCCAGTTTCAGGCCGCGCCAGAAGCTCACGTCCGCCCTTCCCGTTCGACGATTCCCGTCGCCCGCTCGAAGGCGCCCCGCCCCCGGAGGCGCTGCTGGAACCACATGGCCGCGGTGCAGACGTGAAAGGCGAAGATCCAGAACCGTGCCCGGAGAGTCGGGCGAAAGATGCCGCCTCCGAGGACCGTCGTGACTCCGCGCTCGATCCACGGATTCGGCGCGGTCGTGTAGAAAGTCTCGAGCACGTGCGGGCGATAGAAGCCATGGATGAAACGCGTGAACCGCCGGATTGTTCCGCGGTATGTCCTCTCGAAGCCCCTGAAATCGGCCGCGTCCACGCGCCCCTTGGCGCGCAGCGCGCGGTCGACGGCTCCGGCCGCGATCTCGGCGGATGACATCGCGAGAAGGACGCCGGTGGAGAAGACCGGGTCGAGGAAGCAGGCCGCGTCGCCGACGAGGCAGAAGCCGTCGCCGCAGATCCGGGGCGTGCTGTACGAATAGTCGGCGATGGCCTGCACGTCCATCGTGCGCTTCGAGTCTGCCAGGAGGTCGCTCACTTCCGGCGTCCGTGCGATCGAATCTTCGAAGAGCTGCTCGACGCTGCCGATTCGCTCCTTGAAGCGGTTGGAAGGCATGACGATGCCGACGGAAACGGAGCCGTCGGAAAACGGAATCAGCCACCACCAGCCGTCCGGCGTCGTGACGATCACGATATCGCCGCCGGTGGGCCCCGCCGCACGCCGAAACGTGTCGTAGTGAGCGAACGCGGCCGAGCGGTCGAGAGCCGGATCGCGCCGCCGGCCGCCGAGGCGGCGGGACAGGAGGGCGTCCCGGCCGGTGGCATCCACGACCACCTTCGCCTCCACCATCCGCGGCTCGCTCTCCCCCTTCAACAGGACTTTCACGCCGATGGCCCTCGAGCCGTCTGCGCTGAAGACGACCTCGGTCACGCGGGCCTCCTCGAAAACGGCCGCCCCCGACTCACGGGCGTGGTCGAGGAGGAGCGCGTCGAACTCGGCCCGTTTCACCTGGAACGCGCTCGGGTGGTCCTGGTCGATGCCGTTTCGGAACACGATCTCACGCGTGAGGGACGATCCCTGATGGGTGAAGCGCGCACCGAATTTCACCTGGGGCGCCGACGCCATCAGCTTCGGCAACACGCCGATGCGCTCGAAGAGCGGCACGTTCCATGGGAGGAGCGACTCGCCGATGTGGAAGCGGGGGAACTTGTCGCGCTCGAACAGGACCGTGCGGTATCCACTCTTCGCCATCAGCGAGGCGAACGTGGAGCCACCCGGGCCTCCGCCACAGATCAGCGCATCGACATTGGAGGGAAACGGACCGTTCATCAAGACACCGTAGATTATCCGGCAGGAGGCGAAGAACCTCCACGTGCGCGAGTCGGCGCTCACCGGCGAGTCCCTGCCGGTCGGAGACCGCTTTCGACGCCATCGCCGAACGCCTCGCCGAGCGGCCGCCCGAGACCGGCAACGACGTCGACAACATGGACGACGCGAACAATTTCTCCACGACCGACCCTGTTAACCGCGCTCTCGGTTCGTCTCTACACGAAGGGCGACCATGGAGGCCCGGTGGTTTGACCGGTACCACTCCAGCACCTTCCGGATGGTCTCCTGCTTCTCGCGCGGCACGACGTCCGCGTCGTGTGGTCGACGCGCGGACGAGGAGCGGGCTGAAGACGTGGCGTGCCCTTTCGAGAGGCTCCATCAGGCGGAAGGTGAAGGCGATCCGGCTCGAGGCCTGGTGCGCGGCAAGTCTCGTGTTCACCCGGTAGACCCCGTCGGCGACGCCGCGGACGTCATCGCGAGGCATCGGGCGATGCCGCGGGGCGTGAACGCGTGTGCCGACACCGGATCGGTCTGCGCCCGCTCCACCTCCACGTCCTCCGACCACAGGTGGAAGCGGAGGAGCACCGGCCGGGTGTCGAAGGCCCACTGGGCGATGAGATTGTGCTTCTCGACGGACGTCTCCCCTCGAGGTCAACGTCAGGACGCTTTTCGCAGAGTATCTCAGGGTCAAGGGCACCAGTTCCAGCGAGGATGTTCAGGCGCTTCCGTCTTGACCTTGGGAGCGGTCTCGGAGGGCCGCTTCGACGCGAGCAGCTTCCGAACGTCGAAAGCCGGACCCAGGACGATCCGGCGCAACTCGGGCATAGATCGGATGTTTCGGTGCAGTTTCTTCAACGCGCGGCGAGGGATCGCCCGAGAAGGCGCCCTGACATTGCCGCCACCGTTAGGGATGTAAATGCAAATCGGCACGGCAGTTGCTCCGGTGATGGACGTGTACTGGCTTCAGTACGGGAAAGGCAGGTTCAACATGAGCCACATCACGAAGAAGGTAGAAGGCGCGGCCGAGGAGCTCGGCGGCAAGATCAAGCAGACCGTCGGGAAGGCCATCGGGAACGAAAAGATGGAGGCCGATGGGCGTGTAAAGAAGGTCGTTGGAAAGGCAAAGGTCGAGGCGGTCAAGGCAGCCGAATTCGTGAAGGACAAGGTCGACGCGCTCAAGAGCGATATTCGCGAGAAGGCGCATCACGAACGCTAACCGCGGCGGCCGCGTGAGCGAAATCTGCGCGGCTTCCTCGTCGGATCTCTCGTGAGCCGTCATTGAATTGGAAAGGGAGCAGAAAATGAAAAGCACACTTGAAGAGCCCAGGCCCGTCGTGAAAGAGAATCTGAACCCGGATCCCATGACCGGTCAGCCCGGATCCCACCCTGTGGGCACGGGCGTGGGATCAGTGGGGGGGGCGGCGGCGGGAGCCGCGGTGGGTGCGGCGGTCGGTGGGCCGGTCGGCGCCGTCGTCGGAGCCGCTGCCGGAGCGGTCGCGGGCGGGATTGCCGGTCACGCCGTCGGCGAGAAGCTGGACCCTACGGTCGAAGCCGCGTATTGGCGGAATATTTACAACACGCGTCCCTACTACCGGAAGGACCGCAAGTTCGAGGACCTCGAGCCGGCATACCGGTATGGATGGGAGCAGGCCGTGTCGGCGAAGGCTGGCCAACGCTTCGAACAAGTGGAGCCGGAGCTCGAGCGCACGTGGCCGAAAGCTCGTGGAAACAGCCTTTACGAGTGGAAAGAGGTCCGTGACGCCACGCGCGACTCCTGGATCCGGGTGCGCGGGAGCTGATCGAACGGAAGGAAGGGGGCTGACCCGGCCCCCTTCCTCTTCGTCTCAGGTAGTCTCGAAATGACGAACGACGAAATTGGGCTGCGCCAGGGACGAAGGGCCGCGGAGCGAGCCCTGGAGGAAGCGCACGACTACGGCAGAGACGTGATCGCGACGCTTCGAGAGCCGTTCCTCATCCTGGACCGGAACCTCGTCGTGAGGTTCGCGAACGGTGCCTTCTACACGGCCTTTCGCACGACTCCCGATGAGACCGAAGGCCGTTTGATTTACGCACTGGGCGACGGGCAGTGGGAGATCTCCAGGTTGAAGGAGCTCCTCGAGGAGCTGCTGGCTAAGAGCCCTGCCCTCGAGGATTTCACGGTCGAGCACGACTTCCCGAGTCTGGGACCTCGGTCGCTGGTGCTAAATGCGCGAAGGCTCCTCCGCGGGAGTAACGATTCCGATCTGATCCTTCTCGCCATCGAGGACATGACAACAAGGAATCACGCGCTGAAGCTCCTGGAGGACTCCGAGGTCCGTTATCGTCGCCTTTTCGAGGCGGCGGAGGACGCGATCCTCATCCTCGATGAGCCGAATGGAGCGATCGACGACGCCAATCCTTTCATCGAGAAGCTGCTCGGATACAAGAGGGAGGAGCTCCTCGGTAAGCAGCTCTGGGAGATCGGGCTCTTCGCGGACATCGAAGCGAACAAGAGCATGTTCAAGGAGCTCCAGAAACACGGCTACGTCCGCTACGACCACCTGCCGCTCCGCACCAAGGACGGTCGGGCGGCCCAGGTGGAGTTCGTGAGCAACATCTACACGGTCGATCACACCAGAGTCATCCAGTGCAATATCCGCGACATCAGCCAGCGCGTGCGCCTCGAGCAGCGTGTGGCTTCGCAGAACGAGGACCTGGCGGACCTTCACCGACGCAAGGATGAGTTTTTGGCCATGCTCGCTCACGAGCTGCGCAATCCTCTTTCACCGATCGTGACCTCGGCCGCTCTCTTGCGAGCCGCCGGTGGTGAGAGCACGGTCCAGCGACACGCGCGCGAGGTCATCGAGCGCCAGGTCGGCCAGCTTGCGCGACTCGTCGACGACCTCCTGGAGGTCTCCCGCGTTACTCTTGGGCGCGTTCAGCTCACGCTCGAGATCGTCGACCTCAGGAGCATCGTCGCAGCGGCCGCATCCTCGGCGCGACCTCTCATCGAGCAGTGCCGGCACGAGCTCTCGTTGTCGCTCCCGACCGAGCCGCTCTGGAGCCTGGCCGACGCGGGCCGGATCGAGCAAGTGGTGGTAAACCTCCTGAACAACGCGGCAAAGTACATGGACGCGGGCGGACACATCTCGTTAGGCGCGACGATCGAGGAGGGCGACGTCGTGATACGGGTGAAGGACACCGGCATCGGAATCCCTGCCGACGTTCTCCCGCATGTTTTCGAGCTCTTCTCGCAAGGACCCCGGACCCTCGACCGATCGCAAGGTGGCCTCGGGATCGGCCTGAGCCTTGCCTCGAAGATCGTCGAGCTCCACCACGGTACGATCGTGGCAGAGAGCGCGGGGACGGGCCTGGGGAGCGAGTTCACAGTTCGGATTCCGGCCGCGCCACCACGACCCGAACCTAATGAGGCCTCGCCCGAAAAGACCGGCCCGGGGTCGGGCCGGGGTCACCGCATCCTCGTCGTCGACGACAACGTGGACGCGGCCGACGGCATGGTCTCGTTGCTCGCGCTGGCCGGTTACGAGACTCGAGCCGCATACACCGGAATCGAAGCGATCAACCGGGCGTCGGGCTTTCATCCCCACGCCGTGATTCTGGATCTTGGCCTTCCCCAGATGGACGGCTACGAGGTCGCCCGACGCCTCCGTGACGATCCGGCGCAGCGAAACACAGTGCTGATCGCGCTGACAGGATACGGGCAGGACAGCGACCGCCGCCGAACCCAGGAGGCAGGCTTCGATCACCATCTGGTCAAGCCAGGGCAGCCTGAGGAGATCCAGCATCTCCTGATGACGCTGTTTCCGGGGAACTTTCTCGAGAAGTAGGTGTGCTGCAAAGAGGATCTTCTCGACGCGGTTCGTGCGAGGAAAAAACTATACCGGGCACTTTCGCGGCGCTGTCACGACCGTGCTCACGGGAAGAACATCGCGACACTCCGGCCGCTCCGGCCGGCCGCGCGGCGAAATTCGGTCGGCGTGAGCCCGAACTCGCGCCGAAACGCCGCAGTGAAGTGGCTGTGGCTCGAATAGCCGTGGTCTAAGGCGACCGCGCTGAGGTCGGCTCCCGCGTCCGCGACGCGCCCGAGCGACGCGCGGAGGCGCAGGCGGTGCCAGTAGCGCGAGACGGTGGTCCCCGTGACGGCCCGGAAGACGCGGCAGAGATGGAACGGCGAGACACCGGCGGCCCGGCCGACGGCCGCGACCGATGAAGGAGCGCCAGGGCGCTCTCCTCGAGGCCCAGGGGGTCCGCGGCGCCCGCGCCGGTGACGCGGAGGAGCAAGGAGTCGCTGGAGGAGGTACGTTCGCGCTGAGTTCGCGCCTGGCACGAACCGCTCTTCTTGCTTCTCTGGCCTCCGGTCGAGGACGGGCCCGGTCGGGCTTCGCATGCGAGTTTCGAGATTGGCGCCCTTACGTGTGGACCGTGCCGTCCCGCTTGAAACGCTGGAGAATCCCGGACAAGCCGAGCGACGACGTGCTCGCCCGGTTCGGGACGGCCCCGGCCTCCGGTGACGCCGGAACGCCGACCGGCGGGACCGCTGGGCTCCGGCAAGTCGACTCTCATGAACATGCTCGGGTGCCTCGACACCCCGACGTCGGGTTTGTACACGCTCGACGGCGAGCGCGTCGACGGACTCGGCAAGAATGAGCTCGCGGCGATTCGCAGCGTGAAGCTCGGCTTCGTCTTCCAGGGACTCAACCTGCTGGCGCGGACGAGCGCCGTCGAGAACGTCGAGCTGCCGATGCTGTACGACCGCAGCGGCCGAAAGCGGAACATCCGCGCGCTCGCCGTGGCAGCGCTCGAACGGGTCGGGCTCGGCGACCGACTCGATCACCAGCCGAGCGAGCTGTCGGGCGGGCAGCAGCAGCGGGTCGCCATCGCCCGGGCCCTCGTGACGGAGCCGGCACTCGTCCTGGCCGCCGAGCCGACCGGCAACCTCGATTCCCGCACGTCCGTCGACGTGATGGCGCTCCTCCAGCAGCTGAATGCGCAGGGAAAAACGATCGTCGTCGTCACGCACGAGCCCGACATCGCCGTCTACGCGACGCGCATCGTCCGGATGCGGGATGGGCGGATCTACAGCGACGAGCCGGTCACGGACCGGCACGACGCAGCCCACGACCTCGCGGAGCTGGACAGGGCGGCGGCATGAACCTCGCGATCCTGTTCCGCCTGGCCATGCAGAGCATTCTCAGGAACCGGACGCGGGCGATGCTGACGATGCTCGAAATCGTCATCGGCGTCGCCGCCGTGATCGTCATGGTCGCGGTCGGTTTCGGGGCCCGGTCGCGGATTCGCGAGCAGATCGGCAGCCTCGGCACGAACATGATCGTCATCACACCGGGGGCGAGCACCAGCGGGGGAGTGAGCCTCGTCCGGTCGTCGGTGTCGACGCCGTTGATCGACGTGCGCCAGTTCCGCCCGGCCGCGATGACCTGGCTCCGGCCGACGATGACGGGCGAGACGGCCGCCACGCTCTGCGACTGGCTGCGGATTTTCTCGGCGTAGGCCCGCGCCTCGGTCTGGTGTGGCGGCGGATCCGCGGGCAATGACGGCTCATCTCATCACATCTATGCAGAGGAGCTGAGGAAGGACCTCGCGGCGGCCAAGCGCTATCGGGACCGGTGACGCAATCGGCTTATCGCACTGACAGCCCCGATCGCCACCGCGATGCGAGACAGTGGCGACATTCCTTTCGTGCCTTCCGTCCCGAATGACAGCACCATCACTGGCCCGTTGATGCTGGGTTCCCGGGGCAGAGATGTTCAAACCCTGCAGTCGCTTCTGAATATCGCCACGATCCCCGGCCCCGGTCTGAGCCCAGACGGAGTTTTCGGAGTCAAGACCAACGTCGCTGTCAGGAATTTTCAGCGCGAAGGCGGCTCCCTCGCTGGTACGTCGACGGGTCCGGGACGCAGTCGAATTCCGTCCAGACGTTTTCGACTACGGTCCAATTTTGGTGAGGGACAGTCACTCGACGCGGCAGTCGAGCTGGCCGTTTCGCCGGTCAGACAGAGAGATAGAGGATCTCGCCGATGTAACCCTGGCTGTTGTAGCGGGCCCGATAGCGGCCATTGTTGGGCTGCTCGTTGACGCGGCCATCCCAGGGATCCAGAAACGAGATCGCACTCTGGGTGGCGCGCCCTACCACCACGAAGTGGCCGCCACCACCATTCCAGCACACGAGCGCGATGGCTGGCTTGCTGATTGAGATCTTGGACGAGGTGACGACACGAGGTTGACCGTTGAAACCGACGTGCTCGACCTTCAGTCCTTGCGCCCTCAGCGCATGTGCGAGCTGCCCCGCATAGAACCCGAAATTGGCAATGGTGGACGCCATGCTGCCTTGGTCATTGCTGAAGGCGCCAGGGTTCAGCGACATCGGACCCGATGACGACGGGACCCCCAGTGGTGCGAGTGCGTTATCGACCGCCTGGCGATAGATCCGTTGCGCGAGGCCCCACTCGTCCTCGTTGAGACTCATCTGCTTGACGATGCCTCGCGCCATCCAGGCGCTGGCTACGCCGCAGGAGTTCATCTGGTCTTGTTTCCAGATCTGGTAGGTCCGACCGCTGCTGTCGCGTTCGATGCTGATCATGCCGCCTCCAAAGGAGAGATAAGGGACGGGGTTGAGAACTTCAGCTCCATCTATACTATCGTCGGCGCAGCACGCGGGGCCGCCCGAATCGACCGATAGGCTGCAAGTCGATCCGCCCGGGAACGGGGAGGTGCTGCGTGCCATCGCAATCGCGCTTGTTTCGCGGCGATCCGGCCCTCGAATCGTGCCTCACCCAGGACTCGGCGGACATCACCGTCGGGGCATCCGGCGACCACGTGTCGAAGATCCATACGGCTCTCCTGATCCTGGATGGGGTCTCGGTCGCCGCGGCGGAACTGAGGAGCCAACAGTACGGCGCATCGACCGCGGCCGCCATCCTCGCGTTCAAACGGCAGCGTCACATCATCAACACGACCTACCAGACCCAGGCAGACGACATCGTCGGGAAGATGACGATCGCGGCTATGGACGGCGAACTGTTGCCCAAGGAGCTTGCCGCCCTCCCTGGTGATCCGCGAAGGAACCCGGCCTCCGTTTGACGGCGGGGGATAGCGGCATCCGAGCGAGGGCAGCGTGGGCGTGCTGGCCAGCACCCCTCCGGCGCTGGTGAACCCGCTGATGCTCGACGCCAGTCGAACTCCGCCCGACCCGTTCTTCATCGATCCGTCATCGAGCTCGTTCGTCAGCCCGCAGATCAACTCGAGCTGGGGAGACCACCCGGCGTGCCGGGTCCCGCTGACCAAGAAGAACTCGTCCAGGAGCAACGTGGACAACTTCCTTTTTCAGGTCATCGACGACCGGGAGTTCTGGACGATCTTCACCGCGCAGAACCCCGGTATCGCGCCGCTATCTCGCCCATTTTCACTGGAAGGTCCGTTACGAGTTCGAGTTCACGTGGCGCGACGGCAAGGCCGTGCTCAGAAGGTCGAACTCGTCTGTCTCGGTGCCCGAAAGAAACGTGAAGGGCCGTCCAACCGAGGGTGCGCTGCAGGGGTTGCTGAATGCACCGAAGGGCACGCGGGCGAACGTGTTGTTCGATCTCGCGTTGCGCTCGGCTTTCAACGGCGGAACCGGCCCGAATCGAAGCGAGAACCCGCAGCGGTTCACGCGCCCGATCCTGCCTGCCAATTTCTGGGTGTAAATCGACTGGGCCTCGAGGAGGCATTCTCCCCGAGGCTCTGAGGCACCAGCCTAGCTCCGCACTCGGTCGGCCGCGTGAACTGCGCTCTCTGAATCCCCTACTTCACGATCAGATCGTTCTTTACTTTCTTGACTCCCTTCGCGCCCCTGGCGAGCTCACCGGCCTTGTCCTTGGCCGCCTGAGTGTTGACGAAGCCGCTCAGCTGCACGGTGTCCTTGTAGCTGGTCACGCTGATCTGAAACGACTTGAGAAAGTCATCGCCGGCGAGAGCGGCCTTGACCTCTGTCGTGATGACGGTGTTGTCGACGTACTGTCCCGTGCTCTCGTGCGTAGCCGTCGACGCGCAGCCGGCAAAGCTCGCCACCAGCACCAGCGGCATCAGGGTGCGGAGGAGGACATTCAGCTTATTCATGGTGGGGTTCCCCTTTCGTTGTTTCGTTGCACGCAGGAGCCGTGCCGGGGCGAGGGACCGGGGGCACGCCGATTACTGGGCTCATTTCGCCGACTCTCAGCCCTCGGCGGTTACGGTCGGCAGGAGGCCACGATGAGTTCAACGAAGACTCCCGACAAGACCACCAGCGAATCTCATCCCGTCGGAACCAGCGTTGGAGCCGCGAGCGGCGCCGGAGCCGGCGCTCTGGGCGGTGCGGCTGTTGCCGGCCCCGTCGGCGCGGCTGTAGGCGCGGCCGTCGGCGCCGTGGTCGGTGCGGTCGGCGGCCACGCCGCTGCCGAGGCGCTCGATCCGACCGTGGAGACGAACTACTGGCGTCAGAACTACAAAACGCGCCCGTTTTACAAAGAGGGCAGGGCATTCGGCGACTATGAGGCCGCCTATCGGTACGGCTGGGAGAACGCGGCCGCGAAGAAGGACCTGACCTTCGAGGAAGCCGAGAAGTCCCACCTCGCCAAGGGCTGGGCCGTAGCCCGGGGTGAGACACGTCATGCGTGGGAAGAGGTTCGCGAGGCGACTCGCGACGCGTGGGACCGGGTTCGCCACGGTCGCAAAGCGTAGGCCCCCCTGGACGGCAGGGGCCCCCGCATCTGCGGGGGCGTTTGGATGTACGACTAGACTTATGCTCCGTGCCTCTACGAACTCATGGCGTCGGACGCCGGCCAAGCGCGGGGACGCTGCCTACCTTTGGATCGGGAGTCGAACACTCCCTCGTCAGGAGCAGGACATATGAAAAAGAGCCCCTCGGCGTTTTTCGTCTGCGCGATTTTTGTTGCACTCTCTTACGTCCCATCCCAGGCCCTGGCCCAGAACGTCTCTCTCGGTTCTTCTTCCAACTTCGCGGTCCTTGGCGCCTCGACCGTGACCAATACCGGCCCGACCGTCGTCACCGGCGACGTGGGTCTCTGGCCAGGCACCTCGATCACGGGCTTTCCACCGGGGATCGTGCTCGGAGCGACTCACCTGACGGATGCCGTCGCGCAGCAAGCACAGTCCGATCTCACCACCGCCTACAACGATGCGGCAGGACGCCCGTGCGGGACCACTCTGACAGGCCAGGATCTGGGTTCCGTCGGGACGCTCGGACCCGGCGTCTATTGCTTCGCAACCTCGGCTCAGCTGACGGGAACCCTCCCTTTGAGCGGCGCGGGGGTCTACATCTTCAAGATCGGGACCACCCTTACGACCGCAAGCAACTCATCGGTCACGCTGAGCAATGGAGCGTCGGCCTGTGGAGTGTGGTGGCAGGTCGGCAGCTCGGCCACTCTCGGAACCACGACCTCGCTGACCGGCAACGTTCTCGCGCTCGCGAGCATTACGTTGAACACAGGCTCGAACCTGAACGGGAGAGCCCTCGCGCGAACCGGGGCTGTCACGCTGGACAGCAACAACGTCGCCGCGTGCAGCGGCGGCCCTTCCCCCCCGGTTCCGCCACCAGCCTCCCTTATCGGCGTTCCGTCTCTCGGGCGGCCAGCCCTCGCGTTTCTCGCCATCGCCCTTGCAGGTATCGCCTTCCTGGCGTTGAGAAGAAGTTTCTAGCGTTCGCGCCCAAGGTAGCGTTGATGTGAAACAGTAAGGGCCAGGGGTGATTTCGTGCTCTACGAGTTCCTAACCCTCAACCGCGACGAGCTGATCAGACGTACCCGGGAGAAGGTGTTGCAGAGGCTGGCCCCGCGCGCGACCAAGGAGGAGATGGAGAATGGAGTTCCCCTCTTCCTGAGCCAGCTCACCGAGACTCTTCGGCTTGCCGAGGCTCCGGGCCCCGAGGACGACTCGAACATCGGCAGGAGCGCCGCGCTTCATGGCGGAGAGCTCCTGAAACGGGGATTCACCGTCGCCCAGGTCGTGCACGACTACGGCGATGTCTGTCAGGCCGTCACCGAGCTGGCCGTCGAGACCAGGGTGCCGATTGGCACGGACGATTTCCGCGTTTTCAATCGATGCCTCGACGAGGCTATCTCGCAGGCTGTCACCGGGTACGAGACACATCGTGAGAAGCTCGTCACGGACCAGGAAAACGAACGTCTGGGTGTCTTGGCCCACGAGCTGCGGAACCTTCTTCAGACGGCGATGATTTCCTTCGAGGTTCTCAAGAGGGGTGAACTCGGAGTCAACGGCGCCACGGGCCGGCTGCACGACCGCAGCCTCAGGGGACTTCTCGACCTCGTGGATCGGTCCATGACGGAGGTCCGGCTCGCATCCGGCGCGCAGAAGCGATTGCCGGTCCGGCTGGCGGAGTTCATCGAGGAGATCGAGATTGCGGCGACGATCGAAGCCAGGAGCCGGAACCTCCATCTGACCGTTGCGGTCGTGGACTATGCCCTGATGATCGAGGTCGACCGGCAACTCCTGGCCTCCGCGGTGACGAACCTGCTCCACAACGCATTCAAGTTCACTCCTCCGAACGGCCACGTCGCGGTGACGACGAGCGCCACAAACGCGAGAGTCCGGATCGAGATCGAGGATCAATGCGGGGGGCTGCCCCCGGGGAAGGCCGAGGAGCTCTTCCTGCCGTTCGAGCAGCGGGGACACGACCGCCAGGGCCTGGGGCTCGGACTGACGATCAGTCGACGGGCGATCGCCGCCAACAGCGGCACGCTTTCCGTGCGTGATCATCCAGGCAGAGGCTGCGTCTTCACCGTTGATCTGCCCAGGGCTCTTCGCGGAGGCGCCGTCGAGTCAGTGAACGAGTTTCAGGAACGGGTCTAGCTCCTTACAGCTCTCGCGCCCCGCGCTGGGTCGTCTCCGTGCAAGCCGAGAGGTTGACGAATCGTGATCGCGCTGGTGTGCTTCGGCGCCGTGTTTCTCACGCTCTGGTGGGCGTTCACCGATATCGCGGATGCCCTCAAGCAGTACAACCCGACTGTGCAGCGAATCGACTCGACGGTCTACGAATGGTTCGGCTCGCGGAGGACGCGCGCTACGAGCACGCTCTTCGTGACCATCACGACGATGGGGGGACCGGTACCGATGAGTGCGCTCGTCGCCACCGTGCTCGCTGTGCTGATCGTGCGCCGCCGATTTCGCTGGGCGGCGTATCTCGGGATCACGGCCGTGGGCGGAGCTCTTCTCAACCAGTTGTTGAAATCTCATTTCGTGAGACAGCGTCCCGACCTAAAAGCCGCCGTTCTCGGCGCGAATGGTTATTCGTTCCCCAGCGGACACGCGATGAGCGCCACGATCATCCTCGGCGCCCTCGCCTATCTCGCCGCCCGTTCGATACGGGCGTGGAAAAGCAAGTCCGCAGCGCTCGCCGCCCTCGCAACCATGGCGCTCGCCATCGGGGTCTCCCGTCTCTACCTCGGAGTCCACTGGACCTCTGACGTCGGCGCCGGCTTCGCTGCGGGGCTGCTCTGGGTGTCGGCAACGACGACGGGTTACGAGTTCGTCCGACAGTACCGCCTCGCCCGGGCGGACATGGCCGAGCGCCGTGCGATGGGTTCGGTGTGAGCGGAGGGGTGCCGCCGACCTCGGCCACAACCCCGACGGAGAGCGGCAGCTCGCGCTCGGAGCCGACACGGGTCTGCGCGGTTACGATCTGAACACGTTCGACGGCACGTCGTGGGCCGCGCGTGTCGGGCGGTCCACCGAAGGCTGGCGCGGCGACGTCGGCGCGGGACTCCTCGTGGAGCTCACCCGCGCGTCCAACGTGAAGATCGTCCGCTTCGAGGTCGCGTTCCCCGATCGTGGAGGGAAGCCCGTCTACCTCGTCACGACCGATTTGTTCAAAGCTCCCCATCGGGTACCCGCGGGCCTCCATCACTTTGCGCACGAGGCCGTCGGCCTCGACGTGCCTCGGCGTCCGCTACAGGCTCCAGCTCACGTAAAGGCGCCACTCGGACTGCGTCTTCGGCGCCTCCTCAAAACCGCCGGAGTACGTCGTCCTGCGGCTGTACCACGAGTAACCCGCGCCTACGCCGAGAACGCGGGCGAGCGGGAGGCGCGCCGACGCCCGGAAGAACTGTAGCGTGTTGCTCGACGAGCTCCCGTTGGCGGTGCGGGCGTAGGCGACACCGTACCCGAGCCGGACGATCTCCCACTCTTTCCGGTAGAGGCGGGCCGCGAGGCGGAACCCGCCGCCCGGAGCGTAGTCGTAGGTCCGGCCCGTCTCCGGACTCAGGAAGTCGGTCGTCCGGATGCCGGCGAGCGGGAACACGATCGCCGCCACGTCCGTGCTGATTTTGAGGTCCGGCCGGAGGCTGTAACGCGACATCAGCCCGGTGCTGAAGATCTGAGCCGCGAAGACCTGCGATTCGTTGCTGAAGTACTCGTATTCCTGGAAGACGCCGAGGATGTGGCGCACCCGCGCGGTCGGATCGCCCAGCTCCCACCCTTTCAGGACCCCCCGCCCCTCGACCCGCGATACGCCCGTCGTCGCGACGTCGGCCTCGAGCCAGAACGTGTCGAAGGGCTTGCGGAACTCGCCCGCGAACGCGTCGCCGTAGACCGCCGAGAAAGAGACGATCCCCTGGTCCGGATCGGCGGCTCTCGCGCCGATGTGCCGGTAGCCGAGGTCGGCGACCACGCTGAAGCGGCTCGGGAAGCGCTCGTCCGGGTTCGCGAACGTGCGGAACGCGTCGCCGTGCACGAGCCGGTTGAAGCCTCCCATCGGGTCCACGAGCGCTCCGGCGAGCTCGCGCCAGAAGCGCGGGACACCGCTCGCCGTGTTGTCGCGGACCATGACACCGATGCGGTGCGCCATCTCGCCGCGGGACATGCCGCCGAGCGTGGTGTTCACGATGTCGTTGATCGAGGGCTGGGTGTTCTCCATGCAGCATTCCCAGAGGAAGCTGCCCGCCAGCGTGAACGCGCCCGACTCCCAGTAGCCGTACCCGTTCGACCGCGCGGCGTTGAAGTAGAGGCTGCCGTGGAACGGGTGGGCGGCCTGGTTCGTGTTGAAGTCGTCGCGGTCGTAGCCGAAGCCGGCCTTGAAGTTCTCCTTCACGCTTTGCGTGGAGATGAACGCGAAATCCTCCTTCGTGACGTATCGGTCGAAGGCCCAGGGCAGGAGCTCGACGAGGGCGACCTCGCCCACCGCCGTGAAGAAGTTCACCTCCGGCTCGGGGCGCCGCGACGGCGACGCGAGGACGGCGGGAGAAGTCGGAGACGCGGGCGCCGCCGGGAGATCCCAGATGCGCGCTCCTCCGAACCGGTACGAAACGCCGCCCGTGACCTCGGCGCTCGAATAGAGGTCCGTCGTGAACCCGTAGCAGCCCGAGCTCCCGCAGACGACCGCGCCGGTGGTGGGGCTCGCGCTTCTCCAGCGATACCGGGCATCGGCGCGGAGGGCGACGCGCTCGCTCAGATAGTACTTCCCGCCGAGCGTGATGTTCGCGACGAACCGCGTGTCGGGCGCCGTCGCGACGCCCGGGACGAACGGGTGAAGTGTCATCGCGCCCACGCCGAGCCCCATCACGCCGCGGAGCCGGCCCGTGCCGAACCCGTAAAGGCCGTTCAGCTCGTAGGCATTGACGTCGATCGGGGCTGACGGCGCGAGCGACGCGCCCGTCGACGGGTTCACCGCGACAAGGCGGGCGCTGGCCTTCGACAGCGCGATCTCGAGACTGAACGTGCGGTCCACGCTGAAGGCCCCGCGAAGGCCGAACGCGGCCGCGCTGCCGATCTCGATGTCGGTGTTCCGATCCTGATAAATCCGGCTTCCGAAGGAGCCGCCGGCAAACGCGCCGACCTCCCACCGGCCGGTGTCCTGCGCGGCGGCTGGGGCGGACAGCAGGGCAGCGGCCGCGAGCACGGCCGGCGCGAGACGGAACAGGGGACCGGCCTGGGCCGACGTTCGATTGTTCAAGGTTTCTTTCCTTTTGCCGGGCGGACCGTGGTCAGAAATCGAGACTCGCGGAGATCCCGAAGGCGCCCCCGCTCACGAGCGGGACGATCGTGAGGCGTGCGCCGGCGCTCTCGGGCTCGGGCTCCCCCGAACGGAGCCTGCGGTTGAAGTGCACGACGGAGCGGCCGACCGCCGTGCCGATCACCGCCCCGACGACGACGTCGGTCGGGAAGTGCTTACCCCGCTGCACGCGAACGTATGCCGTCACCGCGGCCGCCCCGTACGCCGCCACCTTCACCCAGACCTGGTCGTAGGAGGTCGCGATCACCGACGCGACCGCGAAGGCCTGGGTCGTGTGGCCCGAGGGAAACGACCGTCCTTCGAACGGATGGAACGCGTACGCGCCCTGGTCGTCCGTCGGCCGCTCGCGTCCGACCAGCGACGAGAGAACCGGCGTGATCATTCCGCTCGCGATCAGGCTGGCCGAGAGCCCGTCGAAAAACACGTTCTTCGCCTTCGAGTCGTGGCCGATCGCGCCGGCCCGATAGAACCCGCCGAGAAGCAGGAACGAGCGGCCGTCACCCAGCCCTTCGAGGGTGTCCCCAACGAAGCCGAGGGTGGACCCGCGGTCGCGTGCCGCGTCGCTCACCGACGCGTCCGCGCGCGTCAGCGCGACGACCGCGGCCGTGGACGCCGAGAACAGGATCCACTCGCGGCCTCCCCAGCGGAGCGGCGACGTCAGGACGTGTCCCGTGTCGAGGAGCACCATCTTTGGGAACGACGGAGGACGGTACGGTTTCGCCTCCCCGGCGGGAGCGGGGCTCTCCGGCGTCGAGGCGCTTCCCCCGGGCCCGTTCTCCTCCGAGCCGAGTGCCTCGACCGATTTGCTCGCGGGTGGAAGGTCCGGACTGACCCACTCCGGACCAACCCGCTGGGCCCCCGCAAGCGACGCGGTCGCGCAGACCGCCCCGACGAGGAGCGTTGAAAACACCGTGACTCGCCTCGTCTGCACTCTTGTCAACGCCGGGCGTGAAGCAAGTCGTGTGCCGGTGGAGCGACCTTCCATCGGACACTCGGACACGGAGTGGCCGGCACCACGGGCGGGCAAGAAGCCTCTGGATCGAATCCTCGATCTCCGCAGAGCTGACGCGCACAGGTATCGCCTGGGCTTGCGTGCACGGGGGCTCGGGTGAGCCCGCTTCTCGGACTCGGCAGGCGGTGCGGTGGTCCTCCTCCGGCCGAACGCGCGCGCAGCCTTCCGTCGGGCGGCCCTACGACAGCGGCCGGCCGGCGCCCCGCGGCGCCCCCGGAGGTTCAGGGCATTCCGCTCCGCCAGTTCGCGTGGCTGCTCGCGCTGGCGATCCTCGGATTAGCCGGACTCCTCTCGCTCGGTGTGGGCGGAGTGGTGCTCGTCCAGGGATATGCATTTCCGGCCCCAAGAATCGGGGTCCGCTTAACAACGTCCGCGGCGCACGGATTGCCGAGCAGAAGATCAAAGTAGAAAAGGGAAAAATCTCCGAATTTCGAGTCACGATGCGCGTGACGTTCGTGCTGAAAGACTAGGGCTAAGAAGTCGGAAGCGCGGCTCTTGGGCTGGCGGGGAGAAGAATGGTCGCATTCTCGAGCCGTGCAACGCTCTCCGCGGCGGTCGATGCCGTCTGGTCCCGCCTCCGCTGGAGAGGGGCAGCTGCCCCGAGAACGATCCCTCCCTCGGAGGCGAATCGGCTCGACGGGTCGGGTCGAAGCTGCTGTTCTGAGCCACCCGCAAGCCGATGACCTACTCGACGATCTGGGCGAGTTGGTCGAAAAGATGGGCGGCCTCGTCCTGGTCATTCCGATCGAGCGGATGCCGGGGCGGTCCGGACTGGCCGCCACCTACCGATATTGAGCTCGTAACAATTACGAAAGCGGAATACCCATCATGGGTGACTCCGGCAGCGCGTGGCCCGGTCGAGTCGGTGTGACTCGTCGGTGAGCGCGAGGCCGATCATCACCGCCGGCCCCTTCAAGCTGGTATGCGTTCACGCTCAATTTCTGGATCTTCCTCAGGAACGGCGGGAAGATGCCGCCCCCCTTCGCGCTCACCCGGAGCTTCGTCGAAATCGGCTTCGTGAGCATCCAGCCCGGCCGAACAGGTTGTTCACTCTGGACGCCGGCGGTTAACCACGAACCCTTCATGAGTTCAGGGAAGACGCCGCTCACAACGGTCAGTCTGCCCGACGGTCCCCCAGCCATAGAATCAGGCGCATGCCCGCGTCCGCGACCTCGAACCGAGCGGCGGCGTTCCTGGCGATGCATCGACCCGGCGCCGGCTTCATCCTGCCGAATGCCTGGGACGGTGGCTCGGCACGGATCCTGGAACAGGCCGGGTTCGCCGCGATCGCCACCACCAGCGCCGGGATCGCCTTCAGCCGTGGTGCCGCCGACGGCACCATGGAGGGGCCGGAGATGCTCGACTGCATCGCGCGGATCGTGTCGGCTGTCGCGTGCCCGGTGAGCGCCGACCTGGAGTCCGGTTACGGCGCGACCGCCGCCGACGTTGCCGCAACGGTCGCCGCTGCGGTCGAGATCGGGGTGGTCGGAGGCAATCTGGAGGACGTGACTCGGCCCGGAGAACTGCTCGAGGTCGAGGCCGCCTGCGAACGTCTCGAGGCGGCGCGGGCCGCCGCACCGGCCGGTTCGTTCGTGCTGAACGCGCGCACCGACGCCTACATGATCAGGCGCCCGGACGCCTTCGCCGAGACCGTGCGCCGGGCCGAGCGCTACCTGGCTGCCGGAGCCGACTGCATCTTCGTTCCCGGTGTCACCGCTGCCGAGGAGATCGGCAGACTGACCTCCGCGATCGGCGCGCCGGTGAACGTCGTGTCCGGGCTGGTCGAGCCGGTGCTGGACGCTGCCACCCTGCGCTCACTCGGCGTCGCCAGGATCAGCGTTGGCGGCACCCTCACTCGCGCCGTCCTCACCCTGGTCGAGCAGGCCGCTCGGGAGATGACAGAGCACGGCACTTTCGGCTTCGCCCAGGGCGCCATCCCGTACGCCGAGCTGCAGCAGCGCTTTGCGGTGAAGTCGTAGCTCTCGAAGCAGAACGGAAGGAGCCGCCATGAAGAGATTGCTTTCGCATCGCGTCACCAAGGCCGGCCGGGATCTGACGGGAGCGATGGCGCCGCTCGTCGCGGCCGCGTTCCTCGCGAGTGCCGCCTCCGCGCTCGCCGGGGATGTCCTCCTCCTCGACCACGCAGGGAAGAGCTTCAGCCGTGTCGACGCCGCGACGCTGGCCGTGAAGGCGACCGCGGTCCTGGGCGCCGACCCGACGCGCATCGTTTCCTCGCCGGACGGAGCGACCATCGTCGTTCTCTGCCGTGGAGAGGGAGAGGACAAGTACGACGGCTTCAGGGCGAAGACGAAGTCCCAGGCCATTTTCGCCGACGCGGCGACTCTGAAAGAGAAGGCGAGGGTCGAGCTCGGCTACGGGATCGGCCCCGCCTACTGGAACGCCGCCGGTGCGAGCCTCGTCGTTCTCGCGAAGGGCTTCCCACACACGAATCCGGAGAAGCGCCAGACGGCGACGGTCGTCTCGATCGATCGGGACGGGAAGGCGCGCCGCGTCTCCCTCGAGCGTGCCGCGTCCGACATGGTCACTTCGGAGGACGGCGCCGTGGCCGCCGTTCTCACGTCGAGGGTGGAGGGGCCCGCGCAGATCGTCTTCGTCGACCTTGCCTCTGGAACGGCCGCCGCGCCGGTCATCCTCCTCGGTGAGTTCAAGGAGCTCCTCCTGGCCCCGGACGGAGAGACGTTCTATGCCCTCTCTCGCGGAGAGCCGAAGGGCTTTGGAAACGTGCCGGGCGCGCTCGCGGCCTTCTCCTTTTCGAAGCGGCAGAAGACGGGCGAATTGAAACTCTGCGCGATCACGGCAGTCGGAGGCTTCGACAGAACCGGACGCCTCATCCTCGGAGGACGAAAGGCGGGCGAGGTGAAGGAGTCACGCCTCTACGTCGTCCGGGGGAACGCCGTCGAGTACGACGTTCCGGGCCCGGAGTTCCCGAGGGCCTTTCGATTCTCGTCCGACGGCCGGAGCGCGCGAGTCCTCGGCTTCCCGTCGGCCGAAGTCGATTTCGGAGACTTCTCCTCGCCACCCGCGGTCACGATGCGTAAGTACCCGGGTGGCGACACGACGGAGCTGACGCCCGACGGCCGACTCGCCCTTTTCCCCGACTTCGACGGAAATGGTGTGAGCAACCTTCTGATTTTCGATGTCGATTCGGGCAAGAAGCTGAAGTCGTTCGACACCGCTTCGTTCGGTGCCCGGCTCGGGGCCGGGGTCGCTGCCGCCGGGGCGACGCTCGCCTCGATGGATGCCGGCCGCAGGGACGCCGAAGCCCACGGCCGGTCCTCCTACGTCTACTCGATCTACGGGCCGAAGACCGACCTTCCCCGGGGGAAGCCGATCGTCATCCGCACCGACGGCAAAGTCGCGTACGTGTACGACCCCTTCGGCAGCACCGTCCTGCGGGTCGATCTCGAGAAGCTGGAGAAGGGAGCGCGGCAGCCAGCCGGAGCCGGATCGCGCGGCCTCTACCTGACCGGCGGAGGGAAGACTCTTCTCATCGCGACCGACCGCGGCCTGAACGCCTACGACGCTTTCACGTTCGGTGAGCCCGTCGTCACGAAGACCGACGGCCCCGCCGATATCGCCATGGGCCCCGGAGGGGAGGCGCTCCTCCTCGCGAAAGGGTTCGTCGCCGTCGTCGATCCGGTCACGGGTAAGGTCGGTGCGAAGGCGACGACCTGGAAGGAGCCGGCGATCGGGGCATTCCTGCCCTGATCCCGCTCGACGTACCCTCCCGGTCAAGCGTGCCGGGCGGGCCCGGATGAAGACGGCACCAGCCCGCCATTGGGCAAGGAGCCTCGACGTATGGCCGACACGAGAGCCGATCCGTCCCCCGACCCGGTGTTCCTCGAGCGGACCCCCATCTTCGGGGCTCTCGAGCGCCCCGCCCTCGAGCTGATCGCCGAGCATCTCCAGCGGCGGATCCTTGCGGCCTCGTGCCTCGTTCTAACCGAGGGAGAGGGAGCCCGCGAGATGTACATCGTGGAAAGCGGCGGCGTCGAGGTTCGGATCCGTCGCGATCCCGAGGACGGGGACGACCTCGTCGTGGCGACCCTCGGCCCGGGCGACTGCTTCGGCGAGATGTCGCTCCTCGACATCCAGCCCCGCTCGGCCACGGTCCGAACGGTGGGAGAGACGAGCCTGCTCGTCCTCCATTACCGCGAGCTTCTCGAGATCCGCCGGCGCGATCCCGAGGCGTTCATCCTTCTCGTCCTCAATCTCGCCCGCGAGGTCTCGCGCCGCCTGAGAGCCAGCGAGCGGCACCTCATCGATCTCCTGCACCGCCTGCCGAAAGGGTCGGTCGCGGTACAGGAGATTTTCGGGTCGGAGGCGCCCTGATCGGCTAGCTCTTCGGCTTCCAGACCGCGGCGTCAATCGTCGCGAGGATGTGCCCGATCCAGCCGAGGAGGAAGAACCAGAGAACGCCGGACAGGATGAAGAAACCGAGGGCCGCGAGGATTCGGCCCTGGGTGAGCTGCCCGAGTCCGGGGATGAAGAAGCTGGCGAGCGCGGCGATCACGTTTCCAGCCGAGCCCTGTGCCATGCGGCAATCATACGGCGTGAAGGGCCACGACCGGCGTCACTTCAACGTCAGGATCACTTCCGGGAAGTCGGCCGTTTCGTCGGAGGGGCCGTCGCTCACCCGCGCGACGATCCGAACCGCCTGGCCTGGCTTCACGCCGAGGTCCTTGTAGCCGAGGCTCGCGGAGAGGACCGATCCCTGGAAAGGCACGGCCGGAGCGTCCATCGACCCGACGACCTTCTCCGGATTCAGCGGGTCGGTCTTGAACCGGCCGAGGTCCGCAACCGCGTAGTAGCCCTTCACCTTCGCCTTCGTGAACCCGCCCGCGCACGCGCTGCCCCCGTTCTCGTAACGGACGCAGGCGTACAGGTGCGCAAGGAGCTCGAAGCCGGGCTTGTTGCTCCAGAACGTCTTCACGCCGGTCTTCGAATCGTTGTCGGTGTCGATGTAGACCTGCACGACGTCCGAGGCGAAGTCTCCGCTCATCGGGCTCCCGAGGGTCGCCGTGACGGTGAGCTTCGTCCCGTCGCTCGACAGGGCGAGCTTCACGACGTCGAAGGGTGGGCGCGGTCCGCCGCTCGTCTGTCCCGGCCGCACGTGTCCCGCCGGGCGCGTCCACTCGACGGCGTGCACGGCCTTCTGGACCCGCGCGCTCGTCTGCGGCGCCGCAAGAGCAAGAACCAGCGGAAGGACGGGTAGGACGAACATCGGACGCCCTACTTCGGGCCCGTCTTGTCGGCCGGACCCGGCGGGAGCGCGGGGTCGAGGCTGACGAGGACGGCCTGCTTGTCCCAGTTTCCGACGCCGAAGATCTGGAAGATAAGGACGTACTCGCCCTTCTTCAGGGGCTTCGCGGAGGTGAGCCGCCAGGTCTCGTTCGGGTCGCCATCCGCCACGAGCTCGACGTCGTCGAGGGAGCTCACGCTCTCCCCCGGCTTGGCGCCATCGAGCCGGTACGCGTTCACGCTCAGCTTCTGGATCTTCCCCAGGAAGGGCGGAAAGATGCCGCCCGCCTTCGCGCTCACCCGGAGCTTCGTCGAGACCGGCTTCGTGAGCATCCAGCAGACGGTCCGCCCGTGGTCGATCGCGTGGACGCGCGCGGCGGCCGCCTCGTCCGTGAACGGGACGGTCTTCGTCCCATCGACCGTCACCTCGGCGCAGTGGCCGTTGCGGTAGACGCACTTCATCTCGCTCGTGGCATCGTTCGGAGCGCAGCGTTCGCTCTGGCTCTTCCCGGCGGAAAGCGCCGGGGCAGTCAACAGGAGTGCGGGCACGATAAGAGCGATCCAGGCCTTGAACTTCATCCGGGGCCTCCTCTGCAAGAACCTGTCGATCATTCCTTCACGTGGTCCATCTCGACGCTGCCCGAGAAGAGAGGCTGGCCCTCGTAGACGGACGCCGTGAACGCGCCCTTCGTCGGCCGGTACGTCCCCTTCTGGGTCAGGTCGAAGCGCGGCGCGGCGCCGCCGGCGGCGGCGATCATGAGAGTCCACTCCGCCGGTGCGACGAGGTCGAGAGAACCGACGGGTGTGCCAACCTCGAGCGTCGTGTTTCCCTTCGGGATCACAACCTTCAGCTTTGCGTCACTCTTGTTCGTGAGCGTGAGCCGCACGGTCGAGGACTTCGGGACGATCTCGACGAGGATCGAGAGCTTCCCGGCCCGGTAGAGATCGCCGAAGCTCGCGGGGGCCGAGGCCGCGGCCTTCGCGGCCTCGGCCGAGACGCCGGGAGCGACGAGCTTCGTCTCGACCCTGTACTCGGCCCCGGTCGCGTCCTTGCCGCGGGAAGTCTCCTTGACGGTGGCGAACGGGACCAGGTCGCTGAGCCACAGCTCGCCCTCGACCTTGCCCGGCCCAGTGCCAGTGGTGTAGGCGTAGTGATCGCAGGCTTTCCCGTCGACCGTCTCCACGCCCTTGAAGACTATGATCGCTCCGTAGTCGACGCCGCTCGACGTGATCGCCTTCAGCGTCGCTGCGTCCGCAACCGTCCCGGCGTCCTCTCCCCATGCGATCTTTGCCGCCCAGCGCATGTAGCTGAGGCCCTCGGTCTCGACCGGGAAGCCGGGCTTCATCTCGTAGCGGGAGACGCTCTTCGTCCCCTTGAACTTCCCCGAGATGAACTCATCGCTCCGCTGGAAGACGACGCGTCCTTCCTCGTCGTCGGCGCGCGTCAGGATCGCTTCGGTGACGTCGCCGGTCACCGCATCCACACCCCGCAACCGCGCGGACGTTCCGGGCTTTGTCGCCCCGAAGTACGGCTTCTTCCAGCGGGACGGCCCAGCGACGAGAGGAGAAGAGACGAGGAGAGTCAGCGCGACGGCACTCCGCCCGAAGAAAGCACGCATTGTTCGAAATCTCGCCCCGAACGTATCACGCACCGACCTGCTGGGAGCGCTTCATCGACCCTTTCAACGAGTCGAAAATGCTCCCTCACATCCATAACGGCGGAACGACGATCAACGGCGTCGCGAGCGGGCCTTCGCTGATGATCCAGCCAGGCGTGACGCCATACTGACGGGCACGCCGCGCTGAGAGCGGTCCTGCGGTCTGGACCGCCTCCTACCGGAAGTACCCGTTCACGTCGAGGATGAAATCCACGTTGGCCGCGGAGTTGTTGAAGACCGAGAACGTCGTGCTCGAGCTTGAGAGTGCGACGACCGCATTGTTGGCGCGGGTGCGACCCGCCCCGAAGCTGATCGAGCTCGCATTCGGCTTCACGACGTCCGACGGGAAGACCACGAGCTCGCCGGGTGCCCCCACGTTCGTGACGGTCAGGTTCACCGAGATCGCGACCGGCCCGGCGGGAATGCCGCAGACGCCGGCCACGTCGAACGATCGGGTCGCATTCGGCTGCAATGCAGGTCCGTCGAGCGGGCTGTTTGGATTACGCGTGTCGCCGATGCGGCAGGGCGTCAATGGGTAGAAGCTCGCTCCCACCGGAGGGGGCCCGCCCGGCGTCACGAAGACCCACGCGGCCCCGCCGTACGTGTTGTCGGCGGGCCCTCCGATGATGGCCGTGTTGCCGTCGGGGGAGACAGCCACGGACGTGCCCTGGTAAGCATTCCCCACGGCGCCCGAGCCGACCAGCTTGGTCCCCTGCTGGGTCCAGACCCCTGCGCTCCTCGTCCAGACCCACGCGGCGCCAGCGTCACTGTTGTCATGCGTCCCTCCGACGATGGCCGTGTTGCCGTCGG